>DATHUD010000661.1:0-26018 GCA_035462575.1 Thermoanaerobaculia bacterium | reverse complement strand
CACGGCCGCTCGGGTGAAGACCCGGAGACCCGGCTGATCGTCACGGTCGATCCCGACACCCGGTCGCTCGAAGGACTGGCCTTGACCGCCGAAGGGGTCCACGAGCTGCTGCCGGCCGGGAAATCCGAGGACGGCTACGTCGTGGCCACGGCCGAGGCCCTGCAGCCGGAAGGGGGAGAGCCTTCCTGGAGCTGCGGGCACAAGAGCGACGGCCTGGCCGCGCTGTCGTCCCCCGCAGAGCTCGGCCAGGAGACCGCCAAGGCCATCACCTCGCTCCACAGGGCCACGATCGCGGTGGACACCGACAACGAGCTCATGAGCTTGAAGTTCGGCAACAACACCACCGCGGCCACCAACTACATCGCGAACCTGATCGCCCGGGTCAGCATCATGTACGAGCGCGACCTCCTGATCCGCCTCGTCCAGGGCTTCACCATCCTGCGCCCCTCGACCACGGCCGATCCCTACAACCAGAGCGGAACCGGCGGCGCCGATGGGGCCAAGCTCCAGGAATTCACGAATTATTGGAGAGGCGGGTGCGGCGGGCAGTGCGCCAACGTGAGCCGGGCCTTGACCATGATGCTCTCCGGCAAGCAGTCGGGCTCCACCTCGGCGTCGGGCATCGCCTGGCTCAACGGCCTCTGCAGCACGTTCTCCGGCTACAGCTTCACCCAGGTCTTCAAGTTCGCTCAGGACACCTCGGCCAACGACTCGAGCATCGTCGGCCACGAGCTCGGCCACAACTTCGGCTCCGATCACACCCACTGCTACTCGCCGCCGATCGACACCTGCTACAACGCGGAGAGCGGGTGCTACAGCGGCACGAGCACGAGCTGCCCGGCGCCGTTCTCCTACAACGGAGTGACCAGCATCACGGGCACGTCCATGAGCTACTGCAACCGGATCGGCGGCTGCGGGCGCAGGGAGGTCTTCCACCCGCAGACCGTCGCGCTCCTGGCCCCCATCGTCCAGGCGCGGGTCAACCAGTGCATCTTCCCGCTGGCGCCTCCCAACGGCATCTTCGGCAACGGTTTCGAAGCGGGCAACGCGGGCTCCTGGCAATGAAATCTTTTTTTCATCACTTCGTCGAGGAGGGATCATGATCACTGTCTTGCGCGCGCGGCGCGCGGCTGTCCCGATCCTGGGACTGGTTTTTTCGATGAGCTTTGCGGCCGCCGCGGCGGCCGTTCCGGCGCTCCCGCGTTTCGAAAGCGGCGCGCTCGCCGAAGCGGTGCTCGCCACCGCACCCGGCGGCGGCCTCCTGCTGGACAACGTCGAAGTGGCGGGCACGGGGGAGGCCGCGGCCTTGGTGCTCGAGCGCTTCGAGGTCTTCACGAGCGACGCCGTGATCATCGTCCACGGGGACGAAGGCGAGACGCGGCTCCCGGCACCGCGGAACGCCTACTTCAAAGGGGCCGTGGACGGCGAGCCCGGCTCGCGGGTCCTCCTCTCGGTCCTCGAAGACGGCACGGTCCAGGGGATCGTCACCCGGCCGGAGGGGCTCTACCTGATCGGAGGCGAGGAGGATGGAGCGGCCCAGAAGATGCTGGGCGGTCCGCTCTCCATGCACGAGGTCGACCCCATCAGCCTGAAGACGGCGAGCAGCGGCTTCGCCTGCGGCAACGATCAACTGCACCCGGTCACCGATCCGCTGGCCGCCCTGGGCGTGCCGGAGCCGGCCGCCCTGAACGCGGCCGTGGAGAAAGTGGAGAAGGCGGCCTCCTACGCCGCCCGGATCGCGATCGAGACCGACTACGAGTTCTACCTGAAGTTCAACAACGTGACCAACGCGACCAACTACGCGGTCAACCTGCTGGCCTACGCCTCGACGGTCTACGAGTCGGAGATCAACACGGCCCTGATGGTCCCGTCCGTGAGCCTGTGGACCACCAGCAGCGATCCCTGGTCTCAGAACGGCACGCTCTGCGGCCTGATGGAGTTCGGCCGCTACTGGAACAAGAACAACACGGGCATCTCGCGCACCCTCGCGCACTTCTTCTCCGGCCGCGCCCTGGGCGGAGGGATCGCCTGGCTGGGCGTCCTCTGCAGCGGCGGGTTCGGCGCCAACGCGAACTGCCCGGGGCTCGCCACAGACGCCTCCTGGGGCGGCGGCTACGGCTTCACGGCCAGCCTCTCCGGGCTCTTCAGCATCAACAACCCCACGGTCATGTGGGACATCGTCGCCGTCTCCCACGAGATCGGGCACAACTTCAACTCTCCCCACACCCACTGCTACAACGGGATCGGCGGCGAAAGCCAGGCGGTCGACGGGTGTTACAATGGAGAGTGCGCCAACGGCTGTTTCTGCGGCACCCAGGGCCTCCCCGGGCTCCAGGGAGCGAGGAGCGGAACCCTCATGAGCTATTGCCATCTGCTCAGCGGAGGTTTCACGAACATCGCCATGACGTTCGGAACGAATCATCCCTACGGCGTGCAGCCCGGCCGCGTCTCCTCGAGAATGAGCAGCCACGTCGTCTCACGGGCCACCTCCAATCCGAGTTGCCTCGCGTACAGCCCGGGGATCTTCACGGACAGCTTCGAATCCGGCACCTCGACCTCATGGCATTGAATGGAGAGCTTCGGCCGCAAGGCTTGAGAGGGTATGATATGGAAATGGAGACGACACGTTTCTGTCGCACCGCCGCTCTGGCGCTGGGCCTGAGCCTCGCAAGCGCCTCCCTGGCGCTCGCCGGCACGCTCACGGTCCGGCCGGGTGTGCCGTCCGTGGGCGGGCTCGCCCGCTACACCGGCAGCCACGGCCTGGAGATCGACGTCGCGAGCCCGGACCGCAACCCCGCCTTCGTCCAGTCGAGCCACCCCTCGGCCGAGGCCACCTACCGGGTCCGCTTCTACGTCAACCTGCGGGGCCTGACGATGAGCGAGGGCGACGAATTCGAAGTCTTTACGGCCTACGACGGCACGGATCCGGTGCCGCCCGCGATCACCGGCAATGCGCTCCTGCGCGTCGTCGCCCGGCGCTCCGGCGGCGACAACGTGCTCTCCGCCTTCGTCCGCACCGACGGCGGCAGCCAGGCCGAGATCCCGGACGAGATCCTCCTCGTGGACGGCTGGCGGGTGATCGAGCTCAACTGGGCCAAGGCCACGGCCGCCGGCGCCAACAACGGCCGGCTCGACCTGTGGGTGGACGGATTCTCTCAGGCCGGGCTCTCGTCGCTCGACAATGACACCGCGAGCATCAACTACGCCCGCTGGGGCGCGGTCTCGGGCGTCGACAACGGCACCTCGGGCACCTTGAAGCTGGACGACTTCGCCTCCCAGCGCTCCGGATATATCGGGCCGCTTTCGGTCTTCCCGGACGTGCCGGCCTCGGCAACCTACTGGGGTGCCGTCCAGGGACTCTACTCGGCGGAGATCACCTCGGGCTGCGGCGGCGGAGCCTATTGCCCGAACAGCCTCGTGACGCGTGCGGAGATGGCCGCCTTTCTGCTCAGGGCCCGGAGGGGACCCGCCTTCGCGCCGCCCGCGGCCAGCGGGATCTTCTCGGACGTCTCGATCGGGTTCTGGGCGGCGCCCTGGATCGAGCAGCTCTATAACGACGGGCTCACCACCGGGTGCGCCACGTCTCCGCTCCAGTACTGCCCCAACAACAACGTGAACCGGGCGGAGATGGCGATCTTCCTGCTCCGGGCCAAGTACGGCCCCGGCTACACCCCGCCCCCGGCGACCGGGCTCTTCACGGACGTCCCCGCGAGCCACTGGGCCGCCCCCTGGATCGAGCAGCTCTACGACGAGAACATCACGACCGGCTGCGGGACGAACCCCCTCCGCTACTGCCCGGGCGATCTGGCCACGCGCTGGCAGATGGCATTCTTCCTGGTCCGCACCTTCGGCCTTCCCACGCAGCAGGTCGGGCCGTAATCCCGCTCTCCCGCTCCAACTCCTGACGGGAGGATCTCCGCTTCGCGGCGGAGATCCTCCGCCGCGGCGTCTTCACCTTCGGCGAAACGTTGTCAGGGGATCGCGGGGAGCGGCACGTCGAACGTGCGAGTGAGGAAGACGGCCATCTCGGCGCGGGAGACCGTGTTGTTCGGGCAGTAGCTCTGGGGGTTCGAGCCGCAGCCGGTCGTGATGCCCTCGTTGTAGAGCTGCTCGATCCAGGACGCGGCCCAGTGAGTGGCCGCCACGTCCGAGAAGATGTTCCCGGTCGCCGGCGGCGGCAGGTAGGCGGCTCCGTGCTTCGCGCGCAAGAGGAAGACCGCCATCTCGGCGCGGTCCACCGGGGTCGTCGGGCAATAGGAGAGCGGGCTCGCGAGGCACCCCTGGGTTATGCCGTCCCGGAAGATCTGCTCGATCGAGGGGGCGGCCCAGTGGGCCGGGAGGACGTCCGCGAAAACTCCGGCCGCGGCTGCGGGGACGAAGGTCGCTCCCTGGGTCGTGCGCACGAGGAAGACCGCCATCTCCGCCCGGTTGACCCTCAGGGTCGGGCAGTAGAGCAGGGGCGAGGCGGAGCACCCGGAGGTGATCCCCTGATCGTAGATGGCTTCGACGGACCGCCAGGCCCAATGGGTAGGCGGTACGTCTCCGAAGGTCATCCGGGAGAGGCGGATGTCGAACGGGCCGGAGGTGGCGGTGCCCTCCGTGTTCTGGACTTCGAGGCGTCCGGTGTAGGTTCCCATCTGCAGCGACTTCGTGTCCCACACCGCTGGATTCCCCAGCAGCGTGACATTGTTCATTCCGCTCGAGAGAATCCACCGGTAGGTGAGAGAAGGCCGGCCCGTGGCCTGGGCCGAGAACGTGACGGGCTGGCCCACGCCCACTGCCGCCGGAATGCTTCCGAGGCTCCCGATCTGAGGCATCGGGTTCAGCACCACCACGTCCGTGATCTTGGTGTCGCAACCGTGATCGTTGCACACCTGGAGACTCACCTGCTTCAGCCCCGGCGTGGAGAACGTCACCGCGGGGCTCGGAGCGGTTGAAGTCTGGGCGTAGGCGGCCGCGGAAGACAAAAGAAGCCCCACGAAGGGGGCGAAGACTTGGGAAAAGAGGAGCCCCACTGAAGGGGCGAGAGCCTTCCCGCCAACCCGGAGAGAACCAGCCTTTTGTGTTTGCACGGAACGTAGAAAAGCAAACCCCATACCCGGTCGTGCCAGGATCACAAGTCATTGATTCCAAAGGAAATTGAATCGGATAAGGGCAGCGGCCGGGACAAGAACTGGCAGTGTTTTTGCCAATAATTGTCAGTCGCTGCCCTTTTGTGGTCCCGCGCTAGGGGAGGGGCAGGCCGAAGGTCCGGGCGAGGAACACGGCCATCTCGGCGCGGTTGACGGAGCTCGCCGGGCAGTAGCGCAGGGGAGAGGTGTCGCAGCCGTTCGAGATCCCCTCCTCATAGAGCTGCTCGATCCATGGGGCGGCCCAGTCGCTCGCCGGGACGTCGGTGAACGGGGAGCCGTCGGCCGGCGGCGGGGTGTAGCCGCCGCCATGCTTGGCGCGCAGCAGGAAGACCGCTGTTTCCGCCCGGGTGAGGGCCGCGCCCGGGCAGTAGCGCAGGGGAGAGGTGGCGCAGCCGTTCGTAAGGCCATCGCGATGGAGCTGCTCGATGTAGGCCGCCGCCCAGTGGGTCGTGGGGACGTCGGCGAAGATCCCGGTGGCCGGGGGCGGGGTGAAGCCCGGCCCGTGGAGGGCTCGCACGAGGAAGGCCGCGGTCTCGGCGCGGTTCACGAGGTTTCCCGGGCAGTACCTCGGGGTCGGGTCGCACCCCTGGGTGAGCCCCTCCTCGTTGATGGACTCGACGTGCGCCCAGGCCCAGTGGGTGGGCGTCACGTCCTGGAACGTGTAGGGAGCGAGCCACCGGAGGCTGCCGTCCGCCGCGGTGCCGGAGCCGAGATAGGTGACGTAGAGGCGGCCCGATTCGCTCTCGCCAAAGCTCGACAGGCCGAAGGTCGCGGTCAGCGGGGTCTGCTGGCTCGTCCAGCCGCCGGAGTCGTTGGGGATGCCGCGCCAGATCTGCCCGCCGCAGAAGTCGCTGTAGATGTAGTTGCCGAAGAAGGAGTGCGACGGGAGGTTTCTGAACACGTAGCCGCCGGTGACCGAGCAGCCGACCGAATGGTCGTATTCGAGGATCGGATCGATGAAGGTTTTTCCGGAGCAGTCCGTGTTGAGGACCTGAGGCATGTTCACGATGTCGGACGTGTCGTTGTAGGTGTGGGCTGCCTCGCGGCAGTCCCAGCCGTAGTTGCGCCCGCCGATCCCTGCGGGCCCAAAGTCGATCTCTTCCCAGGCGTTCTGGCCCACGTCCCCGATGAAAAGGTTTCCAAGCGAATCGAAGGTGATGCGCCAGGGATTTCTCACGCCGTAGGCCCAGATCTCGTCGGCGCCCGCGGTGGGCCCGGCGAAGGGGTTGGTGGGCGGGATGGCGTAATTGCGGCTGGCGTCTCCAGGGAAGTCGTCGCTGTTGACGTCGATCCGCAGGATCTTGCCGAGGAGACGGTTCAGGTTCTGCCCGGTCTCGTAGGGATCGCCGCCCCCGCCTCCGTCGCCGGTGCCGATGTAAAGGTAGCCGTCGTTCGGCCCGAACACGAGAGGTCCGCCGTTGTGGTTCGCCTGATCGGGATGGGGGATGGTCAGGAGGACCGTTCCGGCCGGGTTTGCCACGTTGGGATCGGCGGACACCTGATAGCGGGCGATGGTGATCGCACCGTCTCCGCTGCGCGTGTAGTACACGTAGAACAGGCTGTTCGTCTCGTAGCTCGGGTGGAACGCGAGCCCGAGGAGGCCGCGCTCGCCGCCGCAGGAGACCACGTTCGTGCCGGGCGAGGCTCCCAGGTTCAGGAACGGCGTGGACCGGAGCGCGCCGTTCTCAAAGATCCGGATCTGGCCGCAGCGCTCCACCACGAACAACCGCCCCAAGCCGTCCCCCGCGTGGGTGACGCCGACCGGCGCGGTAAGGCCCGTCGTCAAGGTGACGACGTCGATGAAGTTTCCCTGGACGGCCGCGCGGGCCGTGGCGGGGAGGAGAAGAAGCACGGCGAGGAGAGCCCGGGCAATCCGCCGGACGGAGAGGGAGACGGGGGGAACGCTTGAAAGCATTGAGTCCTCCCTAGTGTTGCGATCTGGCGCAAATAGAAGGTTGCTCATAGCTAACATCATAGATCCCCCCGGCCGAAGCGGCCAGGGGGGAATCCCTCCTTGGATCAGGACACCGCGCGAGCGGTTCAGGGGACCAGGTCGAAGGCCCGGGCCAGGAAGGCCGCCATCTGGTCCCGCGAGACCCTGTCGTCGGGGCAGTAGAGCCGCGGGCTCGCGCTGCACCCGTTGGTGACGCCGTCCCGGTAGATCTGCTCGACGTAGGCCCCCGCCCAGTGGGAGGCCGGGACGTCCCCGAAGACGCTGCCGGTGGCCGAGGGTGGAACAAAGCCGCTCCCGTACTCGGCGCGGACCAGGAAGGCGGCCATCTCCGAGCGCAGCACGTTGGAGCCGGGGCAGAAGAAGCCGGGCCGGCATCCGTTGGTGACGCCGTCGCGCCGGAGCTGCTCGATGTAGGGCGCCGCCCAGTGGGTGGCGGGGACGTCCTGGAACACGGTCCCGGTCGCGGGCGGGGGAGTGAAGCCGCTGCCATGGGAGGCGCGGACGAGGAACACCGCCATCTCCGCCCGGTTGACGAGGGTGTTGGGGCAATAGAGGCCGGCGCTGCAGCCGGTGGTGATCCCCGCGTTTTCGATGGCCTCGATCTCGGCCCAGAACCGCTGCGACAGGGGCACGTCGCGGAACGTGTGGTAGGCGTAGGCGGCGCACCGCTTGTCGACGGTGCGCAACGCGGCGCCCAGGCCGTCCGCCTTGAGCTTGGCCGACATCAGGGCGTCCGCCGGGTTGGGCGGAGTGTGGTGGTTGAAGCCCTGGGTATGCCCCAGCTCGTGCGCCACCACCTCCTTGAAGCTGGTCTCCCCGACGCATTGCGCGCCGTCGTTGACGATCACATAGATCGAGGTCGCCGAGTGCCAGGGCTCGCCGTCGTGCTGCCGGGTCGCGAGGTCGTAGAACGCGCCGCCGAAGGCCAGGGTCCCGACGCACCCGGAGAGGTCGGGGACGTCTTCGCAGGGATCGTTGAACAGCACGGCGCCCTGGTCCGTGTCGAAATTGCCCGAGCAGGCGACACTGCTTGCCCGGGTGCTCCCGGCGGTGAACCGGATCGCCGAGTCGGGATGGTTGGTCCAGGAGGCAACCCCCTGCTGGACGGCCGAGGCCCCACCGTCCGAGATCCCCGTCTGCCCCGGGCTCGTAGGGGAGATGGTCGCCGTCTTGGTGCCGTCCTCGAAGTCGAACCAGCGGATGGGGAGGCCGTCTCCCGGGTGGGTCAGAAACGCGCACTCCGCCGGGGCGTTGTGCAGGGCCTCGAAGGTAGATTCGAGGGCCCCGCCCTGGACGCCCCCCGAAGCCACGACCCGCTCCCGGTTCCACCGCGCGCCACGGGCGACCTCTTTCAAGTGCCCGAGGAGCTCGGATTTACGGTAGATCCCGACGGGCTCAACGGACGCCTTGGTATGGAACTCGATCCGGTCCGCCTGGGGGAGAGGCTTCAAGACCTCCCCGGCCTCCTCGAGGAGACCGTACGCCAGGGTCTTCGACCGCCACCGTTGGCCCGGTGCGGGATCGAGGAAGAGGAGGTAATTTTTTCCTTCCTCAAAGCGCGGAGATCCTGGCACCGCGGCGCCGACCTTCCCCAGGCTCCCGCCCGGCTCCCGCACCTCGAAGACCGTGCCCGGGTCGGCCCCGGCGATCCGGTCGAGGAGCTGGAAGCGGGTGATGGTGTAAGGAAGGGAATCCCCCGCCTCGACCCGGGACTCCACGGCCTGCGCGAAGACCGTGGCGCGGGAGAGACGCGCGAGCTGCCCCAGGTCCTGGGGTGGCACCACGGTGGTAGCTCCAGCGGGAGAGACCGGCATCAAGAGGAAGGAAAAGAGAATGGACAGGAAGGCGAAGCGCTTTCGCATGGCTGTACTCCGAGCAGAGAAGAAGCGCCCAGGGCTTCGAATTACACCTAGAAGGTCCGCCACGCAGACCGCGGCGCTTTCTCCCTGCGGACCTCATGCCAACGCACAAGAGACAAACACCCGGAGGAATCAAAGGATTCCGGGCACGCCTTTTGCTGTATAGGCCCGGTGCTGAACCCGCTTGAACAGGGGAAGCGGATTTCCTCGACTCGATGTGCGTAGATGAAAGCAGCGATTGGACAGTCGGTCCGCGGGAAAGTTTTTCCTCCCCAGGTTGCAAAAGGAGTCTCATTACCATGCGGCGAGCCCCCCGTTTCACAGTCCTGACGATTTTTACCTTGTTGATCGCGATCCCGGGCCTGGCCTCCTTGATCGCTCCACCTCCGAACCTCGGAGCCCTCGCCCGGATCAGCCGGACCGTGGTGTTCGCCGAGGCGGGGAACACATGGACCGAGGTCCAGGGCAAACAGCCTTCGACGATCACCGCTTTCCGCGTCCTCGAGCACGTGGGCGGTGAGAAGTTGAACGGCACCCTGGAAGTGCGGGAAGAGGGCGGCGTGGCGGGGGACGTGGAGATGAGCGTGATCGGAGTGCCGAAGTTCGAGAAGGGCGGGCGCTACCTCCTCTTCCTCGATCCGGCCGGCAACGGCCGCTGGCGGACGAAGATGCTGGCGTACGGCGTCCTGCGCGAGGACGAGCGCACCGGCGTGCTCCGCCCGGTCCCGGAGGCCGCGGAGCTGTCCCTCGTGCCGCGGCGGGGCGTGGAGCCGATCGGCACGTACCGCAAGGAGGCGCTGCTCGATCATCTGTCCGCCGTGGCCCTGGGCACCTTCCCCTGGTCAGCCAAGTCGGTAACGGCGGGAGCGCCGGAGATGACGTTCCAGGCCGAGGCCTCGACCACGGAATCGGGGTCCGGGATGGTGGGGGCCCCTCTCCACACGAAACCCGCGGCGTGCCAGTTCCGCACCTCGGCTGCGACCGGCCGGCCCATCCGCTGGTTCGGTTTCGAGGACAACACCCAGACGGTGAACATCTTTCACACCACGCCGGGGCAGGTCGGGATCGCGGACGGCGGCGTCAGCGCGGTCCAGGAGGCCGCGGCGGCGTGGACCAACCACCCGAACTCGGCGATCAACCTCCAGTACGGCGGATCTCGGCCGGCCGCGGTCAACTGCGCGGACGGCAGCGCCTACGAAGGCTTGAACGACGTGGTCTTCAACGACCCCTGCGAGCAGGTCGGCGACATGACGGCCTCTTGCGGCGTGACGCTCCCCGGGCACTGGAGCTCGCCCTGCTGCGGCCAGGTCGCGTTGTTCCAGCTCTCCTCCAACCCTGGCGTGACGGGCACGCACGACGGCGAGCTGTGGCAGCCGGCCGTGTCGTTCTCGGTGGTGGTCAACGACGGCGCCCAGTGCGTCGGCGAGACCGACTTCAAAGAGGTGATCACCCACTTCGCGGGCCACACTCTGGGTTTCGACCACCACGACGACCAGAACGCCACCATGTACGGCCAGTTGGGCGTCCACGCGTCGCGCGGCCCCACGCTCGCCCAGACCGACCTCGCCTGCGCCCAGTACGCGTACCACACGTTCTTCGACGTCCCCTATTCGCGATGGAGCTGGCCGTACGTCGAGGCGATCGAGAACCAGGGGATTACCAAGGGGTGCGGCGGCGGTAATTATTGTCTGACCGCCACCGCCAGCCGGGCGGAGATGGCCGTGTTCCTGATCCGCGGCAAGTACGGGGCCAATTTCGTGCCTCCCCCGGCCACCGGCACGGTTTTCGAGGACGTCCCGGCCAGCCACTGGGCAGCCCCGTTCATCGAGAAGCTCTTTGCCGACGGGTTGACCAAGGGCTGCAGCGAGAACCCGTCGCGCTACTGCCCCAACGGGCAGGTCACCCGGGCCGAGATGGCCGTCTTCCTCGTGCGCGTCAAGCACGGCGTCGATTTCGTGCCGCCGCCGGCCACCGGGGTCTTCGACGACGTGGACCCGGGCTTCTGGGCGGCGAGCAACATCGAGCAGGTCTACAACGACGGGATCACCAATGGCTGCAGCGCGTCGCCGTTGCGCTACTGCCCGGGGAACAACGTGCTGCGAGAGGAGATGGCGGCCTTCCTTACACGGGCGTTCGGCCTGCCGCTCCCGCAGTAGTGGGGAGGAGGAGCCATCCGGCCGAGGAGCGGTTGCTGATCGGTCTGTGTCTGGGGGTGTCTGACGCGGACGCCTTGGCGGGAGCCGACACAGACCTTCTTTCGGACCTGGCGGCCCGCCTCTCCGTTGAATCCTACGTCTTGAACGTCCTGGGCCCCCGCCAGCAGCGGCTGGGGCCCAGGGAAGCCGCCTGGCTCGCGGGCCTGCGGCAGCAGGTCTCGTCCTCCGCCATCCAGAACCTCCTGCGCGACGAGGAGCTCTCCCAGGCCCTCGCTCGGCTCGCCGGGGAGGAAATCGATCTCGTCCTTTTGAAGGGCGCCGCCTTGCGGGTCGAGCGGCAGGACATGGCGGGGCGCTATCAGTGCGACGTGGACGTGCTGGTGCGCCGCCCGGACCTCGAGCGGGCCGAGGCCCTGCTCTGCGGGATGGGCTTCCGCCTGGACGATTCCTTCAAGGACCGGGAGGCCCTGCTCAACGAGCACTTTCACTTCGGCTTCGAGCGGCGGGGCGCGGTGGTCGAGGTCCACTGGGACCTGGACGCCCACTCACCTCCAGGGTTTCTCGACCGCTTCTGGACGGGGAGCCGGCCGGTCGAGTGGGAGGGCCGGGGCTTCCGCGTCCCCTCGCCCGAGCACCAGCTCCTCTTCGGCTGTCTTCATCTCTCCCGGCACAAGTTCTTCGCAGGGCTGCGGTGGCTGGCGGATCTCGCGCTCCACCTGCCGCTGTCTCCCGAGGTGCGCGGCCGCTTTGAAAAAGAGGCCGCGGCGTGGCCGCAGCGCGCCGTGTATTGCCCGCTCTGGGTCCTCTCCTGCTTCGGCGTCCCCGGGGCGGAGGAGCTCGGGGCCGGGTTCGAGGTGGAACTGGTGGAGAGGACCGTGCTCCGGCGCCTCCTCCCCGCGCTGCTCGTGGCCGAGCCCTGGCTCGGGCTGCCCGGCTGGCGGGCGGGCAATGCCCTCCACGAGTGGCTCTTCTCGGAGCAACCCCTCCTCCCTCTCCTCGCGGAGGTTTCGCGGGAAGGGATCTCCAGGAAGCTCCAAGCCTGGGGCTAGAGCCCGGAAATCCACGCCAGCGCCGCCTCGCCCGCGCCCTCGGGGGTGGAGGAGCGGAGGCGGGAGGCCCGGATCTGTCCGGAGAGGCGGAGCATGTCCGAGAGGGCCTGCCCGAACTCGAAAGAGGGGGACTTGATCACCGCTTTCAACAGGTGATGGGCCGCCTCGGACTGGCCCAGGGGCTCGATCTCCCCCTCGGGCCGGGGCCCCCGTTCGATGACGAGGAGGGAGGAGAACGGGGGAGGCGTCGAGTCCGCCTGTCCTGGGAACGGGTAATAGTCGGCGGGATAGCTGGCCGGCCGCGGCGGGAGCTTTTCGAGGAGCCGCGGGGAGTACTCGCAGTCCATGTGAAGGGCGCGAGGGAAGGTCTCCGGCGAAAGAGATCCGTGGAGGACGGGGCAGAGGTCGTCCGTCACCAGGGTCAGGCCGCTCGCCCAGAGCCAGAGCGTGAGGCTCGTCTTGCCCGCCCCGGACTCACCGACCAGGAGGCAGGTGCCCCGGGGAGCCGCGACCGCGCCCGCATGGAGCACCCAGCGGTCCCGGGCGCGCTCGATGGCCGTATTGACAAGCCTGTATTCGAGATGGGAGCTGACCGGCTCTCCCATCTCCCAGTGCGAGCCCCGGCCGTCCTCCAGGGTGAGCACGCTATCCCCGCTTTTCGAGACCTCGAAGTCGATGTCAGACGGACCGTCCGCGCGGGGGAAGCCCCGGAGGAGGGCTTCCAGATCCGGGCGGACCTCCTCCGGAACACCGCGGCATCGGAAGACCGAGCCGAGGAGTATCCAACCCCGATTTTCTAATCCCATTGAACAAATTTCCTCGATTTCAGGTCGAGGAGGAAGCCGATGAGGGCGTCTTCGTCGATGTTCTGCCCTGGAAAGATCTGGCCCATCTCTTGCAGAACTGCAGTCACCGTATGCTGACCATCGGCGAAACTGCAGAGCAGAGCGGCGGTGTGGTTGAGACTGAGGCTTTCGTCCAGGTGCTTGGAGTACAGCACTGCGCTCCCGTCTCCGAGCGGCTCGAGGCGTACGCCCGGGGCGAGGGAGAACGTGGAGCCGGGATCGAGGCGGGAGCTTCGGTCAGGTTGTTCGTCAGGATTCCGCACTTGGATGCTCGGTTGAAGGGTTGAAAGCTCTGGCAGGTTGCGGAGCAACGACCACGTGGGGGACTATAAAGCTGCGTTGAGCCGAGGGTCAAGAACGAGGGTTAACCAACAGGAGCAACAAGGAGGTAGACATGGGGAACAACATGACCGATCGTAGGGTCTTCTTGAAGAGGACCATTCAGGGCGCGGGGCTCGCTTTTGCGGCTCCCGCGATCCTGTCGTCGCTCGGCTCGCGCGCGCTCCAGGCACAGGCGAGCGGACCGGGTGGAGCTGCCCCGGCGGCCGGTGCCGCGTACGGCAACGACGGCGCGAACTGACCCGGGCGGCGAGCGCCGTCCTTCCTTCTCTGGGTGCCGGCCGGTCCCCAAGACGGCCGTGCGCCCTTTGTGTAGATACCCCACGAGGTCGCATCTGTTCCGTTGACCCCGCCGTCCGGCGGGGCTTTCGTCTTTACGGCGCCGCTTTACGGTCTTTCCCCGGGACGGTATAGTGCGCGCGCGCCACGAGGCCCCGGCGCGGAGGCACGACTTGACCGGACCGGCAGACAACGCTCGCCCCCTCCAGGTGCTCGCCGTCTACGGCACGCGACCGGAGGCCATCAAGATGGCCCCGGTCCTCGCCGCGCTGGCGGAGCGCCCGGAGCGCTTCGCGGTGACCGTCTGCACGACCGGCCAGCACCGGGAGATGCTGGACCAGGTCCAGGAGCTCCTGGGCCTGCGGCCGGATCTGGACCTCCGGCTGATGCGCCACGACCAGACGCTCAACGGGCTCACGTCTCAGGCGCTCGCCGCGATGGACGAGGTCCTCGTCTCCCGGTCGCCCGACTGGCTCCTCGTCCAGGGGGATACGACCACGGCCATGGCCGCCGCGCTCGCCGCGTTCCACCGGGGGATCCGGGTCGGGCACGTGGAAGCGGGGCTGCGCACCGGCGATCTGCAGAGGCCTTTCCCGGAGGAGGCGAACCGGCGGGTCATCGACCTCTTCGCCTCCGCTCTCTTCGCCCCCACGGACCAGGCGGGCCGGGCTCTGCTCGCCGAGGGCTGCCCCCCGGAGCGCGTCCACGTGGTCGGCAACACGGTAATCGACGCGCTGCGGACGGTCGCGAGCGGTCTTTCAGAGACGCCGGAGCGGGTCGAGGTCCTGGTGACCGTCCACCGCCGCGAGAGCTTCGGCGGGCCGCTCCGGGAGATCTTCTCGGCCCTGCGGCGTCTGGCCGAGAGCTTCCCGGAGGTGGACTGGATCTACCCCGTGCACAGGAATCCCAACGTCCGGGGTCCGGCCTTCGAGATCCTGGGCGGTCTCCCGAACCTCACGCTCCACGATCCCTTCGACTACCGCGAGCTGGTGCGGCGGCTGATCCGCTGCCGCTTCGCCCTGACCGACAGCGGCGGCATCCAGGAGGAGGCCCCCACGTTCGGAAAGCCGGTCCTGGTGCTCCGGGAGACGACCGAGCGGCCGGAAGGGGTGGAGGCCGGCGTCGCGCGCCTCGTGGGGACGAGCGCGGAGCGGATCGTGGCCGAGGCCTCGCGGCTCCTCACCTGCGAAGAGGCCTACCAGGAGATGGCCCGGGCGGTCAACCCTTACGGGGACGGCCACGCCTCCAGAAGGATCGCCGCCATCCTGGCCGAAGAGCCCTGGACGCCGTTCCTCCCGGTCTGAGATCCACAAGGCATTGACCATGGCCGGCACAGCGAGGCGGATCCTCATCGCGGGTTACTACGGGTACGGCAACGCCGGGGACGAAGCCATCCTCGCGGCGATGCTCGCCGGGCTGCGGAGCCTGGGCGGAGACGGCCTCTCCTTCACGGTTGCCGGCGGCGATCCCGCCCGGATCGCGGCCGATCACGGGGTGCGGGCGGTCTCCTCGACCGACATCCCGGCGGTCGTGGACGCCGTCCGCGAGAGCGACCTCGTGGTCCTGGGCGGCGGCGGGCTTTTCCAGGACTACTGGCCGTCCTCCCCGGAGACCCTCCTCACCCCGGCGCAGGGAGGGCTCGCCGCGTACCTGGCCGTTCCCGCCCTCGCCGGCCTGCTCGGCCGGCCGCTCGTGATCTACGGGGTCGGGATCGGCCCTCTGGGGACGGACGAGGGGCGCCGGCTCACCCGGATCGCCTTCGAGCTCTGCCAGGGAGCGACCGTGCGCGATCGGGAGTCGCTCGAGCTGCTCTCCGGGCTGGGCCTGCCGGAGCCGGGAGGCGTGGAGATCGAGCTGGCGGCGGACCCCGCGTTCGATCTCCCCCCGGCGCCCGGCGAGGAGGTGGACCGTCTGCTCTCCGGGTGGGGCGTGGCCCCGGGCGAGCCCCTCTACGGGGTGGCGCTGCGCCACTGGAGCTTCGGCCCGGCTCCCGAGGGGTGGGAGGAGGAGGTGGGCAAGGCCCTGGACCTCTTCCTCGCAGGGATCGAGGGGCGCCTGCTCTTCCTCCCCTTCCACACCGGAGGCCTCGGCCCGCACGAGCACGACCCCGCGGTCCACCGGCGGGTCCGGGAGGCCCTGACCACGGGGCGCGAGCGCGCGATCCTCGTGGAGGACCGCCTCGGAGCGCGGGAGCTGGCCGGAGCCATCGCGCGGTGCCGGCTCGTCCTCGCCATGCGTTTCCACGCCGCTCTCTTCACCCTCCGCGGGGGAGCTCCCGTGGTGGCGCTCGCGTACGACCCGAAGGTCGCCTCGCTCCTCGCGCGCGCCGGGCTCTCCAGCCTCTCTCTCCCGCCCGAGCGCTGGCAGGCCGGAGCCGTCCTCGACGCGTTGCGCCGGGCGGGGGAGCCCCGCTGGCGGGAGACCCTCTCCGGCTTCGCGGGCGCCATGGCCCCGCTCGCCCGGCAGAGCGCCGCGCGGGCCCTCGAGGTGCTGGCGGGGGGGGCGCCGGAGCTCCCGGAATCGCGGAGGTTCCTGGGGGAGGTGGCGATCGGGAAGGTCCTCGCGACCGTCCGCCAGCAGGCGGACCTGGCGCGGCTCCAGGCTCTGGTGAAAGACCAGGAGCAGAGCCTGGGCTCCCTTGATCGCCTGGCGAAGGGCCAGGAGGAGAGCCTGGGCTCGCTGCGTGCCCTGGCGAAGGACCGGGAGGAGAAGCTGGAGCTCCTGGAAAAGCAGGTCCGGTCGCTCGAGGGGCGGTCGGAGATGCTCGAGCAGGAGCTCGAAGGCCTTCGCGAGCAACGCGACATCGTCCTCTCCGAGCGGAACGAGGTCGCGCGCCGGCTTTACGAGCTGGAGGGGACGATTGCCTACCGTCTCATCTCCCGGCTCTGGGGCCTGATGCGGCTCCTGTTCCCTGAGGGGTCGCGCCGCCGGGCGCTCTACCGCGCCGTCCGCCGCGTCGTGGGCCGGTTCCTGGGAAAGGGCGCCTCCGCCGCGCCGTCCGCGGTCGACGACCCCGGGGTGGGGGAGGCGGGGACCGGCGCGGCGGCCGAGGTGCCCGATCCCCGGGGCGACCTCCTCCATTTCGAAGACCAGGTCCGCCACAGCGGAGCGCTCCGGGTGGTGGCCCTGTTCTCCGCCACCCAGCTCCTCGAGAGCGAGGGGCAGCGCCCGACCCAACTGGCGCTCACCCTGGCCCGGCGCGGGATCCCGGTGATCTTCGTCTATTGGCGCTGGTGGGACAACGAATGGCTGCCCCAGAGCCGGCTGGGAGAGGGGATCGTCCAGATCCCCATCGACGTGGTCGCCAAGCAGCCCGAGATGTTGACCAGCGCCTTCCGCGGGCTCGAGAAGATCGCCTTTTTCGAGTTCCCCTGGCCCGGTTTCTTCGAAACCCTGGCCGCCGCCAACTCCGCGGGATGGATTACGCTTTATGATGTGCTGGATGACTGGGAAGAATTCCACCGCGTCGGCCAGGCGATCTGGTACGACGAGGAGTTCGAGCGGCACATGATCGGTGCCTCCGACGCGGTCTTCGCCATCAACGAGGTCCTGGCGGGCAGGATCCGTTCGCTCGGCGGGGACGGGGTGGAGATCGTGGGCAACGGGTTGAAACCGGGACTCGAGGTGGTGCGGGAGCCGAAGCCTCTGGAGCGGGGCGAGATCACGGTCGGCTACTTCGGCTACCTCGCGGGCGCGTGGTTCGACTGGGAGCTGATCGCCGAGGCGGCCCGCCTTCGCCCCTCGTGGCGCTTCTACCTGATCGGCTACGGCGGCAGCCCCGAGGGGGTCCGCCTGCCGGACACGGTGCACCTTCTGGGCAAGCAGCCGCAGCGGGACCTCGCCGCCTACGCCGCCAACTGGGACGTGGCTCTCATCCCGTTCAAGCCGGACCGCTTGGCGGCGGGGGCCGATCCGATCAAGACCTACGAGTACCTGGCCATGGGGCTGCCGGTGGTCGCCACGGGCGTCCACCCCCCGTCCGGAGGAGAGGCGTTCGTCCTCCGGGCCGAGGGCGTCGACGACTTCCTCCGCGCCATCGAAGAGGCGGCGGGCCGCAAGGAGCCTCTCGAAGCCGACTCCCGCCGGGCCTTCGCGGCCTCGTGCACCTGGGACCACCGGCTCGACGCCGTCCTCGCCTCCATCGAGCAGGAACGCCAGCGCGTCGGGGAGAAACGGGCTCTCTTCGGCAGCCCTCCATGAAGGTCCTCTTCGTCTACAAATACCTGACCCTGGGAGGAGTGGAGGCGGTTTTGCGCGCCCGTCTGGACGGGCTGGGTGCCCTGGGGATCGAGACGCACGCCTGGTTCTTTCACGACTACGGCGGCCGGGCGATCTTCGAGGGCCTGAAGGAGCGGACGCACGTGGGCAGCGTGGAGGGCTGCCTGCTCTTCGCCCGCGAGGCGGGCTTCGACCTGCTCTGCTCGATCGACACCGAAGAGATCCTGCCGGGGCTCGCGGAAGGGCCGGAGCGGCCGAAGCTGGTCTTCGAATGCCACTCCGCCTACCTCGAGAACATCACATACCTCCGCGACCTCGCGAGACATCCCCCGGCCGCCGTCTTCACGCCGTCCGAAGTCCAGCGCGAGATCGTGCGGGAGAGGCTGGGTCCGGAGATCGAGGTGCGCGTCGTCCCCAACCCCCTGCGGCAGGAATTCGTGGAGGAGCCGTGTCCATTCCCGTCCCCTCCGCCCCGGCCGGTGTTGGCCTGGATCGGCCGCCTGGACGCCCAGAAGAACTGGGAGGGGTTCGTCGAGCTCCTGGGGCTCCTCGTCCGGGCCGGGACCCCGGTGGAAGGATGGATGGTCGGCAGGCACGTGCAGGACGAAGAAAAGGCGCGGTTCCAGAAGCGGGCCCGCGAGGAGAAGGCCCTCGGCCGGCTGCGCTGGTTCGGCGCCCTGCCCTCCTGCCGCATCCACGTCCTTCTGGACGCCGTCCGGGACTCGGGAGGAGTGCTCGTCTCCACGTCCCGCGGCGAGTCCTTCGGCCTCACGGTCGCAGAGGCCATGGCCCGGCGGTGCGCGGTCGTGGTGCCGGACCAGCGGCCGTTCACCGAGTTCGTGGAGGAGGGGGTGAGCGGCAGCCTCTTCCGGCCGGGCTCTCCCGAGTCCGCGGCCGACCGCGTGCGCGAGCTGCTCGGCGATGCCGCGAGGCGGCGCGAGTACGGCCGGCGCGGCCGGGAAACCATCCTGGCGCGCTTTGCTCCGGAGCCGGCCCTGGCCGTCCTCGCCCGCGAGCTGGGGCTCCTCACGGCGCGATGAGAGTCCTCTTCGTCTACCGGTTCCTCACCGTCGGTGGGGTGGAGACGGTCCTGCGGGCTCGCCTGGACGGCCTCGGGCAATGGGGCATCGAGGCGCACGCCTGGTTCTTTCACGACCTGGGCGGCCGGTCGGTCTTCCTGGGGCTGCGCGACCGCGTGCGCGTCGGCCGGCCCGAAGCCTGCCTCCAGCAACTGGGGCACGGGTTCGACCTCGTCTGCTCGATCGATACCGACGAGATCTTCTCCGCCTTTAACGGGACGCACCGGCCGCGGCTGGTCATCGAGTGCCACACCCCGTATCCGGCCAACCTCGAGTACCTACGCCACCTGGGGCTCTGCCGGCCGGCGGCCTTTTTCGTCCCCTCGCGCTATCAGCGGGAGGTCGTCCTCGAAAGGGTGGGGGAAGGGACCGACGTCCGGGTCGTCCCCAACCCCCTGCGCCCGGAGTTCACAGAAGAGCTGCGCCCCTTCGCGGCCCGGCCGGCGCGGCCGGTGGTGGCATGGATCGGGCGGATGGACGACCTCAAGAACTGGAAGGGGTTCCTCCGCCTCGCGGGAACCCTGGAGCGGCAGGCCGCGGACGTGGAGTTCTGGATGGCCGGCAGCTTCGTGGAGAAGCGCGGAGCCGAGGAGCTGTTTTCCCGTGCGCGCCAGGAGGGAGTCCTCGGCCGCCTCCGCTGGTTCCGGGGCCTCCCCCACGTGCGGGTGCCGGCCTTCCTGGACGCTGTCCGCGACTCGGGCGGCGTGGTGATCTCCACCTCCCGCGGCGAGTCTTTCGGGATGACCGTGGCCGAGGCCATGGCGCGGGGTTGTGCGGTGCTCGCCCCCCGGCGCCCCCCCTTCACCGAGTTCGTCGACGATGGCGCGACCGGAGAGCTGTACTCCTCCCCGAACGGAGGGGGGGAGGTCTGGGAGCCCGTGGCGGGCCGCATCCAGGACCTTCTCGTGGACGTCCGCCGGCGCGAGCTCCTGGGGAGAGCCGGCCGGGAGGCGATCCTGCGCGACTACTCCCCTGATCCGGCCCTCTCCGTGCTCGCCCGCGAGCTCCGGAGAGTCGCGGAGGGCTGACGGCCCGCCACCACCGACACCGCCAGCGCGGCGGGGATGAGGAGCAGGTCCAGCGTAGGCCAGCGGAACCTCGTCGAGCCTAGGAACACGGCCGCGACCAGAGGAAAATAGGCCGCGCCTCCGAGGAAGACGGCGAGCTCGGCGGCGGCCCGGCGGGACCTTCGCCCGGCGGCCCGGGCCAGGAGGATCCCGCAGCCGGCAAGCCCGAGCCCGGCGATCCCCCAGCGGGCGAGATTCAGAACCCGCGCGAGATGCGCACTGTGATCCCTCACGGGATGCGGCCCTCCGATCACCGGCTTGCTCGTCTCGGGAGGCGCGTAGCCCGATCCCGTGGCCAGATAGTGCACGACATAGCTCTCGTCCTGGAGCAGGATGCGGTCGAGCCTCCGGAAGTAGAAGGCCACCGCCTTCTGCGGGTTTTCGCGGATCCACTCCCGGGCCGCGCGGCCCGCGGCGTCGTCCACCTCGAAGACCCCCATCTCGGGCAGCCGGGGCTCGATCTTCGCCAACGCCGGGCGCCAGTCGTACCAGTCCCCGGTCGCCCCCTCGCTGTTGCCGAGGAAGAGGTCGATCCCACCGACCGAGCTCAAGACCGTGAAGCGTCCCAGGGTGACCTGGTTGCGCACGGCCCAGGGGAGCAGGACCGCGTGCTGGGCGAGGAGAACGAGCGCCGTTTCGGCCAGCACGGCCCGTCCCTTCTTGCCCGCGAGCAGCGCCGCCACCGGCCACAGGAAACCGAGCAGCCACGCCACCGAGCGGGTGAGCGTGAGCAGGCCGAGGACCACGCCCGCCGCCCCGGCCGTCGAAGCCGCCCGCGGACGGTCCCAGGATACGGCGAGGAGGAGGACCCAGCCCAGGAGGAGGGGAGCGAAGAGGTTCTCCGAAGCGAGGATGGCCGGGAGGACGACTGAGCGGGGAGCCAGCGCGGCGAGGAGAGCCGCCGCAAGGCCTGCCCACGGCCCCCAGAGCCGGCGCGCCAGGAGACCGGCGAGGACGATGAACGCCGTGCCGAGCAGGCAGTTCAAAAGCTTCGCGATCCCGAGCTCGTGCGCCGGGGCCGCATGGGCGATCGCCAGCAGCAGGGGATAGGCGGGCGGGTAGCCCGCGTCGGGCCGGCCGGGGAACGGTCCGTACTGGTGGAGCTCCCAGAGAAGGCGCGCGCGCTCGAAATACGACCAGAAGTCGTCCACCGGCCGCGTGGGCACCCGGAGGACCACCATCAGGCGGGCGAAGAAGCCGGCGGCCGCGATCAGGCCCAACCCGAGAACGAAGCGGCCCTCCGGACGAACCTCGGCACCCGGCTCTCGCTCTGCCATCTTGCCGTCCTATTCCCCGTGAGGTGGAGTTTTGGCCCGGGCCACCAGCGGCGTATCCACGTCAAGCCCCGATCGCCTGGCGGATCCGCGCGATCTGCCGCAGATGCACGAGGTCGTGGCCCGCGTAGAGCCGGATCATGTGGTGCAGCGGCTCGTCGCCCCGCTCGGCGTGGCGCATCACGCGCTCCATGTCCTCAGGAGTCGCCCGCCGCAGCAGCCGGAGATTCGCGAGGCGGTAATAGGTGAAATCCTCGAGCGCAGTGGAAAGATCGCCGTCCTGATATCGCAGGCGCTCCGCCCAGAGATCCTGGTCATAGCCGGGCAGCTCCGGGGCGTCGTGGGCGAGCACCATCCGGAAGCGGAAGGCGCCCACGAGGTCCGAGTCGGCCAGGTGGTGGACGACCTGGCGGACCGACCACTTGCCGGGGCGCTCCGGCAGAGCGTCCTGCTCCGGGGTGAGACCGGCCACGGCCTGGCGGAGGGCCGCCGGCATCTCGGCGAGCACCTCGAAAGGATCGCGCGAGTCGAGGATTTTGAGGAGAGCGGCGACGTAGACGTCCGCCTGGGCGACTGCGTCAGACGAGGAATAGGCGAGCTCGGACATGGCTCATAGTTTCCCAGAGACATGCCGGCGAAGGCAAGTCCCCACCGCTACGGTCGCTGGGAAGCGTTACGCGCTTCCTCCCAGGTGCGCGGCCGGGCATCCAGCTCAACCACCGCCCGGTCGCGGTTGAGCTGGAGGACCAGCGCGTCCGGGTCGACGACGATCCTCTTGGGCGGAAAGCCGAGCGCCCAGGTCAGGCGCCCGGAGCGTCCGGGCGCGAGTTGCAGGACCGTGCGCAGTTCCGCGAAACCTTTTTCGAACCGCTCTCCGCGCTCTGCGGCGACCTCGACCCGGGCGGTGCCGGTGCCGGTGTTCGTGACTGTGACCGAGGCGCGCCAGCCATGAGCCGTTTCCTCGACAGCGGCCCCGGACAGCTCGTATTCGGGGAGCACGACACCCGCGAGCCACTGTTCCACGAACGCGTCATAGGCCGCCGGGTCTTCGGCCTGCCCGCGAAGCGCCACGACCAGATCCTGCGGCGCCGCGGGCTCCCGGCTCCGGACGTGGCGGCCCACCAGCTCGCGCAGGCCGGCGAGCATCCGGTCGCGGCCGAGATGGTTGTGCAGCATCCACATCACGAAAGCGCCTTTCTGGGACAGCACGGCCTCGCCGCTCGCGCTCGTCTCTTCAGTTTCGAGCAGCGGACGCTCCGCGTCGACACGGCGCGCTTCGAGGTAGCCCTGTTCGAGCCGGCGCGCGAAGCCGATCCGGGCAGCGGGACCGTTTTCCGACTCGTGCAGGAGCAGGGCGGAGTAGTTGGCCATCCCTTCGATCAGGAGGCCGGTGCCCGGCCCGTCGCCCGCGGTGAGCAGATGCCCCCACCATTGGTGCGCCGCCTCGTGCGCGGTGACGCTGAACGCGAGCCCCGAGCGCGGATCGCCGCCGGTCAGGAAGCCGATGCCCTCCGAAAAGCTGATGTTCGTGGGGAAGGCGGTCGCGTTCGTCTCCAGGTCGGGGAATTCGCTCAGCCGCAGCTCTTTCCAGGGGTAGGGGTAGAACCACTCGGAATACCGCGCCCGCGCCGCCACCAGCGTGCCTAAAATCCGGTCCACGTTATAGGGATGCCCGGGATGGAAGAAGACCGCCGTGCCGTTTTTGCGGCGGACGTCCCAGCGGCCCGCGATCACGTTCAACGCAGCGACGGGATGGTCGCTCTCCCAGACCACGGTGGTCCGGCCGGCGTGAGTCCACTCCGCCGTCTTCACGCCGACGGAGTTGACGGTGTAGCCGCTCGGGGCGCTCACCTCGACGCGCGTCAGAAACGGCGCGCTGCGGCTCGCTCCCGGGCTCTCGACGAACCCCGGAACAGGCAGGAACTCGCCGCGGTGGGTCGAAAGGAGGACTCCCGCGGGTAGGATGAACGTGCTCGCGCCGCCGCCGTTGCGGGTGAAGCCTTTGGGGTAGGTTGCGGCGTAGGCGAACCCCACATGCGCCGCTCCGCCCGGTGCGAGCGGCTCGCGCGGCGAAAGGATCTGCAGGCCGTTGTGGTCATCCGCGGTCACCGGCGCGCCGTCGAGCGTCCAGGAAACCTTTTCAAACGACGGCCCCACCGTGAACGGAAGACGGCGCATCGGCTCTCCGGTGGGATTGATCACGGCGTACGTTCCCCGAACGCGCATGCGCCGCTCGGAAGGCTCGAGGTCGAGCTTCAGATTGATGCGAGTGATTTCAGGAGGCGTCACGCCGTGCCACCGGACTACGTTTTGCCGCCAGCTCTCTTCCGCCCGGGCCTCGGCCGTCTCGCCCTGGAAACCGGCGTTCACCTGGATGCCTAAAAATCCGCCGATCAGGAGGGGCATCAGCGCGAACGGCGCCAGGCGGAGAGCGCCGTAGAAAAGCCGCCGCGGCCGGAGCCGGTCGAGGGTCGTGACCGCATCGCGCTCGGTGCGGGGGAAGAAGGTGAAGGCGACCGCAAACAGGAAGACCGCGACTGCGACCGCCGCGGCCCGGTTCCACAACAGGGCGCCGCCGTTCAAAGGAAACGTGCCGAAATCGCTCCAGCGCAGAGCCCCCCAGAGCGGCCAGTTCGTGGCCCACGTCATCGAGCCGCTCACGAATTGGAAGCCCGTGAGCACGAGCGCCGCGAGCCCCACGGCGAGAGCGGTCGAGCGCTGGCGGACGATCGCCATGACCGCGGTCACGAACGCCGTCCAGAGCAGGAACGTGGGAGCGAGCACCAGGCCGAAGACCAGCACGAGCGGCCACACCTCGACTCGTCCTTCCTTTTGCAGCAGGAGGAGCAGGAGGCCGCTCGCCCCGCAGGCGGCGGTGAGCACGCCGATGACCACCGCGGAGGCCAGGCCCTTGCCGAACAGGATGGCGGCGTTCGAAACGGGCGAGGAGTGAAAGATCGAATCGAACCCCGTGGCCCTCTCGCGGTAGAGCGATTCGATCACGGTGAAGAGCAGGAACAGGCAGACGAGGACCGTCACCACCGGCAGGGTGTTGACCGCAAGATTTCCGGCCGTGAGCAGGACCGGGGCGCCGAACGCGTCGTCCTCCGTCCCGGCGACCTCCGCCACCACCAGCATCAGAAACGCCGTGAACAGGTAGAGCGACGGCTGCCGGATGAGCTCCGCGATCTCCGACTGCAGGATCGTCCACGCCCCCGCAAAGAGGCTTGGCCGCCGGCTTGTCATCGCGAGGCTCCGGAGCGGTCGGAAGCTGGCGAGGGAGGGCGGGGTGGAGGCGGCCGGAGCCCGCCGCCTCCTGGAGCGCCTGGTCTCCCGCCCGATCGAGGCGCGGAGGTGGCGGATCGACGCGAGCACGGCCAAGGTCGGCAGAATCAGCACGAGCAGGCGATTGATCAGAAGCGTCCCGTCGAATGGCAGCGGAGCGGTGTTGTAGAAAGCGATCCCACGATCCACTTCGAAGTGGGCCTGGAGCCAGCGCAGGGACGTGGGGTCCAGGACCGTCAGCAGGCGGTCCACCCGCGGATCGAGCCCCGGGGGCCTCCAGTTCCAGAAAAGCAGGAAAGTGAGGACGAAAACCAGGGTGGGAACGGCGTAGACCGCCATCGGCCGCCGCGTCCGCTCGCCGACCGCGAAGGCGATCGCCGCGGAGCCCCAGATTCCGGGCGCGGCGAAGACGAGAGCCGGAAGCAGGTAGTGGCCGAAGCGGAAGGGGCCGTGGACCTCGCTCGCGCCGCCCCAGGCACCCGCCTGGTAGAACCCGATCGCCAGGAGGACGTGGACCGCGAGCGCCACGCCGAGCGCACCGATCACGCCGGCGAATTTGCCGAGGACGTACTCGGCCGGGGTGAGCGGCGTGCTGTGGATCAGGGGGGCAATGCCCGATTCGTCATCGCGGACGATCGACAGGCCGGCCATGAGCGCCGCGAAAAACGTGTAGGCGAAGAAGCTGCCGATGGCGAACGTCTGGGCGAGCGCGTGCGGCGAGTTGACGAACGCCCGCACGCCTCCCACCGCGGTGTCGCCCGACGGGATCATCGCCACCGGGTTGAGCGTGCTCGTCACGAGGAGCACGAGGAGAACCAGGACCCAGAACAGCGGCCCGGCGAGTTGGGTGCGCAGCTCGTGTCCCGCGATCGTGGCCCACCGTCCCGCATTCACCGCCTCGCGCATGGGGTGGCTCCTTTCCAACCGGAGAACGAGCCGCGCGGGCGGTTGTTACACCCGGGGGACGAAAACGCCGGGGGTTGACATCGGGAGGGCAAGGGCGATGATACCGGCGCGATGAGATACCGGCTGGCCCTCTTCGACTTCGACGGGACGCTCGCGGATTCCTTTTCCTGGTTTCTGAGCGTGGTGAACCGGCTCGCGGACGAGCACCGGTTCCGGCGCATGGAGGAGCACGAGGTCGAGTCCCGTCGCGGCCTGGCGGCCCGGCAGATGGTCGCGCACCTCGGCGTGCCGGCGTGGAAGCTGCCCCGGATCGCCCGCGGGATGCGGCAGCACATGGCCCGGGAGATCGGCCAGATCCAGCTCTTCCCCGGCGTGGATGAGCTCCTTTCGGAGCTGTCCCGCCGGGGGATTCGCCTCGCGGTCGTCACCTCCAACTCGATCGACAACGTCCGCCAGGTCCTGGGGCCCGGCACCGCGGCGTTGATCCATCACTAAGAGTGCGGCGCCTCCATCTTCGGCAAGCGGCCGAAGCTCCGGGCGGTCTTGAAGAGCAGCGGCATCCCCGCGGCCGAGGCG
>DATHUD010000660.1:0-20007 GCA_035462575.1 Thermoanaerobaculia bacterium | reverse complement strand
TTCTCACCGTTTTCCCTCGATTGCTGAACAGGCACGTCCCTTGCGAGGCTTGAGACGCACCTGTCTTGGTAGATGCAGTCTTTCGTTGGCAGTTGGACCGACCTGTCAGAAGGAGAGAACTGTGAGAAACCGTTCATCCCGTCTCTGCCGCCTGTCCCTCTTCCTGCCGCTCGCCGCGGCCCTCCTCGCCCCGTCGCTCGCGCTCGCCATCGAGCCGCCCCAGGGTGGGGGCCCGGGCCTCCCCCGCCAGTTCTCGACGCCGGATCTGGAGGTCGGACCCTCGCTCGTGATCCACGGCCGCGGCTCCCGCGAGGCCACCCGGATCCCCGGCCTGCAGCGCCTGTTCGCCCTCCACTCCGACCAGTGGGAGGTTCGCTGGGATGAGCGGGGCAACCGCCCCAACCTGCTCGAGGGCGCGGGCATCCCGCTGATCCCCGGCCGCGGCAACAAGCTCGCCAAGGCGGGAGAGGTGAAGGTCGCCGACGTGGAAGCGGGGATCCGCGCCTTCCTGGCCGATTTCCCCGAAGTGCTGGACGTGGCCGGCCTGGATCTCCGGCTGAATGCCCAGAGCACCGTCAACGTCGGCAAGGACAAGCAGGTCTGGCTGGTCGAGCTCCAGCAGTACCACGACGGGATCCCGGTCGAGGGGGCGAACGTCTTCTTCCGGGTCAACCACGGCAACCTGATCCAGTTCGGGGCCGAGAAGGTCGCTCCGGTGCGGACGGGCACAACGCCGCGGATCGACTCCGTGGGCGCTCTCGCGGCCGTGCTCCAGGCGACCGGCTTCTCCGCCGAGGAGCTCTCCGAGGTGCCCCAGCCCGGGCGGCTGAAGATCGTGCCCGCCCTGAACGTGGGCGAGCGGCCGGCCGAGCGCTTCGCCGGCGTGCCGGGCCGCGGCTACCGCCATCTTCTCGTGTGGGAAGTCGCCTTCCGCCGCACGGGCGACGACGTCACCTACCAGGGCCTGGTGGACGCCCGGACCGGCAAGGTGCTCCAGCTCGTCGACTTGAACGCCTACGTGAGCGCCCAGGTCTCGGGCGGCATCTATCCCAAGACCAACCTGGACGCGGAGGTGGTGCGCCCCCTCCCCTTCGCGAACGTTACGAACGGCACGGCCAAGATCACCGACGCCGCCGGCAACTACGACTATTCGGGCGGCACCGCGACCGTGACGCTGAACGGCCGCTACATCAAGATCACCGACAACTGCGGAGCGATCTCCAAGGCCGACAGCTCGACCGGCAACGTCGCCTTCGGCACGAGCGGCGGCACCGACTGCACCACGCCGGGCTCGGGCGGCGCGGGCAACACCCACGCGGCGCGCACCGGCTACTACCACCTGACGAACATCAACCGGAAGGCGGCGAGCTTCCTGCCGGGCAACACCTGGCTGAACGGCACGCTCACCTCCAACATGAACATCAACAACACGTGCAACGCCTTCTGGAACGGCAGCACGGTGAACTTCTACCGCTCGGGCGGCGGCTGCTCGAACACGGGCGAGCTCGCGGCGGTCTTCCTCCACGAGTGGGGCCACGGCATGGACGCGAACGCCGGCGGCGCCGCGAGCGACAAGGGCACCGGCGAAGCCGTGGGCGACACCTTCGCCTTCCTGGAGACCAAGGATTCCTGCATCGGCCACAACTTCCAGCCGGGCGTGCCTTGCTATAACTGCGGCACCTGCACAGGCGTGCGCGACGTCGCCGCGTTTGCCCAGGGCGGCCCGAAGACGATCGCCAGGCCGAGCACCGTGGCCGACAACAACGGCATCAACTGCGACCGCTACTCCTGCCCCTACTACCAGTTCTTCTTCATCGGCGCCTATCAGGGTCCCATGGGTTACCAGGGGCACTGCGAGAGCTACATCGCGTCGAGCGCCAACTGGGACCTCGCCCAGAGTCTCGTCGCCTACCACGGCAGCACCGCCGGCTGGGCGGCCATGGACCAGATCTGGTACGAGAGCCTGACCGCCAGCAAGAGCGCCTACCAGGTCGCCTCGGGCGGCAAGTGCAACCCGGCCGCCACGGTCAACGGCTGCGGCGCGACCAACTGGTACACGGTCTACCTCGCGGTGGATGACGACGACGGCAACCTCGCGAACGGCACGCCCAACGGCTGCCGGATCTGGGACGCCTTCAATGCCCACGGTATCGCCTGCGGCAGCCGCCCTGCCTGCACGCTGTAGCCACAGGGTTTCCTTTCCTTCGTTTTCTTCGGGCCGGACCTCGCGTCCGGCCTTTTTGCTATCCTCCAGAAATCCAAGCGAGGCCCAATGAACAGATCCCGAAGCGACCGGAAGGCGCGGCGCGAGGCCGAGAGGCAAGAGAGGAAAGCGGGGGCCGCCTCCGGCAAGACCTCTCTGCGCGCGGATTGGAAGTGGGCGCTGGGGCTCACCCTCCTCGCCTGGATCCACCGGATCTTCTTCCTGCGCTCGAACCGGGACTGGAGCTGGCCCTACACCATCTTCTATGAAGGGGATTCCGAGACCTTCTACCGCTACGCCCGCTCGCTCCTCGCCGGGCGGCTTTACGACAACGGCATCCCTTTTCATCCACCCGGCTTCGCCTGGCTCCTCGCGGGCATCCACACTCTCGTGGGCGCCGGCTCGCCGGAGGACCGGGTGCCGTACTTCGCCGTCAAGGTAGTGACCGCTCTCGTCGGAAGCCTGCCGGTCGGACTTCTCTACCTGCTCGTCAAACCGTACCTGGGCCGCACGATCGCCCTCGCCGCCTCGCTCCTCGCCCTCTACCACTTCGGCCTCTACGTCCTGGCCGTGGCCCCGCTGACCGAAGGGACCTACCTGGCACTCCTCTCCCTCGCGCTCCTCGTCTGGAGCCGCAAGATGGATCATCCGCTCTCCGCCCCGGGATCTGCTCCGGGCGGGTGGAAGGCCGCGCTCGCGCTCGGAATCCTCCTCGGAGCTCTCGCGCTCACGCGGGCGGAAGGGGTGCTGATCGCGGCGATCCTCGTGGGGGCCGGCCTCGTGGGCGGGCTCCGGCGGCGCCGGGAGACGGGATTCGCCGGCCTGCGCCCCTGGGCGCTTGTCGCCGCAGGTTGGATTCTCGCCGTGGCGCCGTGGGCGGCGAGGAACGCGATCCATCTCTCGGAAATGAACGAGCGCCTCGCCGGCCGGCTTGCGGAGCCGCTCCCCACGTTCGTGCCGCTCACGATCTACGGACCGCTCAACCTGGCGCTCGCCAACAACCGCGAAGCGAACGGCACGTTCTCGCGGGACTTTCTGGCCTCGCGGGCCCACTCCCCGGTGCTCGACCTGACCGATCGGGAGCACCTGGAGTTCATCCTCCACGGCGACCGGCTCGCCCGGAAGTGGATCCTCGAAAACCCGGGGGACTTCGCCCGCCTGGTGCTCCGCAAGTGGGCGCTCTTCTTCTCCGCCTGGAAGCTCGGCTGGACCCAGTGGAACGTGCCCTCCGGCTTGACCGGCACCCGCTGGCCCGTGGACGTCTTCCTGCCGAATTCCCCCGCGGCCCTCGCCCTCTCCCTCCCCTTCACCGCGCTCGGCCTCCTCTACAGCCTCGCAATTCCCGGAGCCCCGAGGCGCTGGGCGGTCCTCGTGCTGCTTCTGACCGCCGCCGGCATGGTGACGACCGGTCTCTTCTTCGGCTACGCCCGTCTGGGCCTCCTCGTCCTCCCCTTCTGGCTCACCTGGACCGCCACCGGTCTCGTCTGGATCGCCGAGCGGCTGATCCATCGGGAGAGGGGCTGGAGCCGAACCCTCCAGGATCTCTCCCCCTCCCCCACCCTGCTGCGGGCCCTGGGCGGCGTCGCGATCACTCTTTTCCTCCTCGAAGCCTGGGGAGCCACGACGG
Source organism: Thermoanaerobaculia bacterium (assembly GCA_035462575.1). Classification (GTDB taxonomy): domain Bacteria; phylum Acidobacteriota; class Thermoanaerobaculia; order Multivoradales; family UBA5704; genus DATARR01. Next base: position 16,177 of record DATHUD010000660.1, on the reverse strand, counting down.
ATCGCAATTACCGGGCGACGGGGACGAACGTTCCCGGGCAGACGTATCTGGACCGGGATCAGCCGGTGGTGCTCGAAGTGATCAAGGAGCAGTGAGCACAGGGGCCCTGCGATGGTCTATGATCTTGAAAGAAAATCGATCCGAGTGGCGCGAATTTCGAGACTGGCGGCACCTTCTCTTGTAGGGAGAGGCTGCGGGAGCGTTCAGAGGCCCCCCATGGAGCCCTTCGTGGGGTTATCAAAGTTTTTTTGTCAACGTTTTATATAGGAGGCGATGATGCGCAAGAATGCACTCCGTTTTCTCGTCGATCTTTCGAAGGACGCACAGAAGCGGGAAGCCTTCCAACGAAATCCGGGAGCCGTGCTCGAAAGCGCGGGAATCAGCGATGAGGAGGCCAAAGCGGTTCTCGGCGGAGGGGACTCGAACGCGATCCGGCAGTATCTGGGAAGCGAAGCGCCCGAAGAAGAAGAAGCCCCCGTCCTCGTCCTCGTCCTGAGCTGATGAAACAGGGCTCTCTCTGGATTGTCGGAACAGGGTTTCTCGCGGCCGGCCAGACGACGCCCGAGGCCGTGGTCTGCATCGAACGGGCCGAGAAGCTGTTCCACATGGTGAGCGATCCGGTCGCGTGGGCCTGGCTCAAGGAGCTGAACCCCACGGCCGAATCGCTCCATGATTGTTATGCCGAAGGAAAATCGCGGCATCAGTCCTACGCCGAGATGGCGGAGAGGATGCTCGCCCCGGTCCGCCAGGGGTTGAACGTCTGCGCCGCGTTCTACGGTCACCCTGGAGTGTTCGTCACTCCGTCGCACGCGGCGATCCACCAGGCGCGCCGCGAGGGCCACGTCGCCCAGATGCTCCCCGGGATCTCCGCCGAGGACTGCCTGATCGCCGATCTCGGGATCGATCCCGCCCAGTACGGTTGCCAGAGCTTCGAGGCGAGCTACTTTCTCACTCGAAGAGTCCGCTTCGACCTCCACACCTCCTTGATCCTCTGGCAGATCGGCGCGGTCGGAGTGACCTCGTATAGTCGCGACAGCCTCTGGAGCCAGGAGGGGTTGGACGTCTTGCAGGAATTCCTTCTGGAGCACTACCCCGCCGACCATCCGGTGACGGTCTATCAGGCGCCGCAGCTTCCCGTCTTCGCCCCGATCATCCAGCCCGTCCCCTTGAGCGGGCTCTCCCAAGCGAACGTTTCTGTGGCCTCGACGCTCTACGTGCCCCCCGCCGGCCCGCCGCCCTTGAACCTCGAAATGCTCGACCGCCTCGGCATGCCGCGTCCCTCGTAGCCTGAGCCGGTCTCCTGTCGGCATCGATCGTGCTGTTTCCATGGCACGAGGAGGTGCCGCAGATGCCTGGATCCCGCCAAACCGAAGTCGTCGTCATCACCGGAGCGTCCGCCGGAGTAGGCCGCGCCACCGTCCGCTCGTTTGCCGAGCGCGGAGCCTCCATCGGGTTGATCGCCCGGGGGAGGGAAGGGCTCGAGGCCGCGAAGCAGGAGGTGGAAGAGCTCGGCGGGAAGGCTCTGGTGCTGCCTCTCGACCTGGCCGACGCCGATCAGGTGGAGCTCGCGGCGGCTCAGGTCGAGGAGAAGCTCGGGCCCATCGATGTCTGGATCAACAACGCCATGGTGTCGGTCTTCTCCCCGGTCCGGGAGATGACGGCCGAGGAGTACCGGCGGGTCACGGAGGTGACCTATCTGGGAACTGTCTACGGCACGCTCGCGGCCTTGCGCCGCATGCTGCCGCGCGACCGGGGGACGATCGTGCAGGTGGGGTCGGCCCTCGCCTACCGGGGCATCCCCCTCCAGTCCGCCTACTGCGGAGCCAAGCACGCGATCCAGGGGTTCTGCGATTCGCTCCGGAGCGAGCTGATCCACGACGGCTCGAACGTCCGCCTCACGATGGTCCAACTGGCGGCGATGAACACGCCGCAGTTCCGTTGGGTCAAGAGCCGCCTGCCCCGGAAGCCGCAGCCGGTTCCGCCCATCTTCCAGCCCGAGGTGGCCGCCCGGGCGATCGTCTGGGCCGCGCACCACGACCGCCGCGAGGTGTGGGTGGGCTGGCCCACGGTGAAGGCCATCGCCGGCAACAAGGTCGCTCCCGGCTACGCCGACCGCTACCTCGCGAAGAACGGCTACGAATCGCAGCAGTACGACGGCCTGGACGACCCGCATCGCGCCAATAATCTCTGGACCCCTCTCCCCGGCGATCCCGGTGCCCACGGCGACTTCGACGACCGGGCCACCTACAGGAGCCCGCAGCTCTGGGCCACCACCCACCGCGGCCTGCTCGCGCTGGCCGGCGCCGGCCTCGCGGGGCTCGGGCTCCTCTGGGCCGCCTGGAACCCGCTTCGTCGAGGTGATTCCGCATTGTAGGGGCGGCCACGGATCTTTCTACCGCTGGATCGTGAAAGTCACCGTCAGCGAGAAGTACACCTTGATCGGCCGGCCGTCGAGCGTGGCCGGCTGGAAGCGCCACTGCTCCACGGCTTCGACGGCGGCCCGGTCGAGCCCCATCGGCAGAGCGCGCAGAACGCGGACGTTCGTCACCCTCCCCTGCTCGTCGATGATCGCTTCAACCCTCACGGCGCCCTGCACCCCGGCCCGGCGCGCCATCTCGGTATAGCGCGGCGCCACGCTCTTCAAGACCTGCGGCCGGACCATGGCGGCCGTCAGATGCACCGGCCGGGAGTCTCCCAGGCCGCCCGGAACGCCGTCGGGCGCTCCGTCGGGGGTCCCGTTCGGCACGCCACCCGGAACGCCGTCAGGATCGCCTCCCAAAACGCCATCGGGCACCCCGCCGGGAACGCCCCCGGGCTCGCCGCCTTCCGCGGGCGCCGCGGCCAGATCGACCACCTGCGGAATCGGCGAAGCCTCCGGGACCTCATCCGGGATCTCCGTGAGGTCCGGCTGGACGGGCGTCTCGGGGGTCACCGGCCGGGGATCCGGGACCGGCGTCTGCTCCTGGACCGGTCCGCCCGGAGGAGGAGCCGGAGGCGGCGCGGGCGGAGGCACCAGAGAGACGAAGACGAGGTTCAAGCTGGGCTCCGCCACCTCTCCAACGTTCCAGTAGCTCGCAAAAGCCACCGAGCCCAGGCCCACGATGTGGATCGCGAGCGCGACAGGGAGAAGAAAGGCGCGGCGTGATTTCTTTTTCGAATCCAGATCGATCAGCGAGCTCTCGAACATGATCCACCTCCAGAGGCCGAAAAGGTTATCGTCCTCGCCCCGGTCCCCTGGGGCGGCGGGTTGCTTCGAGAGCGCTCTCTGCCTGAATTAGACACACGAGGCCGTCAAAAGGTTCCTGGCCCCTCCCCGCTTTTGTCATGCTGTGCGAAAATAAGGGCAAAGAGGCTGGGAAAGGAGACTCGATTGAGCGACCGGATCGGGTGGGGCGGGGCCGCGGAGGGGGCGTCTCCGGAGGACGACAAGCTCTGGAAGGTGATCTCGGAGCTCCTTCCGGACGGCCTCTACATCGCCGACTTCGAGGACGCCACCGGTCTTCCCAAGCTGGTCTACGTCAACCAGGCGGCGGCCGCGATGCACGAATACACGGCCGAGGAGATGGTCGGGATGCTCCTTCCGGACTTCGTCGACGAGGAGACGGTCCGGCGCGCTCCGCAGCTCATCGAGCGGGTGATGTCCGGCGAGGTCGTCGAGGCCTCCTCGGAGCACCGAAGAAACGATGGCTCGTCCTTCCCTTCCGAGTACAAGCTCCGGATCATCCAGTGGCAGGGCCGTCCCGTGCTCCTCTGCGTGAACCGCGACGTCACCGAGCGGCACCGCGTCGCCCGGGAGCTCCAGGTCGCCAAGGAGGCGGCCGAGGCGGCAAGCCGGGCCAAGAGCGAGTTTCTGGCCCGCATGAGCCACGAGATCCGCACGCCCATGAACGGCGTGATCGGCATGACCAGCCTGCTCCTCGACACGCCCCTCTCCCAGGAGCAGCGGGACTACGTGGAGACGATCCGCTCGAGCGGCGACGCCCTCCTGACCATCATCAACGAGATCCTCGACTTCTCGAAGATCGAGGCGGGCAAGCTCCAGCTCGCGCAGCAGAGCTTCAGCCCCCGCGAGTGCCTCGAGGAGTGCACGGAGCTCCTGGCCCCCCGCGCGGCCGAAAAGGAGGTCGAGCTCTCCTACGCCGTGGCCGAGGACATGCCCGAGCTGTTCGTGGGCGACGCCACCCGCCTGCACCAGATCCTCGTGAACCTGGTGAGCAACGCTCTCAAGTTCACCGACCACGGGTCCGTCCTGGTCCGCGCCGGGGCGGTCCCCGGGACCGACGGCGAGCACGACCTCCTTTTCGAAGTCGTAGACACCGGCATCGGCATCCCGGAAGAGCGCCGGGGCGACCTCTTTCAGCCCTTCACGCAGGTGCACGAGTCGCTCACCCGCACCCGGGGAGGCACCGGCCTGGGGCTCGCCATCTGCAAGCGGCTCGTGGAGATGATGGGCGGCCGGATCGATTTCGAGAGCCGGCCGCAGGAGGGCTCGACCTTCCGTTTCAGCCTCCGGATGCGCGTGGCGCCAGGGCAGGAGACCGGGCCGGCCGAAGGTTGCTTCCTCGAAGGCCGGCGCATCCTCGTGGGGGGCAACGCGGCCGTGCAGCAGATGCTCGCCAACCGCCTGCGCTCCTGGGGCCTCGAATGGAGATCCGCGGCCTCGGCCGAGGCCGTTCTCGAGGCCCTGAGCCAAGGCGAGGGCTTCGATCTCGCGATCCTGGACACCTCGCTGCCGGGTCTCCCTCTGGAACAGCTCCTCGCCTGCGTAAGAGCGGGCACGAGCCTCCCCGTCCTCCTGATGACGCCTCTGGGCCGGCCGGTCCCGGCCGAATCCTTGGAAGGGGCGTCCGTGGCGGGCACGCTCACCAAGCCCGTCCGCTCCTCGGCCCTCTACGATCAGCTCGCCCGGATCTTTTTGGGGAGCTCGGTGCGGGACGTGCGGGAAGACGTGGCCGAGCCCGGCGACGGACCGTGGATCCGCAAGGCGCTGCACATCCTGCTCGCGGAGGACAACCCGGTCAACCAGAAGGTGGCCTCGCGGCTCCTCGCGCGCCTCGGCTACCGCGCCGACGTCGTGGCCAACGGCCTCGAGGTGCTGGAGGCGCTGGACCGCCAGTCCTACGACGTGATCCTGATGGACATCCAGATGCCCGAGATGGACGGCCTGACGGCTCTGGCCCATCTGCGGGAGCGTTTCGCGGACGACGGCGAGCGCCCCTGGGTGATCGCCCTCACGGCCTACGCCCTCCCTGGCGAGCGGGACCGCTTCCTCGCCGCGGGGATGGACGACTATCTGAGCAAGCCCGTGCGCCTGGAGGATCTGGCCGAGGCCCTGGAGCGCGTCCCCCGCACCGAATCAGGGACGTGGATTCTGGAGCGGCCCCGTCCCGAGCCGGAGGAGCCTGAAGGGGCGCAGCTCGATTCGCGAGTTCTGGCCGAGCTGCGGCGCGTCGTGGGGGCGCAGGCGCCCGAGGTGGTCTCCGAGCTGGTTTCCACGTACGTGGCCAACTCCGGCAAGCTCCTCGGCGACCTTCTCCGCGCGCGGGACGAGAGAGACCTCCCCGCTCTCCAGCGCACCGCGCACGCCCTGGGCTCCGCCAGCGCCTCCCTGGGCGCCCTCGGGCTCTCCGGCCAGTGCCTGGAAGCCGAGCGCCTGCTCAAGGACGGGCGCACCGCCGCGGCCTGGGAACGTCTGGAAGGCGTCGAGGAGCGGCACCGGCAGGTCTGCCAGGCGCTATACCGGGAAGCGGAGATCGGGTGACTCCTCCGCCCGTCGCGGCGGCGCGCCCCCTTCCCCATAGGCCCGGCAGCCCCCTTTCCCCGCCCTCTTGGCCTCGTACATCGCCGCGTCCGCCCTCTCCAGGACCTCGCGGGCGGAGCCTGACCCGTCGCACGAGGCGAGGCCGATGCTCGCCGTGGGATGGAACGTTCTCCCTTCCAGGGTGATCGGCTGGGTCAGGATCTCCCGGATCCTCTCCATCAGGGCGCGGGCGTCCGTGGCGCCGCAGCCGTCGAGCAGGGCGCAGAACTCGTCCCCCCCGTAGCGGCAGACGGTATCCCCCGGGCGGAGCGAGCCGCGCAGCCGCCGGGCCACTTCGGCCAGGTAGTCGTCTCCCACCCGGTGGCCCGCCAGATCGTTGACGCTCTTGAAGTCATCGAGGTCGATGAAGGCGACGCTGAAGACGACCCCTTCCCGAGGGACCCGGACCATGGCCTGCTCCAGCCGGTCCAGGAAGAGGACGCGGTTGGGAAGCTCGGTCAGGGGATCGTAGAGCGCCTGGCGCCGCAGCTCGTCCTCCCCGCGCTTGCGGTCGGTCACGTCGCGCAGGATGACCACCCACCGGCTGGAGCGGCCGACCGACACCTGTCCCGCCGACACCTCGAGGGCGTGGACCAGGCCGTCGGCTCCGCGGACGGCGATCTCGCCTTCCGCCACGGGCGTTCCGGTACCGGCTCCGATCCCCAGGAGATCGCCGAGCTTCGAGCCCTGGAGCGCGAAGCCCGTCTTCGTTCCCACGAGCAGGCGCCGCGCCGCCCGGTTGGCGGTCAGCACGGTCCCCTCGCCGTCCAGGGAGAGCAGGGCGTCCGGGGCGTGCTCGATCAGGCGCTCCATCACCCGCTCCGTCGTGGCGAGCTCGTTGCGGCTCCGCTTGGCCGCGAGAAGCCGGGTAACCCGCTGCCGCAGCACCGCCCAGTTGATCGGCTTGGTGATGAAGTCGTCCGCCCCGGCCTCGAAGGCGGCGTCCACCGACGCCGCGTCCTGGAGGGCGGTGATGATGAGGATGGGGAGCTCCTCGGGAGAGTGCTCCTCGCGCAGGTTCCGGCACAGCTCGAAGCCGGTCGTGTCGGGGAGGATGGCGTCCAGGAGCAGCAGGTCGGGCACGCCCCGGCGGATCGCCGCCAGCGCCTCCTCGCCGCTCGACGCCGGCACCAGAGCGGTGCCCGGCACCCGCAGCATGTGGCGCATCAGCGTCTGCAGAGCGTCGTCGTCGTCCACGACCACGATCTGGTCCGGACCGATCCGGTCGACCATTCGTTGCCCCCTTACCGAAACCTCTCCAAGGATAACTTAAGTCTGCCTGAAAACGGGAGACAGGGAGAACCGGGCGGACTCTTTGCAGGACAGCCCAATCGGCCCGCCGGAGGCGCTGGCCGGCGGGCCGCTCTCAGAGGGTGTCTCGCGCAAGCCGCCCGGCGATAAATCGCCGGGCTACAAGGGCAGCGCCCCCTGAAGGGGACTTCAAACATCGCGCGATTCTTGAAGCCGGATTCATCCGGCGCTGCTCTTGTAGCCCGGGCATTCATTCCCGGGCGGAGGGGCGCGGCCTGAGCTTTTGAGACACCCTCCCATGAAAAGACCTGACGATCCTCATTCTCCAAAGACTTCAGACGAATTCACTGGGTTCGTGCACGTGCGCGGGGCCCGGGAGCACAATCTCAAGAACGTGGACCTCGAGATCCCGCGGGATGCCCTGGTTGTTTTCACAGGCGTCTCGGGCTCCGGCAAATCGTCGCTGGCCTTCGGCACGCTCTACGCGGAGGCGCAGCGGCGGTATCTCGAATCCGTCTCTCCCTATGCGAGGCGTCTGTTTCATCAGATGTCCGTGCCGGAAGTCGATGAGATCGATGGCCTGCCCCCGGCCGTGGCCCTGCAGCAGCAGCGCGGCTCTCCAACCACCCGCTCGTCGGTCGGCAGCGTCACGACGCTGTCCAACCTGTTGCGGATGCTGTATTCGCGCGCCGGAGAGTATCCACCCGGGCAGCCGCATCTCGAGGCGGAGGCGTTCTCGCCCAATACCCCCGCGGGAGCCTGTCCCCAGTGTCATGGGCTGGGCCGAACCTACGAGGTCACGGAACGCTCGATGGTGCCGGATGACTCTCTCACGATTCGTGAACGGGCCATCGCCGCCTGGCCGCCCGCCTGGCATGGGCAGAACCTGCGCGACATGCTGGTCACGCTCGGCTACGACATCGATCGCCCATGGCGAGAGCTCTCCAGAAAGGATCGAAACTGGATCCTCTTCACCGAGGAGCAACCGGTCGTCCCGGTCTACGCAGGGTTCGATGCGGAGGAGGTGCGGGCCGCTCGGAAACGCAAGGAGCCGCCCGACTATCACGGCAATTTTTCGAGCGCGAAACGTCACGTGCTGCACACCTTCGCCAATACGGAAAGCCCGTCGATCAAGAAACGGGTATTGCGGTACATGGTGAGCACCGAATGCCCGCTCTGCCATGGCAAGCGGCTGCGTCGCGAGTCGCTGTCCGTGAAGTTTGCGGGTTTCGACATCGCCGGGATCTCCAGGCTGCCGCTGGCCCGGTTCTCCGGCATCCTGCGCCCGTATACGGACGGAACAGCTCCCGGTGTCAAGAAGCTGGCGTCGGAGCATCCGGAAAAAGCTCTGGTCACACAGCGGATTGCTGACGATCTGTGCGCGCGGATCGAGGTGCTGCTCGAGCTCGGGCTGGGCTATCTTTCTCTCGAACGCAGCACCCCTACCCTCTCTCCGGGTGAGCTCCAGCGTCTACGGCTCGCCACGCAGGTGCGCTCCAATCTGTTCGGCGTCGTGTATGTGCTCGACGAGCCCTCTGCCGGGCTCCATCCGGCAGACACCGTGGCGCTCCTGGCAGCGCTCGATCGCTTGAAAGCCGCCGGGAATTCACTCTTCGTCGTCGAGCATGAGCTCGATGTGATCCGTCATGCGGACTGGATCGTGGACGTGGGGCCGGCCGCGGGTGAGCAGGGAGGCTACGTGCTCTACAGCGGTCCGCCCGAAGGGCTCGAGAAGATCGAAGCCTCCCAGACCCGGCGCCATCTCTTCGGGGGCTCCGGGCTCCCCGGCCGGACGCCGCGCCCGCCCAAAGGCTGGCTGCGGTTGACCGGAGTCCAACGAAACAACCTGCACGATCTCGACGTCGCTTTTCCCCTGGGAGTGTTTACCACCGTGACCGGAGTTTCCGGCTCGGGCAAGTCCAGCCTGGTCAGTCAAGTCCTGGTGGAGCTGGTCGCGGAGCAACTCGGCCATCCCATCCCCGCGGACGAGGAGGAAGGCGAAGAGCTGGAGCGCGCCGCCGTGGTCAAGAGCGACGGCCGGATCACGGGTGGCATGGAAGGAATCAAGCGCCTGGTGCGAGTCGACCAGAAGCCGATCGGCCGCACGCCGCGCTCCAACCTCGCGACCTACACGGGGCTGTTCGATCACGTCCGCAAGCTCTTCGCCGCCACCAAAGCGGCGCGGGCCCGCCGCTACGACGCCGGACGCTTCTCCTTCAACGTTTCCAAAGGGCGCTGCGAGACCTGCGAGGGCGAAGGCTTCGTCATGGTCGAGCTGCTCTTCCTGCCCAGCGTCTACGCACCCTGCCCCACCTGCCATGGGGCCCGCTACAACGCGAAAACCCTGGAGATCAAATACCAGGGCAAGAACATCGCCGAAGCACTGGGAATGACGGTCGACAAGGCCTGGGAGTTCTTTGCCGAAGAGCCGCACGTGCGCCGTTCTCTCCACGTCCTGCGGGAAGTCGGCCTGGGTTACCTGCGGCTCGGCCAGCCGGCCACCGAGCTTTCCGGTGGTGAGGCCCAACGGATCAAGCTTGCGACCGAGCTGCAACGAATCGGGCGAGGCAACACTCTTTACATCCTGGACGAGCCGACGACCGGACTGCACCCCGCGGACGTCGAAAAGCTCATGGCCCAGCTCGACGGGCTGGTCGAATCGGGCAATACGGTTCTCGTGGTGGAGCACGACATGCGCGTCGTAGCGGGGAGCGACTGGGTCCTTGACATGGGGCCCGGCGCGGGCGAGGAGGGCGGCCGCGTGGTGGTCTCCGGAACACCTGCCGAGGTCTCGAAATCCTCAAAGAGCCGTACGGCACCTTATCTGGCGCGGTTCCTTCTCGAGACGCGGCAGCAGGCCTGAAAAAAAGGCCCCGGTCTCCCGGGGCCCGATTCGACAACAGAGACTCCCGGCGATCAGTGAGCCGGGAAGCTGCCGCTGGTCGGCAGCTTGATCGCGTAGACGCCACGGCCGTAGGTGAAGGCCATCAGCGTCGTTCCCAGGTAGGGGGTCGCCGCCGGGCCGCGGTCGACCGTCAGGTGCTTGATGACCGTGTTCGGCAGCCCCCACTGGTAACGGGTCCACACCGGCGACGCCACGTCGATGTCGTCCGTGTAGTAGAAGCCGAAGTAGGTGCCGAGGAAGACCTGCTTCCGGTTGTGCGGGTTGACCACGATGCCGGAGGCCGGCACGTCCGGCAGGTTCCCCGTCTTGTTGGAGCGGGTCCAGGCCGAGCCGTTCCAGATGAACTGGAAGACGTGGCCCGGGGTGGCCGGCGTGTTGTCGTCGAAGCCGCCCACCGCCGCGTAGATCGTCCGGTGGTCGGTCGGGTCGGCCGCCACCCCCATGATGGCGCGGTTCGGCAGCACCGCGTTGGTCGAGTCCGCGTCGCGCCAGGTCGCGCTGGTCAAGGGCGCGCACGAGAACGACGCGGTGTTGGCCGCCGCCTGCGTGCAGCTCGTGCCCGAGTAGATGTTCTCCGACCACCAGAGCTTGCCGTCGCTGGTGCCCGCCACCGCCGACTTCGGCTCCGAAGGCGCCAGGTTCAGGGCGATGATCGAGCCGCTCGAGGTGCTGCGGGAGAGCAGAGGCGATACCCGCTTCCAGGTCGGCTTCTGGGTGCCGAAGACGCCCGCGGCGTGGACGTAGTCCTCGCCGAAGACGATGTTGCGGCAGACGCTGTTGGTGCAGTGCAGCGTGTCCAGCAGGAAGGGCGCGCTCCAGTCCGCCGAACCGGTGTGCCTCGGCCCGCAGCCCGAGGCGAACGGACCGTCGGCGCCGCTGTTGCGCGAGCAGTACATGGAGCCGTAGGTGTACTCGGAGAACCACCAGCCCGCCGTCTCCGTGCCCGCCAGCGGATCGAACGCGAAGAAGAAGCCGTCGCCGCCCACGGACCGGCCGGTGGACGTGAGATCGATCTTCGAGCTGTCCCAACTGCCGTTGCCATTGTCCTGCATGCCGCCGGCCCACCACTGGGGCCCCGCGATGTTCGCGAAGTCCTTGCCGATCTGGCCGGCATAGAACTGCGTGGTGTTGATCGTGTTGTTCAACTGCTGCCAGTTCGCCGTGGCGCCGCTCGCGTTGTTGTAGTAGACGCCGCCGTCGTTGCCCAGGAGGAAGGTCGTGCCGCTGGTTCCGGGCACGAAGGCGAAGGCGTGCTGGTCCGGGTGGACCTTGCCGTAGGACGGGCACGACGTCGAGTAGACGTTGCTCAGGTTGCTCTGGGTCATCGAGGTGTACGTCGAATTGACCGTGGCCCGGTACACATCGATGTGACCGATGTAGAGGTCCTTGTCGTTCGACGGGTTGGCCGCGATGAACAGATCATACCAGTCCTGACCGCTGCTGCCGCCCGTGCTGGAGGAGCAGGTCGGCAGGCTCGTGCTCCCCGAGAGCTTGGTCCAGGTGGTGGACCCGCCATCCGGGCGCAGGACGTAGGTGCCCTCGTTCGCCTGGTTGTCGGCCCGGGAGACCTGGGCGTAGAGGGTCATGCCGCCGTCGCTGCCGGTGCTCGACGCGAGCTCGATCCGGCCGGTCAGGCTGCCGCCGTTCGTGCCGTTGCCGGTGCCCGCGGGAAAGCCGCCGTTCAGCAGGGTGTAGGAAGACGGGCAGCCGCTCGCCGGCATCGTGAAGCGATAAACGCCGTTGTTGCCGTTGTTGGGGCTGGCCAGGTAGCCCACCGCCACATAGGCGACCGTGTTCGCGCCCCGGGAGTCCAGAACGATGCTGCTGATCCGGTTGACGGCGTTGACCGTCGGATTGCTGACCGAGGGGTTGGTGTAGTTGGCGCCGAAGCCGCAGATCTCCCAGCTCGTGCCGCCATCGTGCGTGATGTAGAGGTCGAAGCGGGTGCCGGCCAGCATCCGGTTCGAATTCTTCGGATCGACCTTGATCGCCCGGATGTTCTGGCTCCCCCAGCGGTTGCCTCCCGCGGGCACGACCGGCGAGTAGGGAGTGAAGACGTTGGCCGCCAGATGCGTCCAGGTGAGGCCGCCGTCCGTCGTCTTCATGATCCCTTCGCTGAACTGATCGTTCGCGGCCCAGTCCCCCGTGCCGGCGTAGACGACGTTGTTGTTGTTGGGATCGATCTCGATGGCGCCGGCCGACTGCACGACGTAATCCTTGTCATCCCAGAGCGGCGTCCAGACGACGGCGGGGGAACCCAGATTCGTGGTCTTCCACACGCCGCCGGCGACGAAGGCCGCGTAGGCGACGGCCGGATTGACCGGATCGACCGCCAGGCCCCCCGCGCTGACGCGTCCCGCCACCGGGCCATACCGGTAGGCATTGTTCGTGGTGCCGACGGAGTCGAGCGGCTTGGGGCCATAGGAGGTCCAGATGTTGGTCAGCGGCGCGACGACCGCCTTCTCCCAGGGCCCGCCGTCGTTCCCCAGGCCGGGCGGCACGAGCCCCTCCCCTTGCCAGACCTCCGCGTCCTGGACGTTCTTGTTGTTGTGCCGCCTCGCCTTGGTCCACGGCATGGCCGGCATCACGCCGGTGGGATAGGTCAGCAGGTACCAGTTGCGCAGGGCGTGCGTCTTGATCAGATCGCTCTCGTCCTCGAACCCGCCCGGATACGGGATCGCCTTGAGGTACTCCTCCTTCTGCTGCTTGTCTTTCACTTTGTTCTCCGCCTTCACCTTGGCGAAGTCTTCCTGAGCCGCCTTCGCCGCCGGCTCGGCAGGCACCGGCTCACCGGCCCGAGCCGTAGAAGGAAGCGCCAGCAGGAGAGAGGCTCCCGCCAGCACGAAGCCACGAACATAACGCGACAACGTCGTTTCTCCGACCATGTCCATCTCCTTTGAAATAGTCGATTAAAATACAGCAAAGGCCGCGCCAACTCCGACGGAATTCCCAAAGACCTTTTGGATCAGAGAGTTGGCGAGCTCAAGGGATCTGGCGGAAGGCTCGAATGGGTCAGAGATTGATCCAGAAGACAGGGCAATCCCCTGACCCACCGGGTCAGAGATGAATCCAGCGCGGACCCACATCGATCGTTGCAGAAATGCTAGAGGGTATATATCACGAATCGAGCCGCGGTGCTACGCGGCTTATGCGTCAAAAGATGTTATCGGACGCGAACAAGGGCGCGTAGACTGGCGGCCATGGCCCCCTCCCCCACCGCGATCGCCCGCGTCCGCCCGGCCCCGCTCGCCGGCTCCACCCTCCTCCACCTCCCGGCGGTCATCGAGCAGAGGGGCGAGCGGGCCGGGCGACGGTTCGTGGGAACTAGTTGCAGTCGATGCTTTTGTATCAGAGCCTCGAGCTGTTCACGGGAGTGGCCGGACCACGACCAAGCGTCGGGATGGAGTTCGAAGACGAGGAGAGGGAGCGGTTGCAGTTGCAGGACCGACTCGGCTCCGAGGAGTGCACCGACCTCCCACCCCTCAATGTCGATCACAATGCACTTCGGTGCCGCTGATCGCTGACCCACGAGCTCGTCAAGAGTGGTCACGGGAACACGAATCCGGCGTGTACGCGACAGGAGCGGATTGGGCTTGTCGGGACGTCCCATGGGGTCTGCGCCAGCGAAAAAGAAGTCCGTGATTCCAGGCCGTTGGCCAACGGCGGCCCGGACTATGTCGACCCTATCCGCGAACCCGTTGAGAGCGATGTTACGTCGGAGCAAGGAGGCGGCTTCCGGGTTCGGCTCGAAGGCAACGACCCGGCCCGTTGGACCCACAAGTGCAGCGAGTTGGAGAACGTGAACGCCCACGTTGGCGCCAACGTTCCAGCACTCATCCCCACTGCCGACTTCCGCCGATAAGAGGTGGGTCATCCCTGGGTCGTAAACAGGTGAAAAGGAGAACCGTGTTCGTGCATCAATGCGCATGGTGACACCGTTGACCGTTGTGGTCATACCACGGCGGTAGGTAGCCAGCGTGAGGGCCACTTCGCGCATGGCGCGGATGACCTTCTTTAAGGGAGCCTTAATTGACACGTGCGCTTCTCTAGACACCTAACCCCTCCTTTATTGGACGCCACCCTCGGCGCCGGTGCGTCCGGGTTTCGGCAGTGCGCAACGAACCCGGTCTTCCAATCAATTCGGATGTTGCACTCGTAGACAGCGAACGCCGTTCGCTTGGCGTCGGCGGGGCGAGGCGATCGGTGCCGTGGTGGTGAGGATTATCTGATCCGGCCGCGCGACCGTGGGCGAGCGCTACCCCTCCAGGGGCCGGGGGGGCGAGGACTAGATCCTCGCCGATGGTCCTGGAGCTCGCCCCCGGAGGCGAAGCTCCCGCTTCTCTTTGCGGACGGTCCGCCCCGCGAGGCGAGTGTCCCGGTTCCCGGGGCGGACCTCCCACTTCGGGAGGCGAACCGTCCGTTTCCCGAGGCGGATGACGCGCAGACAGTTCTCGGAGCCGCAGGAGCCGGGGCGAACCGTCCGGTTCGGAAGGCGGGAGGATGGGATCGCGGGGGCGGTCCTCGCGATGGCGAGGCGGACCGTCCGCCTCCCGATGGGGGTCTCTCGCGAAACGGGGCGGGTGTCCGCGATCCCGGGGGAACCTCCCGGTTCCGCTTGCCGGAGCCCGGGCGGGAGGGTACGCTCGCTCCTCTGCCGAGGCGGCCGAGCCCATTCGCGGGGGAAAAAGGCATGGTGAACGACGAGCTTCCGCACCGGGAACCGGCGCCGGCGGGGACGGAGCGCCTGGGCTCCCTGGACGCGTTCCGGGGAGCGACCATCGCCGCCATGATCCTGGTGAACAACGCCGGGGATTGGGACAAGACCTACGCCCCTCTCCTTCATGCCGAGTGGCACGGCTGGACGCCGACCGACCTCGTCTTCCCGTTCTTCCTCTTTGCGGTCGGCGTCGCCATCCCCTACGCCTTCGCCGGGCGGCTTGCGCGCTCCGGCGGCGACCAGGGCCCGCTTCATTGGCAGATCGTGCGGCGGACGGCGATCCTCTTCGCCCTCGGCCTCATTGGGAGCTGGTTTCCGTTCTACAACCTCGACTGGCCGACCGCCCGCATCCCCGGGGTCCTGCAGCGGATCGCCGTCGTGTACCTCGTGGCCGGGCTCGCCTGGCTCCATCTCGGCGCCCGGGTGCGGGCGGCGCTGGCGCTGGCTCTGCTCGCCGGCTACTGGCTGGCCATGATGCTGGTGCCGGTGCCCGGGCACGGCGCCGGGAACTTAAGCCCGGACGGCAACCTGTCCGCCTGGGTCGACCATCTCGTCCTCGGCAGCCACACGTGGAGGAAGGCGCCCGGGCCGGGGGATCCGGAAGGGATCCTGAGCACCGTGCCCGCCATCGCCACGGCCCTCTTCGGCCTGTTCGCCGGAGACTGGCTGCGGTCGCCGCGGACCCGGCGCGAGAAGCTCCGGGGGCTGCTGCTCTGGGGCGGCGTGGCCACGGTGGCCGGGCTCGCGCTCGACCGCTTCTTCCCCATCAACAAGAACCTCTGGACCAGCAGCTACGTCGTGTTCACCGGCGGCATGGCCCTGCTGCTGCTCGCCGCTACCTACTTCCTGGTCGATCTCAAGGGCCGCGCCGCCTGGGTGCGCCCCTTCACCGTCTTCGGCACCAACTCGATCATCGCCTTCTTCGGGAGCGTCCTCATGGCCAAGATCGTCTACCTGATCCGCTGGCCGGCGGCGGGAGGTGAAATCATCACTTTACAAGCCTGGCTCTACCGCCACCTGTTCGCCTCCTGGCTGCCGGATTACGTGGCCTCCCTCGCCTGGGCGCTCCTCTTCGTCGCCTTCTGGTGGGGAGTGACGGCGATCCTCTACCGTCGGCGGATCTTCCTCAAGATCTAGCCTTCCGCGAGCCACTCCCGGATCTTTTCGTAGGCTTCCGGCCGGCTGAGAAGGTCGAAGTGCGTTATTTCCGAGGCGATCCATTGCCGTGACTCCGGAATCGGCAAGGTCCTGGCCGGATCCTCGTGACGGCCCAGCGCGCTGTTCACGGGGACCAATCCATCTCCGAGGACCCGGCTCTTGAGACTGCCTGCCCTTCGGGCCGCCGCTGCCATCGCATAGCACTGCACACCCTCCGGCAAGGGGATCGGCTGCCGCAGATCTTCCGACTCCTCGAAACGATCGCGCCCCTCCCAGTCCTCGTCCAGCAGGTTGCCATGGCGCAGGTCGGTGATGCCGGCGCTCCGGACCTTCCCCAGGCGGCCCA
>DATHUD010000659.1:0-2911 GCA_035462575.1 Thermoanaerobaculia bacterium | reverse complement strand
AAGGAGAGGGGCTTTGTTTGTCTGGATTTGCTTTTCGCTCCCTCTCCTTTAGGAGAGGGAGCCGGAGGGTGAGGTCGCAGGCCGAGGCGGTCCATCTCCGGCCATGAAAATCCCCCACCTCCTCCACGTCTTCTCGAACTTCGTGCCCACGGGGCCCGAGATCCGCACCGTCCACCTGATCGGGGCCTTCGGCCGGAGCCTGCGCCACTCGATCCTCTCGATGGACGGCCGCACGAGCGCCGCCGAGCTCCTCCCCAAAGAATTGGACGTGCGCCTCCTCGAAAGCCCGCCCAAGGCCGGCTCCTTCGCCACCGCCAGGAGGCTCCGGCGCCTCCTGGCCGAGGAGGAGCCCGACCTTGTCCTCACCTACAACTGGGGGGCGTTCGACATGCTGCTCGCCGCCCGGAGCGCCGGCTTCCGGCGGATCATCCACCACGAGGAGGGGTTCAACGAGGACGAGGCGGAAAGCTTCAAGCGCCGCCGGATCCTCGCCCGCCGCCTGGTGCTGCCGGGCGTCGGCCGCCTGATCGTCCCCTCGGAGCGCCTGCAGTCGGTCGCGACCGGCCTGTGGAAGGTCCCGCCCGAGCGCATAAGGCGGATCCCGAACGGCATCCGCCTCGACGGCTTCGACCGGCGGGACGGCCACCCGGAGCTGCGCGCCCGGCTGGGGATTCCGGCCGAGGCGTTCGTGGTGGGGAGCGTGGGGAGCTTCCGGGCGGTGAAGAGCTTCGCCCGCCTCCTGGAGGCCGTGGCCGCCGCGGGGCCGGACGTCCACCTCCTCCTCGTGGGGGACGGCGAAGAGCGGGCCGCCCTGGAGGCCCGGGCCGCGGCTCCGGACCTCGCCGGCCGCGTCCATTTCGCGGGCTACCAGCGGGACCCGGCGCCGTACTACCGGGCCCTCGACCTCTTCGCCCTCTCCTCCGACAGCGAGCAGATGCCGGTCTGCCTGCTCGAAGCCATGGCCTCGTCCCTCCCCGCGGTCGCAACCGACGTGGGGGACGTCCGCACCATGCTCCCGCCCGAGCAGGCCCCCTTCCTCGTCCCCCTGGACGGAGCGGCGACCGCCCCGGCCCTGGGCGCCCGGATCGCCGGGCTCGCCCGCTCCGGGGAGACCCGCGAGCGCCTCGGGAGCGCCAACCGGCGGCGCGCCGAGGACTCTTTCGCCTTTGCGGGAATGTGCGATGCCTACCGCGAGGTTTACGCCTCCGTCCTGACCGCTCCGTAGCTGCTTTACGGGCTGTGCTAAGATCTGAACGCATTGAACGCAGACCCACCTGAACGACTCGCCGCGCCCCGCCCCTCCGGCCGAAAGCAGACTCAGACCTCAGGCCTTCCGGGAGAGGTGTGTCCGGAGGTCCGGCGATGAGCCCGTTCCTTCTCGCCGCCACGCCGCCGGGGCCGGGGGTCAACATCGACCCGGGGTGGGGGCTGTTCCTCGCCGTCCTCCTGGTGTTCCTGAACGGCTTCTTCGTGGCCGCCGAGTTCGCCCTGGTCAAGGTGCGGCCGACCCAGATCGACCCGTTCGTGACCGAGGGGCTCTACCGCGCCAAGGTGGCGCGCCACATGATCCGCCACCTGGACGCCTACCTCTCGGCCACCCAGCTCGGCATCACGCTCGCGAGCCTCGCCCTGGGCTGGATCGGCGAGCCGGCCTTCGCCTGGGTGATCGAGCCCGTGGTCCGGACCTTCGTAGGGGACAACCCGCAGATCCTCCACTCGGTCGCCTTGACCGTCTCGTTCCTCACGATCACGATCCTCCACATCGTCCTCGGCGAGCTCGCGCCGAAGTCGATCGCCATCCGCAAGTCCGAGGGCACGACGCTCCTGATCGCGCTCCCCCTCTTCGTCTTCTACAAGATCAGCTTCCCGGCGATCTGGGTGCTGAACCACACGGCCAACGCGCTCTTGAAGGTGTTTGGCATCGCCCCGGTCTCCGAAAGCGAGCTGGGCCACGACGAGGAGGAGCTCCGGCTCATCCTCTCCTCCAGCCACGCCTCCCAGCTCTCCTCCCAGAAGCGGGAGCTCCTGGACAACATCTTCGAGCTGTCGCACCGGATGGCCCGGCAGATCATGCTCCCCCGCCAGGACGTGGTCTACCTCTCGACCGCCCGGCCGCTCGCCGACAACCTGCGGCTCGCCCGCCGGAGCGGCCACACCCGGTTCCCCCTCTGCGAAGGGGACCTGGACCACGTCATCGGGGTCATCCACATCAAGGACATCTTCCGGCGCGAGCGCGCCTTGGCCTCGCTCCAGGAGGTCGCCCGGGAGATCGCCTTCGTCCCCGAGACCCTGGAGCTCGACCGGCTCCTGAAACGCATGCGCACCGAGCGCTTCCACATGGCCGCGGTGATCGACGAATACGGCGGCGTCTCCGGCATCGTGACCCTGGAGGACGTGATCGAGGAGATCGTCGGACAGATCAACGACGAGTTCGACGTCGAGAACTCCGAGATCCTGCCCAAGGGCGACGGCGTCTTCGAGGTCTCGGGCGGCGTCCTGGTCGAAGACCTCGAAGAGGCTTTGGGGATCGAGTTCAGCAAGCGGGACGAGGACACGATCGGCGGCGTCGTCCTTTCAGAGCTCGGCCGCAACCCCGCCGTAGGCGACAAAATCGAGCTGGGCCCCATCACCATCGAAGTCCTCGAAGTCCAGCTCAACCGGGTGAGCACCGTCCGGGTCACGGTGCAGCAGCCCGCGACCGTTCCGCCCGACGAGACGGCCTGACGGCGGCCTGCCGGGTTTCCCGGACGAATTCCTCGACAAAAAACCCCGGATTTGAGTTGGGGGATGCCTCCCCCGAGCCGGGGGACCTCTCCCCCGAGTTGGGGGACCCTTCCCCCGAGTTGGGGGACCCCTCCCCCGAGCCGGGGGACCTCTCCCCCGAGTTGGGGGACCCCTCCCCCGAGTTGGG
>DATHUD010000658.1:0-42476 GCA_035462575.1 Thermoanaerobaculia bacterium | reverse complement strand
GCCCGACTGCTCCGCCGCGTACCAGCCGGCACCGTAGGCCATGCCGCCGTGGGTCAGCGTGGGGCCGTCCTCCACCACGAGCGCGCGCTTACCGCGGATGAGCTCGGGCTGGTCCACGTGAATGGCCGAGCGGCAACGGATGACTCGCGCACCGGGATTGCTCTTGCGGCAGCTCTCGACCACGGCCTCGACGTTTCTCGGGTCGGCCGTGTCCACCTTGTTGACGATCAGGAGGTCGGCCATCCGGAGGTTCGTCTCGCCCGGGTAATAGCTCGTCTCGTGGCCGGGCCGGTGCGGGTCCAGGAGAGTGATGTGGAGGTCCGGCACGTAGAAGGGCGTGTCGTTGTTGCCGCCGTCCCAGAGGATGACCTCGGCCTCCTGCTCGGCCTGGCGGAGGATCTTCTCGTAGTCCACCCCGGCGTAGACCACGAAACCGTTGTCGATGTGGGGCTCGTACTCCTCGCGCTCTTCGATCGTCGTCTCGTAGCGGTCCAGATCCTCGTAGGTGGCGAAACGCTGGGCGATCTGTTTTGAAAGGTCACCATAGGGCATGGGGTGGCGCACGGCCACGACCTTCTTGCCAAGATCGCGGAGGACGCGGGAGATGTAGCGCGTGGTCTGCGATTTGCCCACGCCCGTGCGGACGGCGGTGATGGCGATGACCGGCTTTTCCGACCGGATCATCGTTTTCGTGGCCGAACAGATCCCGAAGTGGGCCCCCCAGCCGATCACGGCGCTCCCCTTGTGCATCACGTCGACATGCGAGACGTCCGAGTAGGAGAACCAGACCTCGTCCACCCCGTGTTTCTTGATGATCTCTTCGAGCTCCTCCTCCGCCCGGATGGGGATCCCCCCGGGATAGAGCGACCCCGCGAGCTCCGGCGGGTAGGTCCGCCCCTCGATGTCCGGGATCTGGGCGGCCGTGAAGGCCACCACCTCATACCGGTCGTCCCCCCTGAACAGGGTATTGAAGTTGTGGAAATCCCGCCCCGCCGCCCCCATGATCACGACTTTTCTCCGGCTCATAGACACCTTCCCTCCGGTCGTTCGCCGCCCAGCATATCGCGGTCTTCCCTGGGAGGGTGAGGGGGTGTTGTCAGGGCTGAGGAAAGCGGCGCGGCAGAATCAGTGGGAGCCGGGCGGCGGGAGGAAGAACTGGGCGATGGCGACCGCTTCCCGGCGCGCCGGCGTCGGATAACCGTTCCCCAGAATGGCCACGACGAGGTCCTGGTCCGGATAGTTGACGAGGCAGGCGTTGAATCCCTTCACGGTGCCACAGTGATTGACGAACGTCCGCCCGGCGTCATCCTTGAGAATCCTCCAGATCAGGGCCTGCGAAAACTCCGTGGCCTGAGGCGGCCCCTTCTCCTGATACTGAAGGACCGGAGAAATCGGCTTGTACAGGAGCGCGATCGTCTCGGGCTTGAGCAGAGCGCCACGGTTCAAGGCCGCTCCGAGCCTCACCAGATCCTCGGCGGTCGAGATCATTCCGCCGCTCGCGAGCTTGTAGGTCAGGTCTCCGTAGGGATAGTTGAGCATCCGTCCGTCGACGACGTGGTATCCCTTGGCGCGGTGCGGGACGATCCGCTCCGGAAGGTCGAAGGCGGTGTTGAGCATGCCGGCCGGAGTCCAGACGTACCGTCTCATGTAGTCCTCGAACGCCAGGCCGCTCGCCTTTTCGATCACCCCCTGCAAGAGGTTGACGGCGTAGGAGGAGTAGAAATAGTACTCGCCCGGCTTGAAAAGGAGAGGATCGTCCTTGAAGATCCTGATCGCTTCTTCCAGCGAGGCGACGCGCTTGCGGTTCTCGTTATCCTCGGAATCCGGGAAGTCCGTCGATCGATAGTGCCGGATGCCCGAAGTGTGGGTCATGATGTGCCGGATCGTGATGGGCGAGCCCTTCTCGGGAAAGGCCGGGACGTACATCCGGATCGGGTCGTCGAGTTGGACCTTCCCCTGCTCGACGAGTTGCAGGATGGCGACGGCGGTGATCGCCTTCGACACCGAGCCGACGTTGTAGACCGTGGAGCCGTTGGCCGGGATCAGGTTGTCCAGGTCCGCGAAGCCCACGCCTTCCGAAAACACGAGCCTCCCCTGCTGGAGGACCGCCACCGAGATGCCCGGCGTCCCGATGGAGTGCCACACCTCCTGGAGGTAGGCCATCGTCTGGGCTTCCGGCGGCGGCCCTGCGGCGAAGCCCGAGACAGGCGCCAGCATCAGCAGGATGGCGAGCGCGTACCGCCCGGAAGGACGCAGCCTGGGCATGGGAATCCCCTTTCAGAAGATTATACGGGGCTCCTCCCGCCGCCGTCCAAGGCCCGGGGCCTTGGAAGATCACGTTGGGCCGAAGCCCCGGGCGGCCTGTGTCCCGCCTCGGTCTCCTCGCGCACCTTTTTTTATGAGCATTGTCGTCCTGAACCGACCCTCCAGAGTTGGAGGCCCCACACGGAGAGGAGAGTCATGAAAAAGAGATTCCCCAAGAAGCTGAGCTTGAGCCGGGAGACGATTCTTCGCCTGACGGACCTGGCGCGCGTTGGCGGCGCCGCGGATGACGTCGCCATCGGCAAGGACACCGCCCTGAGCATCACGGAGTGCACGAGGGTCATCTCCGACTGCCTGACCTGCACCACCCCGCAGGCCAGTTGCCCGCAGACGATGTTCAGCTACTGCACCTGCGCGTAACAGGCCGGCCCTGGCACCCCTCCTCTCCCACAGCGGGAGAGGAGGATTCCTCCTCCCGCATTGGACGAGGCTCCCAGTGTTCATCGGCTCAGCAGGCTAACTACGACACCCCAGCACCTGAGCGAGCGGACCCACCAGACTCGCTGCCTGCTCTCGCGTCGCGACGGTGCAGAGGAGAACCTCGCCTTTCGCCGTCTGGGCGCGAACCTCGTAAGCCGTGTAGGGGCGGATGTCCGACTCCAAGTCTACGCTCTCGCGGATGCTCAAAGCGAGCGCCTCCCCTGGGGCACAGACCGCGAATCGGGCCCGCCCCGTCCCGACAGGACCGCGATACTCGACGAAGGCACCGGCCGAGGGCGTGACCACCAGCGTCGCCTCGACGGTCACCGCGTAGACCGCAAACACCATGAATGCACACCAGAGGACAACGGCCGCCCAGGGCGCGATCACCGGCCGAAGAACCCACGCGCCCACGGCGACCGCGAGCGCAGAAGCACCGGCAAGCATCAGCAGCAGGGGGACCCGATCGCGCGGGCCCGCGGCCCGGTTGAGCTTGACGACGACCCGATCGGGCTCGTTGACCAGGATCGCTTGGGCGATCATCGACACCCCGTCAGGCGTCTGGCGTGAACAACCTGCTCTCGGGGTCCTCCCCAGTCAGCCGGACCATGCCTGCGAACCTGAGGCCGAGCTTCCCGAGAACGCGGATCGAGGCCTCGTTGTCCGGCGCGGTGACCGCCACGATCCGGTCGAGCCCCAGGACCTCCCTTCCGTAGGTCATGACTGCCGAGGCCGATTCGAAGGCATACCCCTTGGCCCAGAACCTCGCAAGAAAGGCAAAGCCGACATCGGGGTCCTCCAGCGAATCTCTCTTGAACAATCCGCACATCCCGATCGGGACGTCCCCCTCTCTCAACGCGACCCGGTAGGGCCCGAAGCCGAACCGCTCGTAGCTGGCCACCGGTCCATTCAGGATGTACTGGCGGGCATCCTCGATCGTCCTCACGCCCCGGTCTCCGATGTAGTAGAGAAAGGAAGGCTCATTGAGAAGCTCGAGGATGAGCTCGGCGTCGTCGGGAGAGAGTTGGCGCAGGATCAGCCTTTCGGTCTCGAGGATCGTTTTCGGAGCGGGCTCAGTCTTCATAGTCGTAGCTATCGAGGCTCGTTGAGGAGCTCGATCCTTGCCTGCGTCTCTTCACAATCCGACAACGCCCCTTTGAGCAGGCCGAGAATCCAGTCCAGGTCGTTCGGCTTCTGCAGGTCAACGCCCTCCAGAAGAAGATCGACGCTGGATTCTCCTATGGAGTCGACATACGCGATGTCGATCATCATGGACCCGAAATAGCTGTCCACGGCGGCCGGGTCTTTCAATCCGGCGAGTCGAATCGATGGAGATTTGTCGATCATGGGTCCTGCAACACCTTTCGAAAGCAGCGCACGATTTCAACTTCGTCAAAACCGAGCGCACGGTGGGCGTCGGCGCTCACGGTGTTCTCCAGCTCCGTATCGGAAGCGAATTCCGTGCAGCCTTGCCCCTTCGCCCAGAGCTCCGCCGCGCGCACGAGCTCGCGGCCGACGCCCTGGCGCCTCGCCTCGGGAACGACGTACCAGCCCTCCAGGTAACCGACCGGCGAGCTGCTGCACCCCTCCGCATACGTGCGCAGGGAGATCTCGGCGAAACCGAGGATCTCCCCCTCGCGCTCCGCGACGATCACCGTCTGCGGCTCGTTCGCCAGGCCCGCGAAGAACCGGGCGATCTCCTCCTCGTGCTCGTTCGGCTCACCGGGCCAGAGCGCCTGTCGCAGGCGACCCCACGCGGGCGCGTCGGCAGGGCTTACGGGCCTCGTCGTGACACCCAGGGGTCCAGTCACTCCCGGGTCCAGAGCAGTTGAAACTCCAGCTCCTCCTCGGATTCGGAACGCTCGTGCTCGATGTTGAACCTGGCGTCCGCGGGAATCCGAAGCCGCTCTCCGGCGACCTGGATCGTGAACGGCCTGGCGGACTCGATGGAGTCTGCCAGCCGGCGCAGCTTCGCCACGAACTGGGCGCGAGAGTACGTCCGAGTGAGATCGCGGTCGGTTGTCGACATGGTCTCGAGCAGCTCCTGAACAAGAAAGGTTGATGAGATCCTACTCCTCCCGCAGCGCCTCCAGCGGATCGAGCCGGCTGGCTCTCCGGGCGGGCAGGGAGCAGGCGAGGATAGCAAGGATCACGAGCCCCGGCACGGCGGCGGCGAACGTGAGGACGTCCAGGCTGCCGACGCCGAAGAGGAGGCTCTCGAGGACGCGCGTCAGCGCGAAGGCCCCGAGCAATCCGATCCCGATGCCTCCCACGGTCAGCAGGAGACCCCGGGAGAGGACGAGCCGGAAGAGATCGGCGCGCCCGGCGCCCAGGGCCATGCGGAGTCCCAGCTCGTGCGTGCGCCGGCTCACCTGATAGCTCAGCACGCCGTAGATCCCCACCATCGCCAGCACCAGGGCCAGCGCGGCAAAGGTGACCAGAAGCACCGTGTTGAACCGCGACCGGGCGACCGTGGAGCCCGCCGCGAGCCGCGCTTCCATCGTCTGCAGATCGGAAACGGGGAGGTTCGCGTCCAGCTCCCACACCGCCTTCCGGACGTCACCGGCCAGCCGGAGGGGATCCCCTTTCGTGCGCACGGCGAAAGACAGGGACCGGAGATAGTCCGCCGGAACGGGAAGCTGGGAATGGGCCATGTAGAACACCGGGCTCACGGGAGCACCGGGTGTCTTCTGGTCTCCGACGATCCCTACGACCTCGTACCAGACAGCGTTGAAAAGCACTCGCCGGCCGAGGGCCGCGCCGCCGGGGAAGAAGCGGAGCGCCGCGCTCCGGCTGGCGATCATCACCGGGCTCGCACCTTCGCGGTCTGCGGCGGTGAACGCCCGGCCCTGGAGGACGGGAATCCCCAGCGCGGGGAAGAGGCCTTCGGTCGCGAGCTGCCAGCCGGCCGAGTCTTCCTTCGACACCGTCCGCCCCTCGATCTCCGGCAGGAAGCTCCAGGGCTCGGCAGGAGGCAGCTCCTTCGCGGCACCGGCCGCCACGACCCCGGGGATCCTACCGATCCGGCCAAGGGCCTCGCCATAGAAGGCGGCGATCCGCTCCGATTCCGGATAGCTCGCCTCCGGCACCGAGAGAGCGAAAGTCAAGACGCCTTCGGGCTCGAAGCCCAGATCCTCCGTCTGAAGCCGGAGGAAGGACTGGAGCAGGAGGCCGGCTCCCGTCAGCAGCACGAGGGCGAGGGCGATCTCCGTCACCACGAGCAGCTCCTGGGAACGCGGAGAGCGCTCCCCGCCGCCGGCTCCCCGGCCTCCGGACTGGAGCGTCCGGTAGAGATCCCCACGCGCCGCGCGCAGGGCGGGGAGAAGCCCGGAGGCGAAGCCGGCCAGAAGAGAGAGCAGAAAGGCGAAACCGAGCACCTTCCCGTCGAGGCCCAGCTCCACGTCCTTGGGGAGATAGAGACCGCGGGCATCCGGCAGCACGGAGAGCATCAGCAAGGCGAGGAGCAGCCCGCAGGCGCCGCCCAAAAGCGCGAGCAGGACGCTCTCCGTCAGGAGCTGGCGGGCGAGCCTGCGGGAACCGGCCCCCAGCGCGGCGCGGAGCACCATCTCCGGCTCCCGGGACGCCGCCCGCGCGAGCTGGAGGTTCGCCACGTTGGCGGCCGCGATGAGCAGCACGAAGCCCACCGCTCCGGAGAGCACCAGGAGAGCGGTCCGCGCGGGCCCGGCGAAGACCTCCTGGAGCGGCTTCAGGCTCGGGGTGACGCCTTCGTTGGACCCCGGGAACTGCCGGGCGAGACGTTCGGTCACGGGGCCCAGCTCCGCCTGGGCCTGCTCCAGGGTGACTCCCGGCCGGAGACGGCCGATCCCGCCCAGGTAGGCTGCGCTCCTGTCCGTAGCGTCCTCGGGACGGAAGACGAGAGGAGCCACGAGGTCGGGCTGGCCGCCCGGAATGCGGAAACCCTCCGGCAGGACGCCCACGACCTCGTACACCTCCCCGGAGAGCGTGATCCCCTTCCCCGCCATCGCCGGATCGCCGCCGAACCGGCCGCGCCACAACGAATGGCTCAGCAGAACGGCGCGCGGGCCTCCGGTCCGGTACTCCCCGGACACGAAGAGACGCCCCACCTCCGGCCGCACGCCCAGCGCGCCGAGCAGCCCCTCCGAAACCAGATGGCGGGAGAGCCGGACGGGCTCCCCCTCTCCCGTCAGGTCGAAGGTCCCGAACGGGACGTAGGCGCCGAGGCTCGCAAACGCCGTGCTCTCCTCCCGCCAGACGAGGAAATCGGCCGGGGAGACGCCCACCCGCTGCGACGAGATCCTGGGATTGATCGCCAGCACGTCCAGGATGCGGTCCGGTTCCGGGTAGGGCAACGGCCGGAGCATCACCGCGTTCACCACGCTGAACACGGCCGCGTTGACCCCGATCCCCAAGGCCAGCGTCAGCACCACGGCGGCGGCATGGCCGGGGCGCTTTCTCAATCCCCGCAGGGCGAACCGGAGGTCCTGAGCCAGGGTTTCCATGGGCATAGCCTACTCCTCAAGGGGCTCTCGTCACACCGAGCGTAGTTGTCCTTGGCGGAGGACGCTCCCGCTACCTTCCGTCCTCCACCGAGCACGCCCAGTGCCTGCAGCACCCTGCCAGAACGCGCTCTTCCGGACGGCACCTGTTTTGCTGGAAACCGAGCGCAGAGAAGCCGAGTGCAGTCCGCGGAAGCGAGGGGTGGCGAAATCCGCAGCTCTTTCCAGTGATATGGAGATTCGATCATGAGATCCAAACGGAAATCCCTTCTCATGGGGCTCGGTCTCGTTCTGGTGCTGGTTTCGCTTCTTCTCTCCATGGCGAGCGCTCCCTCGGAGGACAACGCCGCGGCCGCGGCTCCCCAGGACCCGCTTCGCGCTCTCATCGCCCAGCAATCCAATGTCGAGATCTTCTACCGCGGCTGGCAGAAGAATTATCTCGCCCGCGGCGGGGATCGCAACGTCGAGATCTCCGTCGCCTGGACGGAATCCCTCTCCACCGAGCCCAGCAACGCCCGCGGCCGGGTCGACCTCGACCTGATCGACGGCACGGTTCGCGCCGAGATCCGGGGCCTGGATGGCCGACCGGCGGACCTGTGGCTGGTGGACAACCGGGAGGGCCCGGGCAGGACCGTGCGGCCGGAGCCGGGCGACCGCATGATTCCTCTCGGCCGCCTGCAGACAGAGGGCGATGCCGGCACGGTTTCGGCCGCTCTCGTGCCGGGATTCTTCCAGGGTTTCGAGCTCGATCTGGTGGTGGTCTCGCCTCGCGGCCGGACGCCGGCGGAGAGCCGGCTCCTCGTCGGCACCCGCCCCTTTTTCGAGCGCCTCTACACCCGGACCCGCGTGGCCCGGGAGGAAACACGTGAAAGGAACGCCGGGCGGTTGGGGCCGGCCACCCTGCTGGCCCTGCTGAGCCCCCGCCCGGCGGAAGCCGACTCCCAGATCCTCGTCTCCCGTGGACTGGTGAGCCAGGCGGTCGGCGAAGGCGCGGACCTCTTCTTCCGCGAGACCTTCGGAGGCAACGGCCGGACCTGCGGCACCTGCCATCGGGCGGAGAACAACCTGGCGCTCGACGTCGATTTCATCTCGACGCTGCCCGCCCGGGACAAGCTGTTCATCGCCCAGCATTCACCCTCGGAGGGCGGCGTCCCCGGCCTCGAGCGGCCGCTCCTCTTGCGCCGCCATGGCCTGGTCCTCATGAACAGCGACGGCTTCGAGGACCCCACCGCCAAGTTCGTCATGCGCGGGTCGCAGCACACGCTTTCGCTGGCCACGTCGATCCAGTCTCCGGAGAATCGGGAGCCGGTAGAGCGCACGGGCTGGAGCGGCGATGCCGCCCCCGGCAGCGGCGCGCTCCGCCTGCTCCCGAATGCGGCCGTGAAACAGCACTTCACCCGGAGCCTCGGCCGGGTGGACGGCACGGATTTCGACCTGCCGACGGACGCGGAGCTTGACAGCCTGGAAGCCTTCATGCTGTCCACCGGCCGCCTCAATGAGCTGAACCTTGTAAACGTCAAGCTGACCCACCGTGCGGCGCAAGCCGGTAGAGCCAGCTTCTTCTTCTGCAACCGCTGCCATAACAACGCCGGCGCCGGGATCGGCGGCTTCAATTTCAACTTCAACACCGGCGTCGAGGCCGCCCCCGATCCCAGCCAGACGACCGAGCCCCATCCGCGCGACGGCGGCCTCGGCACCGCCAGCTTCGCCAATCAGGACTGCGACGGCGACGGCAGGCGCGATTGCTTCGGCGACAGCTCGTTCAACGTGCCGCCGCTGATCGAAGCGGCAGACACCGAGCCGTTCTTCCACAACCACAGCGCCGCCACCTTAGAGGACGCGGTGAGGTTCTACACCACCGATAAGTTCGTCGGAGGTCCTCTCCCTCTGTCGGAAAAGGATGTCCTCAATGTCGCCGCCTTCCTGCGGGTGTTGAACGCGGCGTTCAACTCCGCGATCTCCATCCAGCGCAATACCGCCGCCCTGACCCTCGAAAAGAGCCCCGGCCCAGGCACGCGCAAGACGGTCGACATGCTCCTCGCCCTCTCCAACAGCGAAGCCATGGACGCGATCGAGGTGTTGAGCCACCGGAAGCTGCACCCGCAAGCGATCAAGCTGCTCAAGAGTGCGATCGCGAAGAACAGCAGCGCCATGGCCAAGGGATCGGCGAACACCCGCCAAGCCCTCATCCGCGGGGCCTTGAAGGATCTCAAAGCGGCCAAGGCCCAGTTCGGCACCGGCCTCGACTTCACCCTCGGGGAGGGAAATCTTCTGTTCTGACGGAGCTCAGCAACGAGGGGTCAGGCGACCCGCCGCAAACGCCGAAGGGACAGCTTCAGGTCGGCCGGCGACATCACCGACATCTTCTTGCCGATGGCGATCATCGGCGCCTCGAAGGTGCGCCACAGCAGCTCGGCGAGCAGCAGCGTCATGACGGCGCCGATCAGGGTCGCCGGGCCCTTGTCCCTGGACGGCCAGAGGCCCTCCATGCCGCGGATCAGCCCGTAGTGCGCCAAGTAGACGCCATAGGCGCGAGTCCCCAGCCACTGAAGCGCGCGGCTCTGCGCGAGCTGCACGCTGAGCCAGCTCGGCGACGTCGCGAGCACCACGGCGCCGGCGCTGGCGGCGCTGGTGAGGAGGTAGCACCACGGCGAGGCCATCACGGCGAGGCGTCCGAGCACCAGCACCGCCGCGAAGAGCGCGCCCGCTCCGGCGCCGGCAACGAGGCCGGCGAGGCGGACGTCGATCGTGAATCGCCGCGTGCACCAGGCGAGGAGCACCCCCACCATCGGCCCGTCGATTCTGGAGGGCGTCAGGTAGTAGACGCCTGGCATCCCCCAGGCGTCGAACGCGGCGAACCGGAACGCCAGCGCGGCGACGATCACCGCGGCACAGACGACCGGTACGTACCGCCTCCGGAGCAGCAGCAGCGCGATCGGGAGCAGCAGGTAGAAGTGCTCCTCGACGGCAAGCGACCAGGTTGCCGCCTGGATGTAGCCGCCGTGGCCTCCGGTGCCGTACCAGGCGTTCTGCATCAGCGTGGCCAGCAGCCAACCCGGCTCTGCCCCGCCCGCGTCGACGGAACCCGCCCCGCGCGCCGCGGCGACGACGCCGAGCAGCAGCAGGTACAGCGGCAGGATGCGAAACGCCCGCCTGACGTAGAAGCCGCGGACGGCCGCGCCGTCGAGCACTTCGAGGTCCAGAAGCTGGCCGCCGATCAGGAAGCCGCTCAAGACGAAGAACAGGTCCACGCCGGCCCAGCCGATGCCCCACTGCGAATTCCGCATGTGAAACATCACCACCGAGAAGATCGCGATACCGCGCAGGCCGTCGAGGGCCGGGATGTGCCGAGGGGTCATCGCTCGAGGTCAGTCGTCGTTTCGATAGTGTTCCGAGGGGCCCACACCCCCGTGCACACGGATCACGGACACGGCGGTTCGGTGGATTTCCACGCCGGATCCGTGCTCACTCCCGGCGCGTCAGCTCCCGATAGCTTCGTCTGCTCCAGTGCTGTCAAAGATAGCACCGCAGGCGCCGGCGAATCCACCTCTCCAGCTCTCCTCGTCAACGTGCTGAAGAAATCACCCGAGCCCCACCCCTCCGCGTCCGCCGCCCGCCCGTTGACGTCGGGAGAAGCGGCCCTCCAGGATCTATGATGGCGACGCTGGCTCGCCGCAATCTCGAACTCAAGAAGGACCGGAGCACCGTCGGGCTGGCCCAGCCGGCGCTTCTTGACCTCAAGTGGAAGAAAAGGAGGAAAACCGTGAAGAGCAGGCGACTCGTTTCAGCCATCGCGCTGGCGTTGCTGGCCAGCGATTTATCGGGCGGACCCGTGGTTCTGGCCCAGGCACCGCCAGATGCCACCATACCCCGTGTGCCGAATCCGCCGCTGGCCTCGGATCTGGCCAGTCTCCCCGGCGATTTGCGGGCGGTGGCCGTGCCGGGCCCGTCGAACCTGTCAGATTTCGTCAAGGATGAGGCGATGGCGCTCGCGCTGGGGAAAGCGCTCTTTTGGGACATGCAGGTCGGCAGCGACGACGTGCAGGCCTGCGCGAGCTGCCACTTCCGCGCCGGGGCCGATCCTCGCTCGAAGAATCAGTTGAGCCCGGGCTTGAAGCAGGTACCTACGCAGGATCTGACCTACTCGACCGGAGACGGTCCCAATTTTCAACTCCTGCCCTCGAACTTCCCGCTGACGCGGCTTGCGATGGCCGGCACTCGCGGTGCCCTGGACCCGTCCACGGACAGCAACGACGTCGTGTCCTCGCAGGGAATCCATCATCCTGGAGACGAGCTGGACCCCCTGAATTTTTCCATCGGGGTGACGAACACCCGCCGGGTCGAGCCGCGCAACACCCCCACCATGATCAATGCGGTCTTCAACCACCGGCAGTTCTGGGATGGGCGCGCCGAGAACGTGTTCAACGGCGTGAACCATCTGGGCCAGCGGGATCCGGGCGCCAAGGTCTACCGGTCCGACGATCCCAGGCAGGCGCCGGTCCTGGTGCAGGTCGCGCTGGTGAATTCCAGCCTCGCGTCGCAAGCCGTGGCCCCGATCGTGAGCGACCTCGAGATGTCGATGCCGGGCCGGACGGCCGCCGACGTGGGACGCGAGCTGGCCCGGGGCCAGCGCAATCAGGGCAAGAAGCTCACAAAAATACGGCCGCTCGAAAAACAGAAGGTGTCGCCGACGGACAGCGTGCTCGGAGCGATGAGCCGCTGGCCGGAGAAGGGGCTCATCTTCAACCGCTACGACAAGATGATCAAGCTGGCCTTCCAGGACAAGTGGTGGAGATCGAAGAAGGTGATCCGGGTCAACCCGGACGGGACCACGACCGTGGTGGACAAGATCGGTGGATCGGACGATGGATGGTACGATGAGCCGGTCGAAGACCCGCTGCCCGCAGACGACTACGCTCTCATCCAGTACAACTTCCCGCTCTTCTTCGGGATCGCGGTCCAGCTTTACGAGGCGTCCCTGGTTGCCGACGACACGCCCTGGGACCGGTTCCGCCGGGATCATCCCACCGCGGCCGATCCGGCTTTGAACCCGTGGACCAACACCAACCCGAACCACATCAGCCGCCTTGCGCTTTTCGGCGCGCATCTCTTCAACGACCGGACCCGCGGCCCCGTGAACATCCGCTGCTCGAACTGCCACGAGCAACATGAGCTGACGGATGCTTCGGTGCGCCGCATCGCGGCCGCGGCCAACGGACCGGTGCGCAACCGCGACGGCAATGTGATCGACAAGGGCTTCAACAACATCGGCGTGCGGCCCACCGACAACGACCTCGGCGTCGGCGCCGGCGATGCGTTCGGCCCGCTCTCCTTCACGCGCCGGCTTTTCCCCGGAGCCCCGCCCGCGAATTTCGACGGCGCGGCCGTGACCAAGGGCTTCGGAGTCGAGGGAGCGTTCAAGATTCCCTCACTGCGCAACGTGGCCCTCACCGCGCCCTACTTCCACAACGGCGATGCGCGCACGCTGCGGGAAGTCGTTGAGCTTTACAGCCGCGGCGGCAACGTGTTTCCCGTGACCGAGCTCGACGGCACGCTGATCGAGCCGCTGGGCGTCCCCTCCCTGACCTCCGATGAAATCGACGCCATCGTGGCGTTTCTCGAAACCTTAACCGACGAGCGAGTCCTGTACCGGCGCGCCCCGTTCGATCATCCGCAACTGTTCGTTCCGAACGGCCACCCCGGGACCTCCAGCTCGACCGTCGACGCCGACGGAGACGGACTGGCCGACGATCTGATGGTCGAGATTCCCGCGGTCGGAGCCGCGGGAGGCAGTCCGTTCTCAGGTTTCCTGGAGGGTGTGTTCGGGCCGGGATCGTGAGCCCTGACCGGAGCACGTCGAGCCGCCCCTCCGCCATGGATTGAAACCCAGGGCGGAGGGCTGGGTTTCAATCCGATGGGCGTTCAGCCGTCATCAGGTACTTTGCGACCCCGGCGCTGATCGACGTTCTCGAGAACGCGCACGACCAGCAAATACTTTGCGTTTGCACAATGTCCCAGGTACGCCTCGGCGTTGCTCGGGCTGCTTCTCTCGGCGCGCACCTCGACGTCACGCAAGGTACGATGTACCCTGCCCACAAGGATCGGGCACTCTGGCATCCTTGAAAGAGATCATGCCCGCGGCTGGCAACGAATCGGATGGACCTTACCTGGGGATCGTCAATCTCCACATGTCGTTGAGCAGCACCGGCGCGAACTCCGCGGTCGCTCCCCCGAAGATGTAGAGCTCGTAGGCCGTGGGGGTCTTGCGAGAGAAGTAGAACTGGCCGAACCTCGGGGCCGGCGCCGGCCCCGTCATCGCGGTGTCCACGCGTGTCCAGGTCCCGGTGTGGAGATCGAAGTACCAGACATCGGACAGGGTGGTCCCGTCGAACCGGCTGCCCCCGAAGAGCCAGATGCGGCCGTTATGCTCATCGACGATCAGCTTCGCGTTGTCCCTCGGAGTAGGCGAGCGGATGATGGGCTCGAGCGCGCGGGGCGGGCGAGCCGGCCGCAGACTGCTTCCAGCCGTTCTTGTAGCGGACCAGGTCGTGCTGGAGGCCGTCCGGACGGGACAGCGGGCTGGTAGCGCCCGGCGCGCAGAATTGGCTTTCAGCGCGCTGGATCTCACCTCGATCAGCCCGTCGCGCGCCCGCCGTCGACCAGGATGTGCTGGCCGGTCACGAAGCCGGCGGCGTCGCTCGCGAGGTAGGCGACCGCGCTGCAGACGTCGTCGGGCGTTCCCAAGCGGCCCATGGGAATGCCGTCGCGGTAGGACTTCAGGACCTCCGGCGGCGTGCTCGCGTGCCGCTCGACGGGGATCCATCCCGGCGAGACCGTGTTGACGGTGATCCCGTGCGGCGCCAGCTCCAGCGCCATGGCCCGCGTCCAGCCGTGCTGAGCGGCCTTGGCGGTGGCGTAGGCCGAAGTGTGCCGGACGCCGCGGGCGAGCAGCTCGGTGCCGATGTTGATGATTCGCCCCGCCCGGCGCGCCTTCATCGCCGGGAGCACCCGGCGCGCGAGCAGGTAGGGACTCTTGATGAAATAGTCCAGCATCGCCTGGTAATCCGACCAGTCCGCCCTCTCGAGGGCCGCCAGCGGCTGCGGCGGCGTGGCGTTGAGGACCAGGACGTCCACCGCTCCCAGCGCGCGCTCCACCTCGCCCACCACCCGGTCCACCGCCTCCTCCTCGATCACGCTGCCCCGCACCAGAATTCCTTCTCCGCCCGCCTCGCGATAGGCGGCGAACGCCCGCTCCGCGCGCTCGGCATCATGGGCGTAGCTCATCGCCACGCGGGCGCCCAGCGCGCCCAGCCCCGACGCCATCCCCCGCCCGAGGCCGCTGGTGCTGCCGGTGATCAGGACGACCTTGCCATCGAGCCGAAGCGGTGGGGTGGACATGATCTCTGCGGTTACGGTCGAACGAAAACCTATCATGGCGGGCGCCGCCGTGGTAGGGTTCGAATCTCCATTCGAGCGGACGAAGGCATGCTACGAGATATCCACACCGGAGTGCGATCGAGCCGATGATCCCGCCTGCGTCCGTGATTTCTCTGTCCGAGGTCCTCGCGCACCAGCAGGGCGCGCCGCGCTCGTCGCTGCTGCTCAAGGAGGCCGGGGGGCTGGTGTCGGTGCATGCCCATGACGCGAGCGAGCGCGTCGATCCCCACACCGCTCCCCACCCGGTGTTCCTGTACATGCTCGCCGGGGAGGCGAGGCTCTGCATCGACGAGCGGGAGCAGCTCCTGCGCGCCGGAGAGGCGTGCGTCATCCCCGCCCACGCCAGCCGCGCCCTCGACGGGGGCGGCCCGTTCCAGTACCTGCTGGTCCTGCTCAAGGCCTCGGACGGAGCGGCATGAGCTTCAGCCCGGAGGAGCAGGCCGTGGTCGAGGGCGTGTCGGCGCTGCTGACGCGCTACGTGACAGCCTACGTTCACGCGGACAAGGCCGGCTTCTCCTCGTGCTTCCACAAGGACGTCTCGATGGCGGCCGGCGACACCTTCCTGTCCAGGACGGACCTCCGGGAGCAGCGGGAAGGCGCGCCGCATTATTTCGACACGCGCGTGGGCCATTGGTCGCCGCCGCTGCGCACGACCCTCTCGGTGTCGCCGATCAACCGCGTGGCGGCCCTCGGGAAGGTGCGCTGGATGTACCCCGCCACCTCCACCGGGCTGGAGTACCTGAACGTCTCCCTGTACCTGTGCGTGCTCGCCGGCGGCGAGTGGAAGATCCTCATGGTGACCACCCCGACCGAGGCCGGCGAGGAGCTGGTGACCGGTCCGCGCATCCACCTCTCGTGGGACGTGCCTCGCTGGCCGATCCACCGCCAGCCGTGAGCAGCCCGCCCATGTTTTCCCTCCGGGGTCACGTGGCGGTGGTGACCGGGGGCAGCGCGGGGCTGGGGCTGGGGATGGCGCGCGGCCTGGCCCGGTGCGGCGCCGACGTGGCCCTCTGGGCGCGGAACCCGGAGCGCCTGGCCGCGGCCGCCGCGGAAGTGTCGGCGGTGGGGGCCGGAGGCGCGGTGCTGCCGCTCGCCTGCGACGTCTCGGACGAAGAGGCGATCCTGCGCGCCATGGCGGAGACCCGCGCGCGCTTCGGCCGCCTGGATTCGCTGTTCGCGAACGCGGGGATCGCGCGGGTGCGCCCACTCCTGGAGACGACGCTCGAGGAGTACCGGCGCCAGAACGCCGTGAACTTCGAGGGCATGCTGGTGTGCTTCCGCGAGGCGGCCCGGCAGATGATCGCCCAGGGCGGAGGCGGCAAGCTGGTGGCCACCTCCTCGACGGCGGCGGTGTGCGGCTCGCCCGGCCTCGTTTCGTATTCGGCCACCAAGGGCGCGATGGCGGCGGCGGTGCGGGCTCTGGCGGTGGAGTTGGGCCCGCACGGCATCCAGGTGAACGCTCTCCTGCCCGGCGTGTTCCGGACGAACATGACCAGCCGTGTGGATCAGATCGAGGAGCGATACCTGCCGAAGATGCCCTCGACGTTCCTGGGGACGCCGCGGCACCTCGAGGGGATCGCGGCCTTCCTCGCGTCGCGGGAGAGCGATTACCTGACGGGCACCTGCATCCCGATCGACGGCGGAATCTCCGTCGCGGCCTATTGACGGTGGAGCGAGCGATATGGATCTGATCCGCGTGGCAATCACCGAGCAGGACGCGCTCGCGCGCGCCCTCGGCGGACTGGCGCGCGACGGCGCGGTGCTGGTGCAGGGGCTGGTGGACGTGGAGTTCCTCCGGAGGCTCCACAAGCGCATGGACGCCGACACCGAGCGGCTGCTCGAGTTCTGCGCGCGCATCGGCGGAAACCCGGGCGCTCCCGGGCACTTGCAGCAGGGGGCGCCCACCCATCCGCCCTATCTGCACCGCGACGTGCTGGCGCATCCCTTCGTCTGGGAGATGGCGCGGGAGCTGCTCGGCCCCGAGGCAACCCTGATGTATTACTGCGGCAATACCAATTGCCCGGGGAGCGGCGCACAGGAGGTGCACATCGACCAGCCCCACGCGAACGCCGCGGGCCAGCCGATGTCGGCCCTGAGCATCAGCATCCCCGTGCAGGACATGGGGCCCGAGAACGGCGCGATCGAGCTGTGGCCGGGCACGCACGCGCTGCCCACCGAGCCGAAGGTCGCCGCGGCGGACCTGGAGGCCCGGCGCGCGGTGGCGCCGCCGATCCAGCCCCGTGCGCGCGCCGGGGACGTCCTGATCCGCAACCCCTGCACGTGGCACCGGGGGGTCTCGAACCCCTCCGAGGCCTTCCGCCACATGATCGCGGTGGTGATCCACCGCCGGCCCAAGGGACCCGTGGATTTCGACCACAGCGCGCGCGAGTTCGTCGAGGCCGCGGGGGTTCCCTTGAACCCGCGCTACGGCGACCGGCGCGAGGAGTACCTGTTCGGCCCCCTGCGCTGGGTGGCCGAGGCGCGCTCCAGCGGGCCGCGCGAATCGAAGCCGGACGAGGGCGCCCGCCCCCTGGTCGACGTCTGACCGGCGCTCACTTCTTCCTGCGCGACGGAACCGGCTTGCTTTCGGGCCGGTATCCCCGGGAAAACTCGTCCTGCCTGAACACGTACATGTCCTGAAAGTACCGGCTGTCGCTCGGCTGTTTTTCGAACAGCTCGAGAATCTGCGGCGAGAGCGCCTCGCTGGGAGCGAGCATGACGTTGTCGAACGGCATGCGCAGATACAGGTAGCCATCATCCTTGAGGCGGTAGCGAACGCTGAACCGGGCCGCGGCGTGAGTCACGGAACATCCGAGCCCGCGCGCCAGCTCAGGGGTCACGCGTTTGTCGTTCTCCTCGAAATGGAGGATGGGCCTGTGCTCGCTCAAAATCTTCCTGGCCCCGTAGAGAACGAACGGCTCGGCCCCCTCCACGTCGATCTTGATCAGATCGACACGAGGAAGCCCTGCCTTGGCCACGAATTCGTCGAGACGGATGCAAGCGACGACATGCTCCCCCAGCCCTAACGAGAGTCCGGCGAAGTTGTATCTGCCGGGATCGCCGTATGCGACGGCTTTCCCGGCGCCGTTACCGTCTCGAACCGCGCGCTGCACGGCGCTCAAGGTCTGCCGGTGAGCCACCGCGAGATTGAACGGCTGGCAGTTCTCTACGCCGTTCTTCTCGAGGTTCTTCAACAGGATGGAATAGAGGGGCACCTGGGGCTCGAAGGCATGGATGCGGCTCTGCGGCAGGAGCTTGCCGAGCACTACGGAAAACGTTCCGATGTGCGCGCCGACATCCAGGATCACGCTCTGCGGGTCGAGGATCTCCGAGAGGACGTGAAGGTTGAAGGGTTCGAAGAGCCAGCCCTTCCTCATCCATCCCGCGACGAACTCGTCGTTCGGAGCGCACGACAGATGGAACTCCTCCTTCGAGCTGCGATACGGATTTCTGACGACGAATTCTTCAGTGCTGAGCATGCGATGAGAACCTCAGGGCAGCAAGCGGTGTCGGTGCGGCTCGATGAAGCGGGTCACCATCTGGCCGGTGCGCTCCCGGTGGGCGCCGGCGTCGAGCGAGACCACCTCGCAGAGCGCGTGCGCGAAGGCGGCCGGGTCGCCGGCGGAGGGGAAGAATCCGTAGGAACCCAGTCCGTCTTCGCGGGCCTGGATCGGGAAGCCCGCTCCGTCGCCCATGATCACCGCCCTCCCCCGCCCGAGCGCGTGATTGACCACCAGCCCCTCCTGCACCGCGAGGCCCAACCCTTCCTGGATGCCGCCCGAGATGATGTGGGCGTCGGCCAGGAGGTGGGTCCAGATGAAGCGGTCCGGGATGTTGTCGGCGAACCGGACGATGCCCGGCCAGCGTTCCTGGAAGGGGGGGATCTGCCGCTCGCGGATCCAGTCCGCGTAACGGTGCCAGGCCAGATCCCGGTCCACCGGCGGAAAGCGGGTGTAGTAGTCGGTGACGAAGTAGAAGCGGTACTGCTCCCGCAGCCGCTCGATCGGCTGCCCGAGGCTCGCGAGGAAGCGGTCCACCGCCTCCAGTACCACGTGGATGCCCTTGATGGGATCGAGCCGGTCCGGGCAGACGAAGCGGTGAGGGATGCGCCCCCGGGTGAGCAGCGCGTCCTCGACCAGGTCCCGCTGGCGCGGGTCGAGCGCCTCCAGGGACGCCGGCGGCGGGGGCGGCTCGGCGATCGCGCGCCGCAGCGCCTCGAGGTCGGGCGGCAGGTCGAAGCGGTGGAGCTCCGGGACCGGCAGCTCCATCGCCTCCAGTTGCCGGGCCACGCGGCGCAGGTAGACGTCCGTTTGCAGATAGACGGCGTCCACCGCGCTCAGGGCCTCCAGGATGCGCCGCCCCGGAGGGGTCTCGACGAGGTTGTCCGGGATGACCAGGAAGGAATGGAGCGTCTGGCGGGAGCCGCGGCGGCCCGGATCGGCGTTCCACCGGAGGATCGACTCGGTGAAGAAGACCTCCGACCAACTGATCTCCGCGTCCGCCGGCAGCCGATCGAGCTCGCCCTGGAACCGGTCGGCGAAGCGTTGCTCCGGATCGACGAGCCGCCGCGCGCGCCGGCGCTCTACGTGGCCGGCGATCCGCTCGAACGAGCCCGGCGGTCCCGTCTCCCCTTCTCCATCGGGGTAGACGACGCCGGCCAGCGCCGGGCTCAATCCGGGGGTCGTGAACGCGGCCGGGTGCAGGAGGGCCCAGAGCTCGTCGAACCAGACCGCGAGAAGGGCGGCGCGCTCAGCCGGATCCGCGCTGCCCGGGACGGGACGCACGGCGAGCCGGGCCTCGGGCAGCTCGAACGCCTCGTCGCCGGGCGCGCCGTCGCAGATCAGCGTGGAGGCGCGCTCGACCGGGCCCTCTGCGCGCAGGCGGACCTCGCGGGAGATCAGCGCCTCCATGCCCGTGACCTTGGACCACCCCCGCGACAGCCCGGAGAGGCCGTAGGGGTACAGACAATAGTGCCGCTCCGCCATCGCCACGCTTCAGCCCTTGACGGCGAGCCGCACCGAGTAGTTCACCCGCACCAGCAGCGGGGGCGGGACGGTCGCGAAGTAATCGTCGGTGGCCCTGCGCGCGCCTTCCCAGTGCCCGTAATCGTCGATGATGAGCACGCCCCCCGGGCTCAGCCGCGGATAGAGGTGCACCAGCTCGGCCAGGGTCGACTCGTACCAGTCGGTGTCCAGGCGCAGCAGCGCGATCCGCTCCGGCTTCGGCCCCTTCAGGGTCTCGGCCACGTCGCCCTCGATGAACGCGGTTTCGAACGGGAGCTCGTGCCTGGCGAAGTTGCTCTTCAGCTCCTCGAGCGGCGCGTAGCACCAGCCGCGGCCGTCGGCGTTCTCCGCCATCATCCCGGCGGCCGTGTTGCCTTTGTAATCCACGTCCATCTCGCTCGGCGGGGTCATGCCGGTGAAGGTGTCGTAGAGCAGGACCTTGCGATCGCGCACCCCGCGCGCCTTGAGGATCAGGGAGACCAGCAGGGAGCTCCCCCCGCGCCACACGCCGCATTCCACGAAGTCG
The DNA here is from genome assembly GCA_035462575.1 of Thermoanaerobaculia bacterium. Taxonomy (GTDB): domain Bacteria; phylum Acidobacteriota; class Thermoanaerobaculia; order Multivoradales; family UBA5704; genus DATARR01. Next base: position 22,290 of record DATHUD010000658.1, on the reverse strand, counting down.
CCCGGGATGCCACGGTCGAGGATGTGGTTGACGGCGCCGTAGAGCGCGAACATCGCGTCCTTGCCGGTCATGGTGAAGGGGCGCGCGATCTCGAACAGCTCGAGGAAGCGCGCGTCCCTGTCGATGTCGGGCACGGGCGCGTCCTTGAAGCTCACCTTGTGGCGCTCGGAAAACTGAACGGTTCGCAGGTCGGACATGAGGCTCCCGTCAGCCCGCTCGGGCCGCATCCTGGCCGGTCTTTCGCGCGGCGGGCGCGGCGTGCAGCACGAGCGGGCAGTGATCGCTGACCTCGGGGCTCCGGACCACCTCGAGGCGCTCCACGTCGAGCCCGTCGCCGGCCAGCATGTAATCGGCGTAGCGGACGCTCTTGCCGTAGAGCGAAGAGCGCGTGCAGTGGATGTCGAAGCGCCGGTTCAGATCCCGCAGCCCCAGCTCTCCGAGCAGGCCGAAGGTGGCGGAGCCGGGCAGCACGTTGAAGTCGCCGCAGGCGATCAACGGGCCCGCGGGATCGGCCACGCCGGCGATCAGCTCGCGGAACCGGCGCGCCTGCTCCAGCCGCAGCTCGGAGTCGTGCTTGCCGTCGGGCTGCCACAGGCCGTGCAGGTGCCCCAGCGTGAAGCGCCCTTCCGGCCCCACGCAGGCGACGGCCTGGGCGGGGCGCGACAGCGGCGGGCTGCCGCTCCCGTCCCGGCGGAACGCGCCGTGGACCAGCGCGGAGCGCTGGGCGGTGATCGAGATCGACGGGTGGACGAACAGGGCGATGCCGTACTCGAACGGGAGGTCCAGCCACGTGCTGTCGTTGACATAGCCGCGGCTGCCGGCGCTGAACCAGCCTCGGTAGCCGGGGAGCGCGCGCGAGAGAGAGCCGAACAGGTCGGCGTCGATCGTGTGGCCGTCTCCGTCGGGCAGGGCGGTTTCGGTCAAGGCCGGGCCGCTGAAGACCTCCTGCAGGCAGAGCACGTCCGCCGCGGCATTGCGCAGCCAGTCCGGAAGCGGCGCGCCGAGGCGTCCGCCCCAGGCGTTCAGCGAGACGATCTTCACTCCATCCGCTCCATCCAGGGCCTCACGGGTTTTCGGGAGGCGCGTACGCGCCGAGGACCAGGAGGCCGTCTCCGGGCTGCGCGTCTTCGCCGTGGGGCCCCTCCCCGGTCTGCACGCGCCAGAGAGAGGCGTAGAACCCGTTCTGCTCCAGCAGCTCGTCGTGGCTGCCCATCTCGACGATGTGCCCGTTCGTGCCGAGGACGAAGATGCGGTCGCTGTGGCGGATCGTCGAGAGGCGGTGCGCGATGACGATCGTGGTCCTCCCGACCGCGAGCCGCGCGAGGGAGCGCTGGATCGCGGCCTCGGTCTCGTTGTCCAGCGACGAGGTGGCCTCGTCCAGCACCAGGATGCGCGGGTCCTTGAGGATGGCGCGGGCGAGGCAGATCCGCTGCCGCTGGCCGCCGGAGAGCTTCAATCCGCGCTCGCCGATGGCGGTGTCATAGTCGTCGGGCAGGCTCTCGATGAACTCGCGCGCCTCCGCCATGCCGGCCGCCCGGGTGATCTCCTCGAACGTCGCCCCGGGGCTGCCGTACGTGATGTTCTCGCGGATCGTGCCGTCGAACAGGAAGACGTCCTGGCTGACGAGGCCGATGGCGCGCCGCAGGTCTTTGAGGCGCAGCTCGCGGATGTCGATCCCGTCGAGCAGGATGCGTCCCTCGCCGGGGCTGTAGAACCGCAGCAGGAGCTTCGCGACGGTCGTCTTGCCGGCGCCCGTCGGGCCGACCAGCGCGACGCTCTGTCCGGCTTCGACGGACAGGTCGAAGCCGGAGAGGACCGGCGTCGACGGGCCGTAGCCGAAGTCGATGCCCTCGAACGACACGTCGCCGCGCAGGTCGCCGGGGAGGAGGCGCCGCTCCCCGCCCTCCGGTTCCACGGGCAGGTCCATGACGTCGAACACGCGCCCGACGGAGCTCAGCGTGCGCTGGTAGCTGTCGATGGTGTCTCCGAGGTAGGCGAAGGGGAAGAGGAAGCGCGGGATCAGGAAGAGCGTCGCGGCGAACTTGCCGGTCGTGAGCCCCCCGCCGATGACGGAGAAGCCGCCGAGGACCAGAACGCCGGTGAAGGCCGCCAGCACCGGCAAGCGGACCATCGTCGAGAACTCCGCGAAGAGCCGGATGACGGGCCGGTTCGCCTCCATATACTCTTCGCTGAGCTTCTCGAGGCGCTCGACCTCGCGCTCCTCGTTGGTGAAGCTGCGGATCGTGACGATGCCGCCGAAGCTGTCGACGAGCTGGCTGGCGACGGCGCCCGAGCGGGCGCTGACCTCCCGGTAGAGCGGGCGAATCCGCCGGTAGTAGCGGTACATCATCCAGGCGACGACGGGGAACGGCCAGAGCGCGATCCACGCGACGTTCGGCGACAGCCAGGCGAAGAGGACCACGATGGCGACGAAGTTCGTCCCGACCTCCAGGAACCCGTGCACGCCGTCGTCGAGGAAGCGCTGGATCTGGTTGATGTTGTCGTTGACGAGCTGCGCGAGGTTGCCCGTGTGCTCGTCCTCGAGGTAGCTGAGCTGCAGCCGCTGGATGTGCTGGAAGGCGTCGCGCCGCAGGTCGTGCTGCACCTTCTGCGCGAGGTCCCGCCAGCGGACCTTGTACGCGTACTCGGTGACGCATTCGAGCACGTAGACCGCGACGGCGAAGCCGCCGAGGAGCCAGAGCTGCGTGGAAAGGGAGGCGACGCCCAGCTTCGAGAAGAGGAAGACCTTCTCGTTGGCCACGATGTCGAGGGCCATGCCGGTGACGATGGGCGGCCCGAAGTCGAGCACCTTGTTGATCATCGAGAACGCCGCGGCCTTCAGGAATTCGCCGCGGTGCGGCCGGACGTACTTCAGGAACCGTTCGATCTGAGGGGGCGCCGCGGCGGCCCCCTCCGCCGTGCCGGCATCCGCTCGCGGCGCCGCATGGAAAGTCCGCCACATGCCGGCCGCCGCCACCCCGCCCAACCCGAGCAGCGTCGCGCTCAACAGGACCGGGTTGGTCACCGCGGCCGCGCCGACGAGGAGCCGCGGCACGACCACGATCCCGCCGGCGATCAGCCAGAACGACGGGCTCGCGAGCCCGAAACCCGTCTTGGGAAGCGGCTCCAGCGGGTCGGCGGCAGCGGCCCGCGGCGCCCGGCGGGGCGCGATCCCGGTGGCGCGGATCGCCTCCTCTATCGAGCGGAGGACGGCCTCGCGCGACAGCACTCCGTCGAACTGCACGAGGATGCCCCCGGTCCGGGGGTTGGCCGACACGGACCTGACGCCCGCCTGCCGCGCCAGAACCGCCTCGATCTGCGCGGCGAGCCGCGGCGCGCTGACGAGCGGCCGGGCGAACCAGCGCTCCCGCCCCGGCACGGCCGACTTCAAGCGGATCTCCGGCGACGCGCCCAGGATGGGGCTGGCCGGTGCGGGAAATTCGAGTACCATCTGCGTGCTTCCTTCCGACAGGCTCCGGAGCCCGTCAATCAATGCGGATCGCGGGGTCGGACTCCGCGCGCTTCCGCAACGGCGCCTGCGCCCGGAGCCCGTTGCCCGTCGCCACCAGATTGAAGACGTTGTTCAGAACGAGCGACGTGCCGAGCCCGAAGAACCCGAGCAGCGCGCCGACGATGCAGAACGAGTTCGGGATCAGGACCAGGGCGAAGCTGCGCTTGACGTTCCTGTCCAGGTTGTCCGAGATGTCGAAGAGGAGGTCGAGCTTGCTCAGGTTCCCGTCCATGAGGACGATGTCTGCGACGTCGGTGGCGGCGTCGGCCGCGCCGCGCAGCGAGATCGAATAATCCGCCTGTGCCAGGCCCACCGTGTCGTTGATCCCGTCGCCGATCATGGTGACCTTCAAGCCGCGCTCCTGCAGCGTCGAGACGTACCGCGCCTTGTCCTGCGGCAGGACCTCGGCGGCGTAGTTGGCGACCCCGAGCCGCTCGGCCAGCGCCCTCGTCGGCGCCTCGTGATCGCCGGAGAGGAGGTGGATCTCCTCGATCCCCCACTTCTCGCGCAGGGTCCGGACCAGCGCGCGCGCCTCGGCCCGGGGGCTCGCCTGGAGCTCGATGACCCCCGCGAGGCGCTCGTCGATCGACACGAAGATCGCCGTCCCGCCATCCGCGTGGATCTCGTCGAGGACGCGCTGCGCCTCGCCGGAGACCGGCGTGCTCCGCTCTTCCATGTACCGCCGGCTGCCAACGTGGACCGTGCGCTCCTCGATCCGCACGTGGATGCCGAACCCGATCTGGTAGCCGGAGTCCTCCACGGCCGGCAGCGCGAGCCCGAGCTCGCCCGCCCGGCGCAGGATCGCCCGGGCGATCGGGTGCGTGAAGCGCTGCTCGGCCGCGGCGACGTAGCGGAGCACTTCACGCTCGTCGAAGCCCGGATCGAGCAGGACGATCCGCGCCACCGCCGGGACCTCCTCCGTCAGCGTTCCGGTCTTGTCGAAGATGACGGCGTTCGTCCCGGAGAACGACTCGAGCACGCTGCCTTTCTTGACCAGAATGCCGTTGCGGGCGGCCGCGGAGAGCGAGGAGAGCAGCCCGAGCGGACCGGCGATCCGGATGCCGGTGCCGTAGTCGGCGTTGATGATCGCCATCGTCGCGTTGGGCCCCGCGATCGTGTACCCCACCCCGCCGAGCGCCAGCGTCGGCACGACCATGGCGTCGGCGAAGCGCTCGGCCAGCGACTGCATCCGCACCTGGTGCTCGGCCGACTGCGCGATGAGCTTGACCAGCTTGGCCACGTTGGTGTTCTCGCCGGTCTCGCTCACCTCGATCTCGATCTTCCCCGACAGCACGACCGACATCGCGAAAACCTTGTCGCCCGCGATCTTCTCGGCCGGCGCGTATTCGCCGGTCAGAGCCGATTGATCGACCATGGCATCGCCGTCGACGATCGCGCCGTCGATCGGGATCTGCTCGCCCGAGCGCACGACGATGCGGTCGCCGATCCCGAGGTCGGCGACGTTGTATTCGATCTCGGCGCCGTCCACCAGGAGGTACGTCATCCGGACCTGCCGGCCGAAGATCTCCGCCAGCTTGTGGCGGGACTCGCGGGACGAGGCCTCGAGGAGCACGTTGCTGAGGTCGACGACCCAGACCATGAACGCCGCGGGGAAGAGGCGGCCGTAGACCTGCGCCATCACGATCACCGTGGCGTCGAGCGCGTCCACCCGGAGCTTGCGCTCGAGCACGAGGGACTTCGTGGCGGAGAGGAGGATCGGAGTCGACGCGATCGCCACTCCCACGGCCGCGGCGGCCACGAGAGGCGGCGCGAAGATCGCCGCGACGGAAAGCGCCAGGGTCGTTGTCGAAAGGATCAACCGGGGCGGGATCTTGTCGACCTGCACCTGGGGCGGGGTCAGCCCGCCGGGATCGGCCTGGTCGTGCATGGCCTGGAGCGCGGCCGTCATCGCCTGAAGCAGCTCCTCGCGCGGCAGAAAGCCGCCGTCGTACTTGACGAGCACCGTGGAGGTCACCGGGCTGACGCGGTAATCGCGCACCCCGGACAGGCGCATCAGGCAGCCGTCCAGCGCGGCCCCCGCGGCCGCGTACCGCGCGATGTCGGGGTGGTGCAACCGGATCCGGTCGCGGACGTCGCTCTTCGCGGTCCACGCGCCCGCCGCCCAGGCGAGGCTTCTCGCCGCCGTCCGCGCGGCGGCGCTCCTTGGCTTGCGCGGGCGGCGCGCCAGGGTCGAGGTCTTTTTCATTCCTGCCGCGCCCCCCGCTCGCTGTGCTCCAGGATCAATCGCACCCGCGCCTCGACCGGGAGGGCCGGGATGTCGATGCAGTTGTACCCGTGCGCGGCGTAGACGCGCCGATGGACCTCGGCGAACGCGAGCGCGTCCTCGTACGTCATCGTCCCGACCTCGTTGCCGGGCACGTAGCCCAGGTCCCGGATGAAGAACACGTCGCGCGCGAAGATGGCTTCGGCCTGCGCGCGCTCGATCTCGCGCAGCAGGAGCCGGCTGGCAGGGCGGCCCATGAAGTCGCTGAGCGCCAGCGTGCAGAGGAACGAACGATCGAAATACCGGCAGGGCGCCTCGCAGAGCCGCGCGGCCTGCTCCCGTTCGGACTGGAGCTGCACCACCCGATCGATGAACGACTCGTCCGCCAGCGGGTCCGCGCAGCCTTCCGCGCGGAGCCGCCGCCAGACGCTCATGAAGCTCTCTTCGACGACGGCGTGGCCGTGGTCGCGCAGGTGCCCGATCAGCGTCGTCTTGCCGGCTCCGGGCGTCCCCGTCAGGATGTAATTGCGGGGCCGGAGGCGCTCCGCCCGGAGGCGCTCCGCCCGCGGCGCGCGACGCTCGGCCAGCCGGACCGCCGGAGCCCCAGGCACATTGATGTCCAAATGCGCTTCCGGATCGCCCGTGCGTCAGACGATGTTCGTCAGGATGTCGTGCACGAAGGGAGCCTGCGTGTCCAGCCCGTCCGTGCCCTGGAGATGGGGGACCAGGAGGAACGCGACGATGGAATGCCGATGATCGCCCGTCTCGACAGGCATCACGAAGTGCGGAGTGGGGGGCAGGCCGACGCCCGCCTGCTCGAGGCAGAGACCCGGGATCATCACGCAGCTATTCGGCTCCTCTGCGCTCGCCGGGTATTCCATCGGGGTGAACATGCTGCTGAGCGGGCAGTTGCGCCCGCGGCCCACGCGCCACCGCACCTCGTGGTCGTCCGCGTTCAGGATGAGGCTGAGCGCGCTCTTGTCAAAATGGGGATCCGTGGCGAACTGTCCCGGGCTGTTGTTGTACCGGATCATCTTGATGATGATCGGCAACGGCCGGTCCTCGGCGTGGAGCGCGAGGTACTCCGGGTGTTCGGCGCCGATCTCGCGCAACACATCCATGTAGAGGCGGGAGCAGACGGATTCGAGCTCTTCGAGGCGCTCGCCGAGCTCGCGCATCGCCGGGCTCTGTGCGGCGGTGGTGGCGGCGAACTGCGGCGAGCGCGCGAACTCCAGGCACCACTGGAGATAGGCCTTGTCGCGCTTGCCCGAGAGGCCCTTGCGATCGCGGAAGCTCGACGGCACCCCGCAGTAATAGCTGTCGTTGTCGCCCACGGCGAGCCACGCGAAGGCCGCGGCGCGCAGGTCTTCGATGCTCTCTTCGGTCAGCCCGTCGACGAATTCGTCGAAGAGCCGGTACGTCCGCTCGAACCAGAGGCGGTCGGGCAGGACGCGGTCGAACATCGCGTAACCGTCGGTCTTCATCGCCTCCAGCGGAGTCGGCTCGGGGTCGGTCATCAATTTATACGTGTTGTGCATGCTTCCACCATTCAATGGGAGAATCTCCGGAGCGGAGGGGTTTGATCACGTGCAACGCCTCCGGTGCCTCATGCGTAATCTCGGCGAGGTAATCGAACCCGCCGTCTTCGAACGCCTCCTTCACGCTCTGGGAGAGCTTCCTGACCTGCTCCGGGGTCATCGAGCTCACGCCGTTGCGGACGAAGGACGACTCGAACTGGAAGACGAGAAACGCGGAGCCCGCCGGGCTGTGACGGGGGTGATTGGGCGCGTAGATGGGCGAAAACGACAGCACGAAGCACTGCACGTCCGCCACCCAGTACCGCCAGCCGTAGCGCAGCATCACGCTGTCGTCGCCCAGGCTCCGCGGATCGCGGCTCACGTGCGAGAGCACCGTCGCGACGAAGCGGGTGAACGCCTCGAAGTCGCGGGTCAGCGCAGGGCTGTCGATCCGCAACGCGACCATGTCCTTGCCGCCGGCCTCGGCCGCGGGAATCGCCTGCCACAACCTCGCGGCCGCGTCGACGGCCTGTTCGACCAGGGGCAGGGCCCCATCGCTCGCCAGCTCCTCCCAGGATGCCGTCCTGGCAAAAGGACAGCGCGTGCTGTCCACTACGTTCCTGAACAGGAGCGGCAGGCTCGCCACAGACATCGGGGGTGCCTCAGACCTTCGGCGCATCCAGGTCGGCCGCCGCTTCCGCGGCGAGGTCCTGCACCTCCTCTTTCACCTCGGCGGCCATCTTGTCGAGCTGGCGCTTGACGACGATGCCCCCCTTGATGACCCCTCGCGCCAGCGGCCGGGTGATCGCTCCGAGGACGGGGGCGACAACGACTCCCACCAGAAAATACATAGCACGGCTCGTCAACATATCGGCTCCTTATCGGTCACGTCATCGCAACCAAGTCTTGCTCGGGCCACGGAACGGCACCCGGCCGTGGAGGATTGGCATACCGCCCGCCTCCAGCAGTCTGCGGCACGCCGATGGGCGCCTCGCGGCCGAGAGGCGCAACCTGCTCGCGTCTATCTGCCTCCGTGGATCGCGGTATACTCTATGGGGTGCTAAAGGGGATTGTCAAGGCGGCGCCCCTCGAACCTCCGCCTTCAATATCAAGGTGAATCGGTTGCCAGAAGAGGGTCCGGGGTCGTCTGAAAACATGCCCACCACCCCCCGAGATGCTATCAAATAGAACGATCCCTCGATGAGGAACGACCCGCATCCGCGCTGTGAAGGTGTCGACAACAGGGCACTTGTCCTGGCTTCGGAAAAAAGTGAGCGATTGGAATGCGATTTTCGTCTTTACCTCACCGGCAGCAAGTTGTCCGCTGAATTACGGTCAATGTAGAAGTTGTATGGATCGATGCCGGCATACGCCGGCTTCCTATCGGTCACGAACTTCAGCACCTGACGGCCCGAGCGGATCGGTTGGCGCTCCATCAGGACCACGTTCGATTTGTCGAAGGCGTCGCGGCCGGGCTCGGCGGTGAAGAGGCCGGCTTCGATGCGTTCGGCGAGCGGTGTCTCCGTCTCCTCACCTCCGCCGTGCACGTAGAGCTTCTTTGCCTCGACCGGCACGGTCACGTCCCATTTGCCGTCGGCGCGCCGGACGGCCGTGGGCTGAGCGACCTTCAAGTCGTAGAGGGTGACGCGCTCGAAAAGGTCGGTGATCAGGGCCTGCTCTTCGGCAGTTCTGGCCTCTGCGCGCAGGGCTTCGATGAGGTCGAGCGAGCGGGGGTACGGCGCGCCTTTGAACTTGTATCGGTGCAGCAGATTCCTGAGCGCGCGGTTGACCGCGTCCTCGCCCATGCGCTCCTGCAGCAGGTACATGGCGAGCGCCCCCTTCTGATAGCCGATCCAGCTCTCGGCCTCGACACGGACGAGGGGCGGCTCGCCCGCGGGCCCATATCCGGCGCGGCCGGCGAGATAGCGGTCGAGCGTGAACCGCAGGGCGCGACGGAGCTCGTCCTCGCCGCGGAGGTTCCTCAGCATCATCAGCGCGGAGTAATTGGCGAGCGTCTCGGACAGCAGCATCGAGCCCTCCATGTCCGCTGCGGTCACCTGGTGCGCCCACCACTGGTGCGCCAGCTCGTGCGCGGTGGTGGCCGTGACGTGGTCGATGGTCTCCGGCTCCTGAAAATCGGCAATGAACCCGTACGTCTCCGAATATGGAATGGTGCCGGCGAAGGCCTGCGCGAAGTTCGTGTACCCCGGGTACTCGAGGATCCGCACGTGGTCGAACGGGTACGGGCCGAAGCTCGCCTGGTAATGGTCGAGCGATGCCGCCAGTGCGTCGAGCATCCGGTCGACGTTCCACGCGTGCGGGGGGTGGTAGTACACCGCGAGATCGACACCGGCGTGCCGGCGATGCTTCTCCGCGTAGCGGGCCGACTGGACCGAGAAGCGCTCGCGGATCGGCGCCTCCGACACGAAGCGGGCGATGCGCCTGCCGCCGCGTAGGACGTCCGAAACTTGCCGGCCGGGCGCGATCGGCGTCTGGTCCGCCGTGGTCGACAGGGTGATGTCCGCCGTCACCCATCCACCGAGGTCTGCGGCGTTCGCGGTCGCGGAGAGGTCCTCCAGCTTCGCCCTCCCCCCTCGCTCGGGCAGACCGAAGGCGCGGCGCGCTGCGGCATCCTCCAGTGTGCCTGCGCGGCTCATCCCGATGACGGGCGTGAGCTCGTTTTTGTTAAGGAATGTGCCGTTCTCGACCAGCCTCGTGTTCGGAGCGCCGTTGCGAAAGCCGCGGTGCCAGAGCCGCGTCTCGAAGGTCAGGACACGCTCCTCGCCCGGTCGCATCGGCGAGTCCAGACGGAAGATGTGGTAGTCGAGCTCGCCGTCTTCCAGCACCTGTCGCGCGCCGGCGATCGCTGCGCGGGTCAGCTCGAGATCGTCGTACAGCAGCCGGACGTGGATCTCGGTGATCGGCCGCGGCGTCAGGTTGCGGAGCCGATAGCGCCCCCTGGTCACCGCCCGCCGCTCCTCGGGATACAGGTCGATGGACACCGTCATGTCCGCGACCGTCGGCTGCGGCAGGTCGCGGTGCTTCCAGTACTTCTTCTCGAACGCCGCCTGCCGCGCCAGGCCGGCCAGAGGGGAGCGGTACTCGTTCAGGACGTTGATGTTGTAGAACGCGTACGCGCCGGTGCCGGCGAAGGCCACGAGGGCCGCGCCCGCGACCCAGCCCGCCGCCCCCGTCAGACGCCGCCGGGCAGCGGCGAGCCTCGGCCTCAGCCGGATCTCGGTGCCGCGCCTCCAGAGGAGGTGCGCGGCCACGAGCAGCAGGAAGGCGAACGCTCCCCAGTAGAGGCGGACCGTCCACGCACCCCACCAGAACGAGCCGGCGCCGTTCATGTCGCTGAGGGGCATGCCGGGGCTCGAGCCGTAGCTCAGCAGGTTGTGATCGATGGCGGTGTTGAGCTCCCGCCACAGCAGGAAGACCACCATGACGGCCCAGCCGATGGTCTTGTGGGGGCTGAGCGCCTGAACGAAGACCGCCAGCGCAGCCAGGAGCAGCATGTCCCAGGTCGCCGGCAGCACGTACCAGAGCAGGTACTTGCCGAGCTCCACCTCCGTGAATCCGGCGGAGAGCTGGAAGAGGACGGACGCGGCGACGCTGGTCAGCACCACCGCCATCAGCACCAGGGCCATCGCCAGCGTCTTCGGCACCACGTACGCCCAGCTCGGAAGCGGCGTGGCGTCGACGAGCTCGTGCACTCTCCGGTCGCGCTCGCGCCACACGAGCTCGCCCGCGTAGAAGATGGCGACGACCAGCAGCATCACCCTGAAGCTGTCCTCGATCAGCGGGATCAGCGTCAGCGTCGTCGGGTAGGTCGGCCTGCCCACGGGGTGCCGCTGGGTGAGCAGGACGAAGAACGTGGTGTACAGCCCCCACGCCATCACGACGACGAAGGCCGGGCTCAGGATGACCTGCCGGGCCTCGAAGCGGGTGCGCATCCGGAGCAGGGCGCGCAGCGCCCTGCGGCCGTGCTCGGGAGCCGGGAGGGGGAGGGCAGTGGCCTCCACGGCGCGCCCTGCTTCCGCGGACGACGGCTGTACGAGCTTCAGCCGCTTTCGCTCGCGCCTCGACATCCCCTGGTCGGCGAAGCGGTAGGCGGCGCAGGCGAACGCCAGGCAGAGGCCGGCGGCGCCGACCCAGAGGAGCCGGTTGTAGAGCAGGGCCCCGGTGAGCTCCGGGAGCATCACGTTCCGTTCGGCCACCGTCCAGTAGCGCACCGCGTCGCTGAGGGCGCGCCCGGCGAAGGGCTCGGCGACCGCGATGGCCGTCTGGAGCTCCGGCCGGTCGCTGAACGCATCCCGCAGCATGAAGAACCCCGAGACGAAGCTGATGACGCCGAGGTACGCCGCCATCATCGAGCGCGTGATCGTCGCCAGCGCGAAGAAGACGGCGGCGTGGATGAAGAGGTTCGGAAGCGCGAGCAGGAAATAGCCGTAGAGATGGTCGATGAGCCGGTTGGGTCCGATCTGCGCCGGAGGGGCCCACGGCATCACCGACCCGAGCAGGGTCGCGAGCGGCACGACCAGCATGCAGAGCGCCGCGACGGCGAAGGCGCCGAGGAAGCGGCCGAGCACGTACTCGACCTTGGTGATTCCCGTCGAACGGATGATCGGGCCGAACCCGGTCTCGTCGTCGCGGAGGACGGCGTTGGCGACGAACGACGTCGTCACGAACATGAAGACGACCGAGACCACAACGTAGTTTCGCAGCATCGCGTAGGCCGCGTTCTTCAGCAGGCCGCCCTCGTTGCCGAGATCGAAGCCGTCCACGCTCATCCCGACGAAGAACAGCGCGAAGGTCGCGGCGGCCGTCAGCCACAACAGCGGGTTGCGGAGGAGATAGCGCGACTCGAATCGAGCGATGTTGGTGAGCATCGTCAGGGTCTCAGGCCGCGCGGCGCGATTGCGCGAGCGTGCAGAAGTAGACGTCCTGGAGGCCGGCGTCGGCCGGCGCGAAGCCGTCGCCCGGGTCGCGGTCGGAGAGCACGTGCAGGATCGTGCGCCCGGCGAAGAGACGTGTGGAGAGGATCTCGTACTGCTCCCGATACCGCGGGAGCGCGCCCCGGTCGATCGCCTTCGTCCAGATCCTTCCGCGGGTGGCGCCGATCAGCTCGAGCGGTGCCCCCTCCAACTGGACACGCCCGTCGACCAGCACCGCCATCCGAGGGCAGAGATCCGACACGTCCTCCACGATATGGGTGGAAAGGATCACGACCACGTTCTCGCCGATCTCGGCGAGCAGATTGAGGAAGCGGTTCCGCTCCTCCGGATCGAGTCCCGCCGTCGGCTCGTCCACGATGATCAGCCCGGGGTTTCCGATCAGGGCCTGGGCGATGCCGAATCTCTGGCGCATCCCGCCCGAGAACCCGGTGAGCGCCTTCTTCCGGGCGCTCCAGAGGTTGGTCTGATGGAGGAGGGTCTCGACCGTCGACGTGCGGTCGGCCTTCGAGGCGATTCCCTTGAGCACCGCCAGGTGGTCGAGCATGTCGTACGCGGAGACGCGCGGGTAGACGCCGAAGTCCTGGGGCAAATACCCGAGGGTGCGCCGCAGCCTCTCGGGCTCGGCGATCACGTCGATGGTCTCCCCTGACGAAGGGCCGAAGCGGATCGTCCCCTCGGTCGGCGTCTGCAGAGTGGCGATCGTGCGCATCAGCGTCGACTTGCCGGCGCCGTTCGGGCCCAGCAGGCCGTACATGCCGCGCGGGATGGACAAGGTGACATGGTCGAGCGCGCGCGTGCCATTGGGGTAGACGTGGGTGACATCGTGAAGGTTCAGCATCGATTCTCCGATATCGCTCAGAGCGACCTGACGTTGTCGCCGGGATGCGCGTCGATCAGCTCGTGATACGGATCGATGCCGGCGCGCACCGGTTTGCCGCTGACCACGATCTCGAGCGTCTCGACCGGCCCGGTCATGCGGCGCTTCTCGACGAACAGCTCTTTGCCTCCTTCGCCGAGGACGGCGATTCGCATGAGGTCGTTATTCGGGACCGGCTTCGGCTCGCCGACTCCGTCGGAGCGCAGCTTGGCCGAGGCCACGGTCAGCTTCACCACGTATTTGCCGTCGGCGCGCCGGGTCACCGTCGCCTCGCGGGTCTGGTTGTCGTAGAGGGTGATGCGCTCAAAGAGGTCCGTGATCAGCTCCTGCTCCTCCGGCCTCGCCTCGGCACGCAGGTATTGCACGAGATCGGCCGCCGCCCGGTACGGCGGACCGGAAAAGGCGTAATCCTTTAAGAATCGGGCCAGCGCGCGGTTCACCCGCTCCTCGCCCATCGCCTCGCGCAGCGCGTACATAGTCAACGCGCCCTTGTTGTAGTGCACGTAGTCCTGGCGCTCGACCAGCATCAGCGGCATTTCCCGGAGGACCTCCTTGCCGCGGCCGGCAAGATAGCGGTCGAGCTCCCAGCGCAGGTAGCGGCGCAGGGTGGGGCGGTCGAATTCCTTGTCCAGCACCATGAGCGCGGAGTACTGCGCCATCGACTCGTTGAGCATGGTCGCTCCCTGCACGTTCGCGGGGGAGATCTGATGGCCCCACCACTGATGGGCGACCTCGTGAGCGGTGGCGTAGAAGACGTAGTCGAGCGAGTCGCCGCGCAGGTCGGCGACGAATCCGAGGGTCTCGGAATAGGGGATCATGTTGGGGAACGATTGGGCGAAATTCGCGTAGCCGGGGAACTCCAGGATGCGCACCTGCCGGTGCTGGTAGGGCGAAAAGTTTGCCGTGAAATAATCGAGCGACTTTTTGACCGCAAAGACCATCCGGTCGACGTTGTAGGCGTGCTCGGGGTGATGGTAGACCTCGATCGCAACGTCGCGCCACCGGTCGCGCTTCACCGCGTAGCGCGCCGACAGGTACGCCCAGAATCCCTTGATCGGCGTGGCGGTCCTGTAGTGGAAGTAGCGGCGGCCGTTCGCGGTCCACTCGCGCTGCAGATCGCCCGGCGCGACCGCGGTCTGATCGGCGCTGGTGCTGACGGTGGTGTCGAGGCTCAGCCAGTCCGAGCCGCGGGCGAACGTATTCTCGGCGCGGCCGCGCGGATCGCCGGGCGGCTTCTGCCGTGCGAGCGGCGGCAGGCCGTACTTCTTGCGCTCGTCCTCGAGCTCGTCGCGGGAGCTGTAGCCGAGGTGCGGGAAGTAGTCGCGGTTGTTGAGGAACGTGCCGTTGGCGACGACGTTGGTGTTCGAGCGGCCGTCCACGAAGCCTTTCGACTCGTACGCGGTCCGGAAGCCGAGGGTGAGCGACGCGCCGGGCGGGAGCGGCTCGGCGAGCGTGTACATGCGATAGCCGAGGCCGGGGTCGTCGATGCTGATCTTCGCGTTCGGAATCGACAGATCGAAGGACGTCAGCTTGCGCCAGCTCCAGTTCACCAGCACGTCCCGGACAGGCACGCCGGTCTTGTTGACCACCAGGTACGAGCCGTCGATGAAGACCGCGCGGCGCTCCGGATGGATGTCGACATTCGCCTTCACCGCCACGATCTTCGGCTGCGGGATGTACTGATACTTCTTGTATTTCTTCTCCGTCTCCGCGGCGCGCATCTCCAACTCAGCGGTGCTGTGGTACGCGTTCAAGACATCGGTGTTGTAGTAGATATAGCCGCCGGTGGCGGTGAAGCCGGCGGCGAGGGCCACGATCGCCGCCGCGACCGGCTTCGTCAGCCGTCCGCGGGCGATGCGCAGCCGCTGCCTCAGGCCCGTTTCGGTTCCGCGGACCCAGAACAGGTGCCCGACGGCGAACATCAGAGCCACGAAGAAGATCCAGTAGAGCGTCGTCCAGAACAGCGGCGCGGCGAAATGGCCGTAGCCGTTCATGTCCGAGTAGGCATACGGCGGAGTCGATGCGAAGCGGTAGAACAGCCGCTCGAGCCCCATCGTCGGCAGCAGCAGGTTGAGCACGAAGTAGACGGTGAGGCCGATCAGCCCCGCCAGCTTGTGGTTGAAGAAGATCTGCATCAGGAAGGCGAGGCCGGCGACCAGGGCGAGCCGCGTTCCGAACAGGACGAGGACTGATTTTGCGTAGAGCGCGATTTCGAAGTGGTAGTAGCCGTCGATCGCCTGCACGGCGATGGTGGCCAGGATCGCCAGCACGGCCGTGGACAGGATCATGAGCAGGAGCGAGGTGAATTTGGCCGTCCACTGCAGCCAGGTCGGTACCGGCATGGCGTCGCTCACTTCGTTGAGCTTGAGCGTCCGCTCGCGCCAGACGATGTCGCCGGCATAGAACGCGGCGATGAGCAGCGCGAAGACCGAGAAGGCGCTGCGGATGACGTCGGCCATCTCCCGCGTGACCGGATACGACGCGCCGAGCCAGTCACTGTCGAAGACAACCAAGGTGTTGCCGACTACGAGGGCGATGCCGAAGACGAGCATGACCATGAACGGAATGCTCTTGAGCGTGCCGAGGGCCTCGAGCTTCACGATGGCTGCGAATTGGGCGGCGCTGCTGGCGCTGCTGAAGCTCGGGCGGACGCGCGGCAGCGGCACGGCGGCGCGCGCCGGCGTTTCGTCGATCGGTTGGCGCGCCGCGCGGCTCTTGCCGCGTCCTTTTCCAATAACACTGAAGCTGAAGCGCACGTACGCGAGCGCGAGACAGGCAATGGCCACTCCCACCCACATCACCCGGTTCCAGAGAAAGACCCCTTCGAGCGGAATGACCTGGGTGTTCTTCTCGAACACACTCCAGTACCGCGTGGCGATCATCGCGGCGCGCACGCCGAACGGGTCGAGCATCGCCGCCCACGTCCGCGTCTCCATCCCCTCGGCCAGGCTGTTCGCAACGCCGTAGAGCACGACGGTTCCGACGATGCTGGCGTACGTCGCCATCAGGCTGCGGGTCAACGCGGCGATGGCGAAGAAGAGCGCGCCGGCGAAGAGAAGGTTCGGCAGCACCAGGACCGCGATCGAATAGAGATACGGGAAGAGCTCGATCGGTCCGAGATGCTCCTTGGGGACCCACGGCGCGAAGCTGCCAAGGAGCGTGGCGAGGCAGACGCCGGCAAAGATCAGCATCCCGGCGAGGAACGAGCCCAGGAAACGGCCGCCCATGTACTGCCACTTGGCCACCGGGCGGCTGAAGAAGAACGCGTCGGTGTGGAGCTCGAAGTCGCGATGGATCGAATGCACCACGAAGGCGGCCGTCGTGAGCGTGCCCAGGAGACTCATCATCAGCAGGCACATCATCACCACGTACGGCGAGTTCCACTTTACGTTCGCCGACGCGCCGAAGCCGTCGGCGGGATCGCCGGCGATCAGGGCGAAAGTCAGCGCGAAGAGGAGGACGAACAGGACCGCGAACAGCAGCGACCTGACCTGGTACTTGAGCTCGAAGACGGCGATGGCCCGCAGCATCTACGCAGCCTCCGCGATGTGCTCGAGCAATGGAATGGCCATGACCGGCAATACGCCTCCGGAGCCGGGCGGTGTACAGGGGCAGGAGCTTCGGGCGGGCTGTACACATCCCTCGACGCCGCTCGTAGTAACCGGGCGAAGGAGACCCATTGCCCATGACGCTCACCGCCCGAACGATCTTCCTCCTGATGCTGGTCCTCACCCTCGCAGGCGAGCTCATCGCTCAGGAGGCGCCGACGACCGCGACGAGCCCCGCCGCGACGGCCGCCACTGCCGAGGACGCCCCTGAAACGGGGACCCCTGAAACGGGGACCGATGAAACGGGGACCAATGAAACGGGGACCCCTGAAACGGCGGCCGAGACACCCACCGAAGAGACCGAGAACCCGTCGACAGGCAGGCACTACCAGGTCCGGGAGCAGTTCACCCGCCTGCTCGAGCAGCATCCGTACGAGCTGTGGATGATCCTCAAGCTCGACCCGGCGCTGCTGACCAACGACGCGTTCATGTCCGGCTATCCGGAAGTCCGGGAGCTCGTGGCCAGGCATCCGGAGATCCTCAAGAACCCGCGCTTCTACCTGGCCCGGTTCGACAGCCCCGCGCAGGACGGAAGCGTGCTCGAAGCCATCTTCACGGGGCTGGCGGTCTTCGGCGGCGTCGGCCTGACCGTCGTCGCGCTGGGATGGCTGATCCGGACGCTGATCGAGCAGAAGCGCTGGAAGCAGCTCTCGCGCACGCAGAGCGACGTACACAACAAGATCCTCGACCGCTTCAACACGACCGAGCAGTTGCTCGAGTACATCCGCACGCCCGCGGGCACCAAGTTCCTCGAATCCGCGCCGATTCCGCTGCACGTCGAGCGTCCGCCGAGCCGGAAGACGTCGACGCTGGCGGCGCGCATCCTGTGGTCGGTGCAGATCGGCGTCGTGACCGCCATCGTCGGCCTCGGGATGCTGCTGCTCAGCGCCGTCTTCGACAAAGACTCGTCGCATGGGCTGTTCGCCCTCGGAGCGATCGCGCTTTGTGTGGGCACCGGCTTCATCGCCTCCGCCATCGTTTCGCTCAAGCTGTCGCGCCGCCTCGGCCTGTGGGAGGACGGCGGCGCGCCCCCTGAGGCTATCGACGGGACAGGACCCGTGAGATGATCGACGGGATGAGCTACCCGCTCGTGATCCTCGACACGATGATGGCCGAGCGCCATGCGGAAGAGGCCCTGGCCGTCATGGGCGACGACGAGTTCCGTGCGTTCTACGAGCGCACGGCGCGTCCGTTGTGGGCGTATCTGTCGCGGATCAGCGGCGATCCGCACAAGGCCGACGATTTCCTGCAGGAGGCGTACTACCGCTTCTATCGCGCGTCGAAGCACTACGAGAGCGAGGCCCATCGCCGCAACTCGCTGTTCCAGATCGCCACGAACCTCGTGCGCGACGCGGCCCGACGCGGCAAGCATTACGAGGAAGTGCCGCTGGCCGACGAGGGGGCGCCGTCCGCCGGCGCGGTGCCGAAGAGCGAGAGCCCGAGCCCGGAGACCGAAGCCGCGATGCGCACTGACGTCGCCCGGGCGATCCAACAGCTCGAGCCGGTGCAGCGCGAGCTCCTCTGGCTCGCGTACGCGCAAGGGTCCTCGCACGAGGAGATCGCGGAGATCCTCGGGCTCAGCGCGATCAGCGTGCGCACACTGCTGCTGCGCGCGCGGCGCAAACTGGCGGGGATTCTGGCCGGAGGTGCCCGGTGAGCGGCGCGAATGCCTGCCCGCGCGAGGACGAGCTGCTCGATGCCCTCGGCGCCGGTTTCCTCGGAGAAGAGCTCAAGTCGCACATCAGAACGTGCGCGGCCTGCGGTGAGCTGCACCTCGTCGCCGGCGCGCTGCTCGACGAGCGCGTGCAGGCGGTGACCGAGGCGGCGCTGCCCAGCTCCGGGACGATGCTGTGGCGGATGCAGATGCGCCGGCGCCAGGAAGCGCAGGCGGCCGCGCGGCGCTCTCTGCTGATCGGTCAGGCCGTGACGCTCGCCGCCGCCGTCGTGCTGGTCTTCACGCTCCTCGGCGGCACCCTCGCCGGCGAGGCGGTGAACGTGATCGCATCGATCAAGCTCAGCACGCCGCTGCTGCTGGCCGTGGCGATCTGGCTGCTTGCCGCGCCCATCGCAGGGTGGGTGTTGATCCGGCAGAAGTAGGTCAGGGCAGGCCACAGAACGCAAACGATACGCCGCCCGAATCGTTTCCTTCGACTCCTGGGAGTCTCCATTTCGAAAGCAGGAGCAGGCGACGATTCATAACGCCCCTACCCCAGCCCGCAAGCCCCGCGCCATGGCCGATGAGCCCAACGGTATAGGTCAGGGCACAAAGGGGTGACTCGCCGCGATGTCCTGCACCTCGTAACGAAGCTCCACCATGCCGCTCCTGTAGGCTTTGACCTCCGCCAGATGGAGGGCGATGTCTTTGTCGAGCTTGTCGAAGAATGGGATCCCATCACCAATCAAGACCGGCAGGATCGAATAGCGAACTTCGTCGGCTAGCCCGAGACGAAGGCATTCGCCGGAGACCACACCTCCTCCAACAAACCAGATGCTGCGGAACGTGGGCCGTAGGCGCTCATTCACGAACTGCGCGAGATCGCCTGAGTGGAGCTCGACGGTATCCCGGGTCCGTGGTAGCTCGCGGCGAGTGAGGACGAAGGTGGGTTTGTCGCCGTACGCCCACCCCAACCCTTGGGCTTCAAAGCGAAGCGCGGTCTCATAGGTTCGCGACCCTATGACGTAGCAGTCGATCGTCTTGAGGAACGCCTCGACAAATCCTGGGTCCATGGTGTCCCCGCCGACGAATTCGTCTGAGGTTTCGAGCCAGTCGACGCGCCCATCCTTTCGAGCGATGAAGCCGTCGAGGCTCGCCACCATGTGGATCGTTACGTGAGAATCAGGGTTTGCCATCGTTTCGTCCCGACGTCGAGTGCGACGGCTAGGAGCGCCGCTCGGAGCCGCCTCCGCTTGGGCACTTCGAAATCCAGCCCTCGCAGTCCTGGAAGGTAGGCTTCCGGAAACACACAATCTCCGCGCCCCGGGTCGCGGCTTCGGAGATGGACCGTCCGATTCTTTCCAGACACTCCTCGGCCGAGGCGGCGACGCGAGGGGAAGCGAGGGCGATGATCATCGTCATCGCACCGTGGCCTCCCGAGGCCGAACGCTGCCGGCCTCAGGCCTTGGACGTAGCGGTGCCGGTCGTCCCTTCCGGGCGGGTGCTCTGGACGTGCTCCGTCAGGTTCCGGCCGGTGACCGACTTCGAATACGAGTTGGCCGCCACGAGGAGCCATCCGACCGGTCCGAAGGCCCATCGGGCCACAAGGCCACCGACCAGGTGGGCCGCTCCGGGGAGGAGCTTACCATCCAGGACCAGGCTGGCTCCCGGCACCACGGCCTCACC
This sequence comes from Thermoanaerobaculia bacterium, assembly GCA_035462575.1. Classification (GTDB taxonomy): domain Bacteria; phylum Acidobacteriota; class Thermoanaerobaculia; order Multivoradales; family UBA5704; genus DATARR01. Next base: position 2,258 of record DATHUD010000658.1, on the reverse strand, counting down.
GAGGATCTTGATGCCACGTCCGATCACTACACTGCTGGATGGCTCCCGACGGCTCTCGTCCACGTCGTGCTCTGACATTTTCGGCCTCCGTTTCGTGTTCGGCTGGTTCGAGACGAGCTCTCACTCGAAATATCCGTTGACGTCCAGGATCAGGTGCACCGGCCCACCGGCGGTCGCCACCCGGATGGCGCCGGTCATCCCCAATCTTACTATGCATTGCCAGCCCGGCGCCGCCCGGGACGGCAGTGAGCGGCGGGACCGTGACAGCGCGGTATCCGTCCGTTCGACTGCCCGGGTCCGGCCGGTTCCAGAGACCGCTTAGTTCTTCTCCCTCTTAAACTCGGAGAGAGCATCACAGTTACTCCCCTTGCGCCCGGAGAAGTCCGTGGGGCGCTCGGTCCTCTCTGGCTGGGCGAGGCAGACCCGTAACGTGTCTCCATCGAGCTCATAGATGCCCCGGTAAATCTGCCCCTTGTACGGGCCGACCGTTACCTCGAGGTCAATCGTCTTGGGTTTCTTCGTCGCGTCGATCTTTTTGACCGTCCACTCGAGGACGGTTTTGTCATCCCGCTGCATGGCCCACTTGCCGTCTGCGTCGCGAGCCCAGCGGATTTCCTTCAGGATTTCTTCGGGGGCTTTGTTTCCATTGTTCTCGGTGGAAATGGGCCTCCAAGTGCCGGCCATGGCTTTCAGCTCCTTCCTGAAGGCATCGTCCTGCGGTTCGCCGGAGGCTTTGGGCAACCCGAGGCCGGCCAACAGCAAAGATATCCCCAAGATCATCGTGGCATTTCGCGTCATGATGAAACTCCAGAAAGAGGAGAAACCGGTTCTGATGTTACTGTTACGCCGTTGCCGCCCAACGCCTTGGAAGCTCACCGTGCGGCGAGCGCGCGGAGCGCGTTTGCCGTCCGGTGCAGCGTTGGGGTTGGCCGCTGACTCTGATACGTTCCGATACTTGTATGCGGCTTTATCTCTATAGCGACCCCTTTAATTTTACTCCAAACGCCTCAAGAAGGCTAGTCGCTTCGAAGAGCACTCGCGCGACCTCAGGGAGTTGCAGACGGTATGAGAGAACGCGAAGCCCCCGACAGTGGTCTTCGAGAGGCAAGCCAGCGGGCGATGTCTTTAGTTACAAGGCTAGCCAATTCTGACGGGTCCGTAAAAAACGTTCGGAAGTATCCTACATCGAATTGCTCAAGATCAGCGAGAAAGCGCTGCAGGCGCGGTTCGCGATCGATGTCGCGAGCTACATACACGAGTATTTTGTTAGGATTCTCTTTGGCTGCAGTCCGGAACTCCATTTCCGTTACTGAAACGTCCTCATCGGACAACACGAATCCGTAACGTCGCCCAATCAAAAGCAGAAATATGTCACAATTCCGCGCCATCTCAATACACACTGATCGCGGGCTCGCAGCCACTCCCCCTAACACTTCGGCACGTAGAACCTCAAAGCCGAAAGATGCAACTGCGGCCGCAGCTGCGTCACGCTCAGAAGTCAGATCCTGAGTAGTGGAGCTAACCATCACGCGAACTCTCGGAAGGAGCTCGTTCGGCCATTTGACCTTTCCATGGCCTGACGGTTCATCCACGGCGCGGTGTATAGCGCGATTCCAAATCCACATTACAACGAGGCGACCAGGTAACGCAATTATGAGGAACATGCCTTGGAAGGCGAGCAATCCTGGCGCGAGCCAAGTAACCGAGTAGAAGGCCGCGAGCAAGAAGTAAGCGAAAAACGGAGCATACAACGAAACGCGGTGTCCGAGGATCTGGTAAATGGCGCTACCGAGCAGAAAGAAGGCGACAGATACGAGACACGCGTCCGCAGCACGATGGCCACTGGTCCATTCCCAATGAGTTAAATGGAGCACCGCTGCAAGTACAGAGGCCAATGCGATTGTGATCAAAATCGCCGGTAAGGGTCGCGGCATCCTGGTGAGATGTAAGCAGATGCCTGCGAGCAGCAGGAACAGTGTGGCGGCTGTCGAGAATGCAGAAGCCAGAATTCCAGGATCGGGGTGAGTAACTGCCATGCAGGCAAGGTCTACTGACCACGCGAACCAAGCGACAATCGAATAGACAACGAACGATCCTAGACGGCCATTATACTGCTGGGGGCGCGTAATGATGCGGTACACGTGGCGCATTGCCGAGAAAGACAAGACTAACAGCATTGTCACAGAAACCGCGCAGAGAAAGAGAAACAACGCGATCCAGGGGGCGGGAGGAGCACCAGACAGTAGTATTAACATCTT
>DATHUD010000657.1:0-29540 GCA_035462575.1 Thermoanaerobaculia bacterium | reverse complement strand
GGCTTCGAGGGCGGGCTCGGAGCAGGCGGGGCATTTTTCGGGCGCGGGGATCATGGAGCCGCAGTAGTGGCAGAGCAGGCGGCGGTCCCGGCGGTGGTAGGTGCGGGGGAGGCCGCAGTCCGGGCATTCGAACTCTTCGCCGCAGGCGCGGCAGAGGAGCATGGGGGCGTAGCCGCGGCGGTTCCTCAGGAGGATCACCTGGTCGCCGTCCGCCAGGGCCTGCCGGATCTCCCACTGGAGGCGCTCGGAGAAGTGGACCTCGCCGGGGCGGCGGGAGAGCCCTTCTTCTTTCAGGTCGACGAGGATCCCCTCGGGGAGGCTCCCCTGCCCGGCCCGGGTGGTGAGGAGGAGCGGCTCGAGCTTCCCCTTCATGGCGTTGTACCGGCTCTCCATACTGGGAGTCGCCGAGACGAGGAGCACGGCGGCTCCCGCGTTCCGTCCCCGGACGAGGGCGAGGTCCCGCGCGTTGTAGCGGGGGGTGAGCTCCTGTTTGTAGGAGGTGTCCTGCTCTTCGTCCACCACGAGGAGCCCCAGGTCCGAGACCGGAGCGAAGAGGGCCGAGCGGGGGCCGAGGACGATGCGGGCTTCGCCGCGGCGGACGCGCTCCCACTCCTGGTGGCGCTCGCCGGTGCCGAGCCCGGAGTGGAGGATGGCGAGGTTTTCCCCGAAGCGCCGCTCGACGGTGCGGGCGAGCGCGGGGACGAGGGCGATCTCGGGGACGAGGAGGATGGCGGTCCGCCCGCGGGCGAGCGCCTCTTCGGCGGCGCGAAGGTAGACCTCGGTTTTCCCGGAGCCGGTCATCCCCTGGAGGAGGAGCGGCGCGAACTCCCGGCGGTCGAGGGCGTCGACGGTCCGCCTCAAGGCGATGTCCTGATCCTCCCGCAGCGTGATGACGTTCTCTCCCCCGGGGGCGCCGAACATGTGGCGGTCGAGCGAGAGCTTCTCCACCTGGGTGAACTGCCGGAGCACTCCCTTGTCCACCAGCCTTTTGAGGACGGCCGGGGTGCAGCCCACGGCGGCGGTCACCTCGGCCGTGGTGGCCGGCCGGCCGATGGCGGCCATGTATTCGACGACGGCCTTGCCCGGCTCGGACCGGCCGGCGGCGGTGAGGTGGGCGGCCTTGTCTCCGGGGGAAAGCTCGACGGCGGAGACGTAGCGGGCCGAGCGGGGCTTCGACTCTTCGAGGCCGATCCTCCCCCGCTCGGCGAGGCCGTCGAGGGTGGCCTGGAGGTCTTCGAGCCCCACCCGGCTCTGAAGCTCGGCCACGGAGAGGCGGCTCCCTTCGCGGAGCGCTTCGATCACCGTGGCCTCGCTCGGGGTGCGGGGGACGGAGAGGGCCCCGGCGTTGGTGAGCCAGACCCGGCGGTCTCCCCAGGGCGGGAGGTTCGAGGGGAGGATGGTGCGCAGGACCTCGCCCAGCGGCGACATGTAGTAGTCGGCCACGAAGCGGGCGAGCTCCAGGAGCTCTTCGGTGACGACCGGCTCGACGTCCAGGATCTCCTCGACGGGCCGGAGGTCGAGCCCCTCGGGTTTCTGATCGTGGACGCGGACGATCACGCCGGTCAGACGGCGCTTGCCCACCCGCACGCGGGCGCGGGCGCCGGGCCTCGCCTGGAACCTCCAGGCGGCCGGCACCTCGTACGTCAGCGGCGGCAGGGGGACGGGGACGGCGACTTCGGCGTAGATCACGAGGCCGTGTGCCGGCGGCAGTCCTCGGAGCAGAAGACGTCCGCGCTTCCGCCCGCGCTCTTCAAGGCCCGGGAGCTGGGGACGTGGATTCCGCAGGCGGTGCAGCGGACCATCTCCTCGGTGCGCACCGCGGGGGGACGGGACCCGGGCGGGAAGGGACGGCGGGTGCCGCCGCCGCCCAGGGAGCGCAGGCGCTGCACGAAGTTGTTGACAGAGACCCCGAGGATGACGAGCAGCAGGGCGATGACGAGGAAGCGGGTCATCTCACCTCAGGAGGCGCCGGTGCGGCGGCGCTCGAGCTCGGCCGCGAGGCGCTGGACGTCCGGATTGTCGGGCTGAACCTTCTGGAGCTGGCCCATGACCTCCATGGCCTCGTCCATGCGGCCGAGGGTGACCAGGGCGATGATCTCGTTGAAGTAGGACTGCCAATAGCCCGGATTCTGCTGGCGGACCTGGCGGAAGACTTCGACCGACTTCTCCACCTGTCCGGCCTGGAGGTAGGAGGTCCCCAGGTCGGTCATGGCGTTCGGATCGCCCGGCTGCATCTTCAGGTACTGCTCGAAGAGCTCGGCGGCCCGGGGCCAGTTCTGGATCTGGAAGTTCATGCCCGCGAGCTGGAGCACGGCCTCGGCGTCGTTCGGGTTCTGCGCGACCCGGTTCTTGAGCTCCTCGATCTGCGCCATGGCCGGGCCGGCGCCGGCTCCGGCGGAAGGATCTCCGGGCGCGCCCTGTCCCATGGCTCCGGCTTCCGCTCCGGGGGGCACGGAGCCCGGGGGCACCTGGCCGGCCACGAGCCGCGCGGGCTGGCGGGTGGCCATGGCTTCGAAGAGGAGGTAGCCCGACACGAAGCCGATCAGGATTCCGACGATGACGAACAGCAGGTTGTCTTTATTCAATCTAGGGTCCGTTTTCCCGAGTGGCCGTCCAGTCGCCGCGCGCCGGACTGCCGGTTGCCATTTCGTTCAAGAGCCAGATGCCGTTGATCCGCCCCGCTCCCACGTTGCCCACGAAGACGCTGTCGAAGCCCCGCTGCCGGTCGATGCGCTCCAGCCGCAGGGTGTTGCCCACATAGGTGCCGCGGAACGATCCCGAGGAGGCGCCGTCGCCGATCGTGTAGGTCCCGCTGACCACCGTCCCTTCCAGGCGCAGGTCGAAGGTGGCCGCGACATCCTGGGGCGTGATGCGGACCTGCCAGCGGCCGGTGACCGGGTCGGCCCTCCGGGGCGCCCGCGTGCCGAGCTCGCCTTCGAGGAAGCCGATCCGCCGCAGGCGGTCCTGGAGCCGCTGGAGCTGCGCCTCGACCCTCTCTGCCGCGGTGCTCGCGGTCTCGCGGGCCGCCGAGAGCTCGTCGTGCAGGGCCTCCAGGTTGCCCAGCGCCATGGTCTCGCTCGCCAGGGCCTGGTCGAGCCGTCCGGAGACTTCGTTGACCCGCGCCTGCGCGCCCCGCTCGCGGTCCCGGGCCTCCCGGAAGGAGGCGAGGTCCAGGGCGAGCAGTTTGCGCTCCAGTTGCAACTGGGTCTCCACCTGGGTCCGGTAGGCGGGGTCGGACGGGGCGGGCGTCTGCTGCCAGGCCCGCGCGATGCCGGTCATCCCCCAGAGGACGAGGCACGCCAGAAGCGCAACGGAGGACAGGCGGTTCATGGTGGCGGGATTGTATCAGGGTGGAACCCGGTATCGCCTGAAAAGGCGAAGGCCGCTCCTTTAGGGAGCGGCCTTCGGAACGAGCCCGGAGCTCGGGGGTTTCTAGCTCGCGACCTTGGTGGTGCGCTGCCGCTTTTCGAGGCTGGAGCTCAACGCGCGCTCGACCAGGTCCTCGGCCTCGCGCTCGGTGATGCTCTTCACATGGGCAACCTCGCTCACGATGAAGTACTTGGCGCGCTCGTACATCTTCTTCTCCCGGAAGGAGAGACTCTTTCTCTGGGAGACCAGGCGAAGGTTCTTGAGCACCTCCGCCACGTCGGTGAGCCGCCCGGTCTTCATCTTGTCGAGGTTCTGCTTGTAGCGCCCCTTCCAATCCTTGTAGGTGTCGATGTTGCCGTCCTCGAGGATGTCGAACAGGGCACGAACCTCGCGCTGCACACAGAGGGGGCGAAGCCCCACGAGCTCGAGGTTCGACTTGGGCACCATGACCTTGGAGTTGTTCGCAAGCAGTCGCAAGTGGACGTAGAGCTGCTCCACCCCATCGATCTGCCCTGCCTCGATCTTCTCGACAAGGCTGACGCCGTGGTTGGGGTAAACCACTTTTTGACCGACCTTGAATGTCACGTCACGACCCCCTTGGATTTTGATGCAGATGGTGAAGCTGCGGTTAGTAAGTCGCTGAGGGACTTCCGCTTACAAGCTTGTTATACACCGGAACTTGCTCTTTCGTCAACCGAGGGGTGTGTCACAGGATGGTCACGGAGGCGCAAGGGGGGCGGAAAATCCCTCCGGTTGACACCCCGGAGCGGACGGCCTACGATTCTCCGCCTGCCCCGTGTGTTGCAAGCCGGAGTGGCGGAATGGCAGACGCAGCGGACTCAAAATCCGCCGCCCCTTGCGGGCGTGTGGGTTCGACTCCCACCTCCGGCACCAGGACCCTTTCAACAGATTGCCGCCGAGGCCCCCCACCCGGGCCCTCACCTCCCCGGCCCTCCTCTCCCATCCTCCCGTCCACCGCCGGGAGAGGAGGGAGACGGCTTAGGTCGTGCTGGGAGGGGGCGCCCTCTCCCGGGGGCGGACGGGAGGATGGGAGAGGGTTGGGGTGAGGGTCTTCGGGCGGGGGAACGCTCGGTCTAGACCCGCCCGCTCCCCCCGCAGTCCGGGCAATCCAGCCCCTGGTACGCCCCGGTCCCCCGGCAGCGGCGGCAGGGCGTCTTCGGGCGAATCCGCGCCCAGAGGGCGAGGAGGGCCTCTCCCAGTTTGTTCACGGCCTCTCCCCCACCCTACTCATAGCGCAGGGCCTCGATGGGGTCGAGCCGCGAGGCTTTGGCGGCCGGGTAGATGCCGAAGAAGATGCCTACGACGGCCGAGAAGCCGAAGGCGAGGACCACCGCCCACAGGGGGACGTGGGCGGGCGGGAAGTTGGGGATGGCCTTGGCGACCACGACCCCCAGGCCGTAGCCCAGGGCGAGCCCGATCGCGCCTCCCACGAGCGAGAGGGTGACGGCCTCGATCAGGAACTGGATGAGCACGTCCTGGCGGCGGGCTCCCACGGCCTTCCGGACGCCGATCTCGCGGGTCCTTTCGGTGACCGACACCAGCATGATGTTCATGATGCCGATGCCGCCGACCAGGAGGGCGATCCCCACGACGCCGCCGACCACGGCGGTGACGCCGCCGAGGATGCTGTTGACGGTGTCCAGGATCTCGTCCTGGGTCTGGATGTCGAAGTCGTCCGGCTGCTCCCGGGGGAGGTTGTGGCGCTGGCGCAGGAGCCGGGTGATGCCGTCCTTGACCTGCTCGACGACCTCGGGGCTCTCGGCCTGGAGCCGGAGCTGCACCTGGTCGCCGGCGGTCCTCCCGAAGAGGGTGAGGGCCGAGTCGAAGGGGACGAAGATGATGTCGTCCACGTTCATCCCCAGGCTCTGCCCCTTCTCCTCCATGATGCCGATGACCGTGGCCGGGTAGGTATCGAGGTAGATCTCCTTGCCGATCGGGTCCGATCCCAGGTCGAGCTCGTCGATGATGTCGGGGCCGATCACGACGACCTTGCGCCGGTTCGCGAGGTCGACCCCGGAGAAGAAGCGCCCCTGCTCGACGGTCTGGTTGGTCACGTCCTGCCAGTTCTCGTTGACGCCGATGACGGCGAAGGGCGTGTGCTTCCTGTCCCGGTATTTGAGGGTGGCCCGGCCGAAGATCGACGGGGTGATCATCTTGACGCCGGGGACGCGCTGCTCGATGGCCTGGCCGTCTTCCCAGGTGAGCTTGACCTGGCGGGCGACCATGCCGGGCATGTCCTGCTGGGCGTCCGCCTGGACGAGCATGAAGGTGGCGCCCACGCCCTGGAGCTGCTCGGTGATCATGAACTGCAGCCCCTGGACGATGGCGACCACGGCGATCACGGCGGCCACGCCGATGATGATGCCGAGAGCGGTCAGGATGGAGCGCATCTTGTTGGCGCGGAGCGCCGAAAACGCGATGCGGAAGTTTTCGAGGAAGACCAAGGGAGCCCCGCTTTCTAGCCGGCCGGCGCGGCCACCGCGGCGGCGCGCTCGGTCGGCTGGTCCGAGAGGACCTTGCCGTCGCGCAGGAGCACCTGGCGCCAGGCGTGCGCGGCGATGTCCGCTTCATGGGTGACGAGGACGACCGTGTTGCCCGCCTGGTGGAGCTCGTCGAAGAGATTCATGATCTCGGCCGAGGTGGCGGAGTCGAGGTTGCCGGTGGGCTCGTCGGCGAGGAGGATCGACGGATCGTTGACGAGCGCCCGGGCGATCGCCACGCGCTGGCGCTGGCCGCCGGAGAGCTCGTTCGGCTGGTGGTGCATGCGGGTGCCGAGCCCCACCCGCTCCAGGGCGCGGGTGGCCCGCACGCGCCGCTCGCTGCGTGGCATGCCCGCGTAGATGAGCGGCAGCTCGACGTTGTGGAGGGCGTCGGTGCGCGGGAGCAGGTTGAAGGTCTGGAAGACGAAGCCGATCTCCTTGTTGCGGATCTCGGCGAGCTGCTGGTCGTCCAGCTCCTGGACCGCCGTTCCGTTCAGGATGTAGCTCCCGGAGGTCGGCGTGTCGAGGCAGCCGAGCAGGTTCATCAGGGTCGACTTGCCGCTGCCCGACGATCCCATGATGGCCACGTACTCGCCGCCCTCGATCTTCAAGTCCACGCCGTTCAAGGCGTGGACCTTCTCGGCTCCCATGTCGTAGACCTTGTAGATCTGGCTCAAGTCGATCAGCGCCATCAAAGTCCCTCCCCGTCCTTCTTGTCGTCCCGGTCCGCCTTGCGGTCCTCCGCCTCGGAGGTCTTGCTCAAGGCGACCGCCTGCCCGTCCTTCAAGTCGCGCAGGGTCCGGTAGGGGCCGGTCACCACCTGGTCTCCGGGCTTTACCCCCGAGGTCAGCTCGACGTGGGTCTCGTCCGAGAGCCCGGTCTCGACCGTTTTCTGGACGGCCTTGCCCTGCTCGATCACGAACACGGCCTGGACCTCGTCTTCTTCCCCGCCGCTCCCCTCCCCCTCCACCTCGCGCTCGACCACGGCCTGGATGGGCACCACCAGGGCGTTCTCGTGGGCGGCGGTGTGGATCTCGGCGCGGACGGACATGTCGGCGCGCAGATCCTCGTCCGGCTGGTCGAGGAGAACCTTGACCTTGAAGAAGGTCACTTCGGGCTGGGCCTGGCGGTTGAAGCCGGAGCTGCCGATCTCGACCACCCTCCCTTTGTACTCCTTGCCGGGGAGGGCGTCGACCCGGAGGATGGCCTCCTGGCCGAGCTTGACGTTGACGATCTCGGTCTCGTCCACGTCGACGTTGGCCAGGATCTCGGACATGTCGGCGATCTCGCCGATGACCGAGGCGGGGTTGTTCATGGTCCCCGAGACCACGACCTCGCCCTCCTTGGCGTTCAAGGCGATGATCCGGCCGGTCAGGGGGGAGTAGATGGTCGTCTTGGTCAGGTCGTCCTGCGCCTTTTCGAGGTTGGCCCGCATCTGCTGCACGGTCTGCCTGGACTCTTCGAGCCGCAGCTCGGCCGAGGTGGCGGCGAGCTCGGCGGCCTCGAGCTGCTCTTTGGAGAAGATCCCCTCCTTGTGGAGCTGCCGGGCCCGCTCGAGCTTGTGGCGGGAGTCGGCGAGCGAGACCTCGGCCTGCCGCACGGAGGTCTGGGCGCTCCGGAGCTGCGCCGACCACTGGTCGCGCTGGGCGATGAACCCCGCCTGCTCGAGCTGGAGGAAAGGTTGGCCGCGCTTGATCAAGTCCCCCTCGACCACGAACAGCTTCTCGATCTTGCCGATCACGTGGGCCGAGATGTTGACCTGGACCCGGGGCTCCAGGCTGCCGCTCGCCTTGACGATCTGCGCAATGGTGCGGCGCTCGACGTCCTCGGCATAGACCTTCGCCCCCTTTTCCCGACGGCTCGCCTTGAGGCTGGCGAAGACGATGACCGCGATCGCGAGGACGATCACGGCACCGATGATGGCTTTTTTCACACCCTCTCCTTATCCGAACAGCGCCGCGAAGCCGGCCTTACCCGCCACGTAGAGAAGCCAGAGGGTGAATACGGTTCCGGCGGAAACGGCGATGGAGACCCTGGCCACGATGCGGTAGCCGATGGCCAGAAGGACCAGGGTCCAAAGCGTAAAGAAGTTGAGGCTGCCGAGGAGCGACCGGATCACGGCCGAGGTCTCCTCGGAAGCGAGGATGGCCGGGCTCGCCACGAGCACGCCGCCGCCCATCGCCTCCTCCGGAGTGATCGACTCCCGGACGAGCATGAGCGGCAGGTTGATCAGAGTGGACACGACCCCGATCGGGACCAGGCCGTAAAGATAGGTCGAGAGGCTCTGCTTGAAGGTCATCTGCGAGCCCAGGACCTTGAAGATCACCAGGAACACGCCCGCGAGGGCTGCGTACAGCAGCGCGGCGACCGGCAGGCCGATGGCGGTCTGCAGGAGCCTCCTGGCCGGGGTCGTGCTCTCCGCGTCCTCGACCGCCTTTTCAACCTGCTCGGGAGGAATCCGGTCGCCGAACTTCTCGAGCTGGTACCGGACCATCTCCCCCGGGTCGACGCGGGACATGAGGAGCCCGCCGACCCCGAGGCTCAGGGCCATGAGCACCAGGAAGGGGACGAGCCAGGTCGGCCTCTCGGCGATCGACCGGAAGGTCTTGCCCGGCGAAACCAGGACACCGATCAGACGTCCGAAGCTCGAGTCTTCCATGGCCTACTCCTCCTCGGGGAAGAGGTTGCGGTCGAAGGACCACCAGTCGACCGGGCCCTCGGGCGTCCGCGGGTCGTCGATCCCGATCCCCTCGACCTCGAGGAGGCGGCCGGTCGCGCGGTAGAACTCGACCAGGGTCCGGCGGTAGGTGATGACCGCCGAGACCTCGCGGCTGCGCGCCCGGGTCAGCTCTTCCTGGATCTGGGTGATCTGGAAGCTGGTGGACATGCCGTTTTCGTACCGCTTGCGCTCGGCCTCCAGGTTCTTCTCCTGGAACTCGCGGGAGATGCGGGAGGCGTCGATCTGCTTGAGCGCGGTCTCCACGGCGCGGGCCGCCTGCCGGACCTCGGTCGAGACGACCGTGCGCTGCTGCTCGAGCTGGGCTCCGGCGCGCTCGACGTCGATGTCGGCGATGGCGGAGGCGGCGCGGGCCGCGCGGTTCTGGATCGGATAGGCGAAATCGAGCGAGACGCTCCAGGTCGGGAAGTCGAAGCCCGTGATCTGGTTCAGCGCGTCGCTGAACCCGATGCCGAAGCCGGTGGGGTTGTAGCGCAGGTTCAGGTCGAGGTTCGGGCGCATCTGGTTGCGGAAGAAGAGGGAGTCGAGCCGGAACCGCTCGAGGGCGATCTCCTGCGTCCGCACCTCGGGGCGCTCGGCGAAGGCGGTCGCGATGGCCTGCTCGACGTTGATCGCCAGGGGCTCGACCTGCTGCTCGGTCGTCGGCTGGATCTCGGCCTCCCAGAGCGGGCCCGGAGGCAGGTTCAGGAGCTGGCGCAGATCGTCCGCGGCGTCGCCCACGGTCGAGGTCGAGCGGATGATGTCCTCGTCGCGGGTGGCGATCGCGGCCTCGCTCTGCACGAGCTCCAGGGGAGCGAGCGTGCCGACTTCGACCTGGATCCGGTTGCGGTCGTGGAGCTCGCGGGCCAGGTTCAGGCTCTCCTGGGCCACCCCGAGCTGCTGGCGCGCCTCGACCAGGGAGAGGTAGGCGTTGATGACCTGCTGAGTGAGCAGGGTCACCTGGCGCTCGAACTCTTCGCGGCTGATCCGGTCGTTGAAGCGGGCGACCAGGATGTTGCGCTCGTTGACGAGGCGGCCGAAGTCGCGCAGCAGCGGCTGGGAGAACGAGAATGTCGCCCCGCTGGTGTAGCTCGTGGTGATGCCCGGCCGGCGGGGGTCCTCGGGGGTCTCGCTCCGGCCGGTGGCCCAGCCGAAGCTCACGTCGCCGCCCGTGGGGAGGCGCTGGAGGAAGCTGAAGCTCAGGTTGTCGTCTTCGGACTGGTTGGCCTGGAAGACGTCGAGGGTGGCCTGCTGAGAGTCCGTGTGCGTGAGGTTGGCCCTCGCCAGCAGGTCGTAGATGCCCATGCTCTGGGTAATGCCCAGGCGGCTCTGCTGGCGGGTGTAGCGCTCGATGACGAGCCCCAGGTTCTGGCGCACGGCGATGGTGATCGCCTGGTCGAGCGAAAGCGGGAGGACGCCGTTCTGGGCCTCGAGCCCCGGAAGGTCCGTGGGCCGCGCCACCCGGGTTTCGATCTGCCGTCCCGGCTGGGCCGCGGGCGCAGGCGCCGTCTGCGCGAAGGCGGCCGTCGCGAAAAGTCCCAGAAGGGAGGCCGCGGCCAACAGGGCGCCTCCCCGCTTCTTGCGTTCAGTGGATCGCAAAGGATTCCTCCTCATGGGGATCTGCCCCCTCACCTGAAAACGTCGGTTCAAGATGACGTGTTGCGAGTCTATCCCGCGCGGCCGGTCACCGACCGAATCTCAACCGGATGTACGGACCGGCCGCGCAAAAGTTCTTACGACAACGATCTTTAGCCCTTACCGCCCCCCGCGGGCTCCCCCGGGAGCTCTCCCGGGTATTCTCCTGGATAAAAGCAGGCGGCCCGGTGCTCCTCTTCCTCCATCCCGAAGAGCCCCGGCCGCTCCGCCGCGCAGCGCGGGCGGGCGATGGGGCAACGGGGGTGAAACGGGCAGCCGGGCGGCGGTGACATCGGGCTCGGCGGATCGCCGGGCAGGACGATCCGGCTCCGCTTCCTCCCGGGCTCCGGCCGCGGGACCGCCGAGAGCAAGCTTACGGTATACGGATGCCGGGGCCTCCGGAGCACATCGTCCCGGCCGCCGATCTCCACAATGCGGCCAAGGTACATCACCGCCACCCGATCCGCCAGCCGTTCGACCGCGGCCAGGTCGTGCGAGATGAGGAGCAGCGTCAGGCCCAGCCGCTCCTGTAGGCCGGCCAGGAGGTCCAGGATCTGCCCGCGCACCGACACGTCGAGCGACGAGACCGGCTCGTCCGCAACCACAAGGTCCGGCCCGGCCGCGAGCGCCCGGGCGATGCCCACCCGCTGGCGCTGCCCACCCGAGAGCTCGTGCGGGTACCGCCTGGAAAGCTCGGGCGCGAGCTCGACGCTCTTGAGCAGCTCCGCGACCCTTTGCTGTCTCGCGGCGCGGCCGAGAGAGGTGTGGATGGTGAGGGGCTCGGCCACGATCGATCCGACCCGCTGGCGGGGATCGAGGGAGCCGTAGGGATCCTGGAACACCATCTGGAACCGGCGCCTCCGGGCGCGCAGCTCCCCGCCCTCGATCGCCAGGAGGTCCTCGCCGTCGAACAGGATCCGGCCGGCCGTGGGCTCGACGAGCCGCAGGGCGCAGCGGCCGAGCGTGGTCTTGCCGCTCCCCGACTCCCCCACCAGTGCCAGGCACTCGCCGCGCCGGACCGTGAGATCCACCGCGTCCACGGCCCGCACGACCCCGAGCCGGCGCTGGAAGAGACCGCGCCGGACCGGGAACTCCTTCGAGAGGCCGGAGACTTCGAGGAGGGCGGTTTCGAGAAGGGCGGTCATGGCGCTTCCACGGCCCCCAGCCGGGGGACGGCCGCGAGCAGCATCCGGGTGTACGGATGGGCCGGCGCGGCGAAGAGCGTTTCGACCGCGGCCTCTTCCACGATCTCCCCGGCCTGCATGACCAGCACGCGGTCGCAGGTCTCGGCCACCACCCCGAGGTCGTGGGTGATGAGGAGGACCGAGAGCCCGAGATCCGTGCGCAGCGCCTCCAGAAGCTCCAGGATCTGCGCCTGGATCGTCACGTCGAGCGCCGTGGTCGGCTCGTCCGCCAGCAGCAGGTCCGGTCCACCGGCCAACGCCATGGCGATCATCGCCCGCTGGCGCTGCCCGCCCGAGAGCTGGTGCGGATAGTCGTCCAGACGCCTTCGGGCGTCGGGCAGCGCCACCCTTTCGAGCAGGCGGACCGCCTCGTCGCGCGCCGCCCGCCGGGAGAGCGGACGGTGGGCGCGGACGGCCTCGGCCACCTGGAAGCCGATCGTGTAGACCGGGTTGAACGCCGTCATCGGCTCCTGGAACACGAGCCCGATCCGCCCCCCGCGCACCCGCCGCATCTCCGGCTCCGGGAGCGTGAGGAGGTTTCCTGAGACGCCTTCGAGCCGGACCTCGCCGCGTACCCGAGCCGCCTTCGGGACCAGGCCGAGGAGCGAGAGGGCCGTCAAGCTCTTGCCCGAGCCGGACTCCCCCACCAGCCCCAGGATCTCCCCCTTGCCGATGGCGAACGACACGCCGCGGACGACCGGGACCCAGCGCCCCGCCCGGGGGAACGCGATCTCGATCGTCTTCGCGTCGAGCAGCGTCGGGAGAGGCCGGGGCGCGGGCAAGGGCTCCCTTATCCGAGGAGGCGGCGCAGCCAGTCGACCGTGAGCGCGACCCCGAAGCCGGTCGCGCCGGGGCACGGGCTGTGATCGTTCTTGGTGTAGGCCACGCCGGCGATGTCCAGATGGGCCCAGCGCCGGGTTTCGCCCACGAACTGGGAGAGGAACGCGGCCGCCGTGTTCGCGCCTCCCCAGCGGCCGGAGCAGTTCTTGAGGTCCGCGTGCGTCCCCTTCATCTCCTCCAGGAACTCGGGGTAGAGAGGCAGCCGCCAGAGGCGCTCGCCGGCCGAGGCCGCCGCCGCGGCCAGCTCGCCGGCCAGCTCGTCGTCCGGCGTGAACAGGCCGCCCGCGTGGTTGCCCAGGGCCACCACGCACGCGCCGGTCAACGTCGAAAGCTCGACGATGGCCTCCGGCTCCTCCTCCGCGGCCCAGGAGAGCGCGTCCGCCAGGATCAACCGCCCCTCGCAGTCCGTGTTGGTGACCTCCACGGTCTTGCCGTTGTAGCAGCGCAGGATGTCGCTCGGGCGGTAGGCCCGGCTGCCGAGGGCGTTCTCGGCGAACGGCGCGTAGACCCTCAGGCGCACCGGCAGGCCGAGGTCGGCCACCGCCTGGGCCACGCCCAGGACGGCGCAGGCGCCGCACTTGTCATACTTCATGTCGTCCATGTCCGCCGCCGGCTTGATCGAAATGCCGCCGCTGTCGAACGTGATCCCCTTGCCGACCAGGGCGACGACGGGTCCCTCCTTTCCCACGTCGATGCGCACCATGCGCGGGGGCACAGCCGCTCCCAGGCCGACCGCGAGGAGGCCGCCCATCCCCCGTTTCTCGAGCTCCTCGGTCTGCAGCACGGTGATCTCGAGACCCCGGCTCTCCGCGAGCTCGCGCGCCCGCTCCTCCATCCAGGCGGGAGTGGCCACGTTGGCCGGCGCGTTGCCCAAGGTGCGGACGAAGGAGACCGCCTCCGCCACCGGCTGGGACCGGGCGAGCGACTCGCGGTAGGCCTCCTCCTGGCCGGAGGGCGGCACGACCGCCACGGACTCCAGCCGGTTCCCGTTCCCCTTGCCGCCTTCGCTCTGCCAGCGGTCGTAGCGGTAGACCGAGAGCGCCAGGCCGCGGAGCACCCGCTCCGCCGCTCCGCCCGTCGTCTCCGCGTGGGCGGGGACCACGATGGCGAGCCGCCGCGCGCCGCTCACCCGGGCGTCCTCGGCGAGCCGGCAGATCCAGCGTGAAAGCTTGGCGTACGTCAGATCCTTCTTGGCCCCCATTCCCAGAAGGGACACCACCGGGCTGTCCGGCCCCGTGTCCGTCTGGGCGAGTTGCTCATCCTTTCCCCTCCATCCGGTCCTCCCCGAGAGCCGCCCGATGGCCTCCCGGACCCCTTCCGCGAGCCCGGAGACGTCGGGAGCCTCCCCCTCGAAACAGCCGACCACCAGGTGGTCGGCCTCGGGCCGCTCCCGCGAGGCGACATGAACCGATGCGATATCCGTCATGAGAATCTCTCCTCCAGAAAATCCAGGCGCGAAAGTTTAACAGGCGCGCCTCGCCCGCCCCCCCGGCACACAAAGGGAGACCTTCCCGGGCGCTCGAAGCGCCGGGTTGAGTCCCGCATGGTTGAGTCCCGGGGCTGTATGGTATACGTAACGGCTCCAATCCAGCCTGAAACGAGGGTTCGTTCGCGAGCACGAGCATGAATTCGACTTCGCTGCTTCAATGGCTACAGGGTCCCTTCAACTTCTTGCGGCCGGATCCCGAAGAGATCCGGCACGTGCTGCCCGACTTCCAGAAGACTCTCCCCCTCCCTCGACCAGTGTTTCTGGAGGACGAAAGCGCGACACCCATCCAGGGTTTTCCCATTCTTCTCTCGGAAGGGATGGAGGCGCTGCGCGCCGCGCTGCGCCAGTACGTGGAGGCTGAAGAGGCGGTGCAGGTCGCCGTGCTCCGGCGGGAGACCCTGGACCGCAAGGCCCACGGCCAGGCCTGGGACAGGTACCTGGCCCTCCTCTCCAAGGCGGTTGAAAACGCGACCCTGTCGAGCTACGGCCGCCAGTACCCGGCCGTGTTCTGGCTCCAGCACTCGCTCGACCTCGCCCGCCTGCTCAAGGAGACCCCCAAGCGCATCCTGCGGCAGGACACCGAGATCGGCCGGCGCCATGGCGACGAGATCAAGTACCGCGTGCTCGACCGGCTCCTCGACCGGGTCCTCTCCGCGACCTACGACCTGGTCCAGAAGGTGGCGGGGGCGACCGAAGAGGCCGAGGAGGAGCTCTTTCCCCGTCTCCTCACCCGGATGCGGGACAACGTCCTCCTCTTGACCGAGGACCACATCAGCCCCGACCTCTCCGAGCTCACGAGCTACTTCAACGGCTCGCTCCGCATCGACGGCCGCGACCTGCGCCGCCGCCTGGAGGAGCTCGCCCGCTGGCACACCGAGCAGCTCGCGACCGACCGCGAGCTCAAGAGCGTCGTCCAACACATCCTCCGCGCCGATCCCAGGAACGACTCGCACGGCCTCCTGATCCGGCCCGGCTACACCGCGTACCTGTCGACGCTCAAGAGCTACAACCCGGTCCGCCTGCTGCCGCCGGTCTTCGTGCAGGTGTGGGAGAGTCTGCTCTTGAAGCTCAAGGAGTTCGAGCTGATCCATTCGCTGCGCCGCCGGCTCGTCGGCATCGCGATGAAGAACGGCGACCTCGTCTCGCGCGATCCGTCGGCCGGGCGAGGGGGCTCCGCGGAGGTCCGCCTCTCCTCGGCCACCCGCCCCATGGACTTCCTGGAGCCCTGGGTGGTCGATCCGCGGGTCGAGCGCTTCGGAATGATCTATGACATCAGCGACTTCTCGCAGACCCTCTCCGTCCTCCACCGGGCCGGCAACGCGAGCCAGGACGAAGCCTTCCGCCTCATGTTCCGCTTCCAGCGCTGGATCAACCGCCTGGCGCTCACCCACCGGGTGAAGCTCGAAAAGTACCTGGGCGACGGCGCCTTCTACTCGAGCCGCGAGGCGACCAACCTCCTCCTCTGCTCCCTCCAGATCCAGCGCCACTACGTGCGCTCCGTCAACGAGGGGCTCCCCTTCGACCGCGGCATGCGCATCGCGTTGAACCACGGCGCCTACCGCCTCATCCCCATGGGGAGCGGCCAGCCGGGCGAGCCCGAGCGCTACGAGTTCTTCGGCCCGGGCCTCGTCGAGCTCTCGCGCCTCACCACCGGCAAGGCCACCCAGGAGATCGACGAGGTCAAGACCATGCTCGTCGCTCAAGGCTACCCCGAGGCGACCGTCCACAAGTTCTTCGCGCCGCTCTCCCACAAGAACGTCGACGTCGTCGACAAGCGCGAGGAGTCCCGCCAGTTCTACGCCTACATCAACCGCAACGGCACCCTCCACAACAACGGCATGATCGCCACAGGCCCCTTCATCGCCCAGCTCGACCGCGAGCTCGGCCCGGGCAAGCGGCTCTACCGCGGCTCGGACAACGAGCGCAACTACACCGTCATCGACCTCGAAGACGCGGGCGAGCCGCTCTCCATGGGCGTGAGAAAACTGGGCCTTGCGCATCTCAAAGGGCTCGAGAAGCTCGCGGTTTATGAGATCGTAGACGGCGCCTCGCTCGACCTGGGGACCCTCCTCGAAATCCGCGGGGAGCGGCTCGCCAATGCCGTCGAGAGGGAGTTCGCCGACGCCCTAGGGCGTACCTGAAACGAATTTGCTGTAGACGAGTATAGCTGAAAAGCTATAAACCAGGAGGACGGCGATGGACGAAGCTCTCTGGCAGAGCGAGCTGCCCGGTCTGCCGCTCCCCCGGCGGGGGAAGGTGCGGGACGTCTACGATCTGGGCGAGGCCCTGCTGATCGTCGCGACGGACCGCCTCTCGGCCTACGACCACGTGCTGCGCCCGGGCATCCCCGGCAAGGGGAAGATCCTGAACCAGCTCTCGAACTTCTGGTTCGGCCTGCTCGCGGACGTGATCCCCAACCACCTGCTCGCGACCGAGCCCGAGGACTTCCCCGCCGCCCTCGCCCCCTTTGCGGACGCGCTCCGGGGCCGGGCCGTGCTGGCGAGGAAGGCGCGGGTCATCCCCTTCGAGTGCGTGGCCCGGGGGTACCTCGCGGGGAGCGGCTTCCGGGAGTACAGGAAGAGCGGCACCGTCTGCGGCATCCCCCTCCCGCCCGGCCTCGACCGCGCGAGCCGCCTCCCCCACCCGATCTTCACCCCCGCCACCAAGGCCGAAGAGGGGCACGACGAGAACGTGGACTTCGAAACCGTCGAGCGCGCCGTGGGAGCCGGCCTCGCCGCCGGGATGCGGGACCTGACCCTAGCCCTCTACCGCCGGGGCGCCGCGCACGCCGCGGAGCGCGACCTGATCCTCGCCGACACCAAGTTCGAGCTCGGCCACGCCCTGGACACCGGCGAGCTCCTCCTTATCGACGAGGTCCTGACCCCCGACTCCTCCCGCTACTGGGAGGTCGCCTTCTGGAGCCCCGGCACCGAGCCCGCCTCCTTCGACAAGCAGTACGTGAGGAACTGGCTCGACGAGACCGGCTGGGACAAGGAGTCGCCGCCGCCGGGGCTGCCGGAGGACGTCGTGCGGGGAACGCTCGACCGGTATGTGGAGGCGTTCCGGCGGATCACGGGGCGGGAGCCGGAGTTGTAGGAAACGACCGCACGGACGAACACGGACGAGCACGGACTACCACGGACAGAAGCGCCGGATGTCCGTGCCAGTCCGTGTGGGTCCGTGCTCGTCCGTGTTCTTTAATTCCCCAGCGCCCCGCCCGCCAACCCCAGCAGAACCTTGATGTTCTCGTCCGTCCAGCGGATGCCGCCGCCCAGGAAGATCGAGTCCTCTTCCAGGATGTCGTCGTAGCCGCCGATCAGGTAGAGGTTGGGGTGGAACTGGTAGCGCCCCATGAGGCGCAGGCGGGGGGAGAGGTCGTTCGCCCGGCTGAAGTCGAAGGCCTCCATGGAGAGCCAGAGCTTGCGGTCCAGGAGCGGGAGCGGATACTCGACCTGGGCGCCTCCCGTGCTCTCGATGATGCCGGCCCAGAGACGGAGGTCCTGGGGCGTGCGGTAACCGAAAAGACCCGTCGCGGCATAGGTTCTCTCCCGGGTCACCTTGGTGGTGGTGGTCGTCATCGGAATGCCGTCCGGACCGGTGACGGTGACCGTCTCCGTCTTCTCCCGCCGCTTGCCGTAGGGGCTGCTGACGAGGCCGGCGCGGTAGAGGCGCTTGCCGTCCTGGGGATCGATGTCCAGGCGGAAGCTCGTCACCGATTCGGAGTCCTCCTCCTCCTGGCGGATCCCCGCGGTGCCCACGCCCTCGCGGAGATATCCCTGCAGATCGAGGTCGATCTTGAACTTGTTGACCGCGCCGATCGTGCCGCTCAGGGTCTCGACGCCGCCCTGGATGCTGTCGAGCGTCGTGATCACCTCGTCGTAGGCCTGGTCCTCGTTGATGAGCTTGCCGAGCGTCCCCTCGCCGCGGGCGAGCTTGCCGGAGATCTCGTTCAGGTTGTCGGCCGAGGTCTGGAGCTTCGTGGTCAGCTCGCGGATGTTGCCCGTGCTGGCGCTGACGTTGCCCCGGTTCTCCTCGACGAGGGTCGAGATCTGGGTGAGCGCGCGGTCCATCTGGTCGGCGAGGCGCGGCAGCTCCGTCGCGAGGGTTGCGCCCACCTGGTCGAAGTTGCGGATGGTCGAGCCCACGTTCGCCCGGTTCTCGGCGACCAGGGCCCGGATCTCGGCGCTCGTCAACAGGATGTCCTTCACCAGGAGGTTGATGTTCCCCCCGAAGTCCTCTCCCGCGAGCGCGCCGGTCACCTGCTGAATCGACTCGCCGATGTCCGAGAGCTTGGCCATGGCGTCGTCGATCGAGGGCGGCGTGACGCCGGGGAGCACGGCGTCCGGCGGGAGCAACGGCGCGTCCGCCGGCCCGGGGACGATCTCGATGTACTTCTCCCCCAGAAGGCCGAGGTTCGCGACGCGGGCCATGGTACCCACGGTCAACGGGAGCGGCTGATCCAGGCGGATCGTCACCCGCGCGCGGTTCCCGTCGAGGCCCACGCCGTCCACCTCCCCCACGCGCACGCCGGCCACGCGCACCGAAGCCTTGTTGTCCAGGCCGGCGACCGAGTCGAACATCGCGTCGACGTGGCGGCCTTCCGGCTTGAACGGGTTCCAGTCCTCGATCTGCCAGATGAGGACCGCCAGAATAACGAAACACAGGGTCGCGAAGACCCCGATCTTGATCAGTGGTTTCATGCGTTCTCCGCTGTCGCCGCGTTCTGCGGCCCGCCGCCGGGAGTGTCCTCGGACAGCGGTCCTTCCGCCCGGCCATGGATGAACTGCTGGACCCGGGGGTCTTCGAGCCGCCGGAACTCTTCCGGCGGGGCCGAAGCGATGATTTTACCGCGATGGAGCATGGCGATCCGGTCGCCGATCCGGAAAGCGCTCTCCATGTCGTGGGTGATGGTGAGCGTCGTCGTCTTCAACCGGTCGTTCAGATCCTTGATGACCTCGTCGATGAGCGCCGTGGTCACCGGGTCCAGGCCCGTCGTGGGCTCGTCGAAGAGGAGGATCTCCGGCTCGTGGGCCACGGCCCGGGCGAAGCCCACCCGGCGGCGCATGCCGCCCGAGAGCTGCGAGGGGAGCTTCTCCCCCACCCCCTCGAGGCGCACCATGGCCAGGCACTCCTCCACCCGGTCGTTGATTTCCTCTTTGGACATCTTCGTCAACCGCTGCAAGGGGAAGGCCACGTTCTGCCACACCGACATCGAGTCGAAGAGCGCCCCCTCCTGGAACGACATCCCGAACTTGCGCCGGAACTCGGTGATCTCCCGGTTGCCGAGCGTCTCGACCGCCGTGCCGTCCACCTGGATCGTCCCGGAATCCGGCTTCAAGAGCCCGATCACGTGCTTCAGCAGCACGCTCTTGCCCGAGCCCGAGCCGCCGATCACGACCAGCGACTCGGCCGGGGCGACGTCCACGTCCAACCCGTCGAGCACCACCTTGGGGCCGAAGGACTTCCGCAGGTCCCGGATCCGGATCTTGGCGTCGGTCATCGGCCCCCCTCCCGGGCCCTCACCCCAACCCTCTCCCAGCCTCCCGTCCCCCGACCGGGAGAGGGAGCCTTTGCAGGAGGGTGTTCGTGCGCACAGCGCACCCTACAGTCTCCCTCCTCTCCCGGGGGATGGACGGGAGGCTGGGAGAGGAGGGCCGGGGTGGTGAGGGTCCGGGCGGGGGCGGTCTCGGCTCGCATCAAAACAGCAGCCTCGTCAAAAAGAAGTCCGAGATCAGGATGGCGATGCTCGCGACCACCACGGCCGCCGTGGTCGAGCGCCCCACGCCCTCCGCGCCGCCCGTCGTGTAGAAGCCCTGCTGGCAGCCGATGACGGCGAGCAGGAAGCCGAACACGGACGCCTTGATGAGCCCCGAGAAGAGGTCGTTCAGGTCCATGAACTGGAAGGTCCGTTCGATGTAGGAAACCGGGTTCGCGCCCATGAGCACCACGGACACGAGATAGCCGCCGAAGATACCCACGGCGTTCCCCATTACCACGAGGAGAGGCAGCATGATCGTCGTCGCCCAGACGCGGGGGACCACCAGGTAGTGGACCGGGTCGGTCGCCATCACCTCCAGGGCGTCGATCTGCTCGGTCACCCGCATCGTGCCCAGCTCCGCGCCCATGGCCGAGCCGGCGCGGCCGGCCACGATCAGGCCGGAGAGCACGGACGACAGCTCCCGCACCATCGACAGCGCCACGAGCGAGCCCACGAAGCTCTCGGCGTTGAAGCGCTGGAGCACCGTGAACGTCTGGAGCGCCAGCACCATGCCCGTGAACATGGCCGTGAGCAGCACGACGGGGATGGAGTTCACCCCCACCTTCACCATCTGGCGGAAAAGCTCCCGCACGTCGTACGGCGGCCTCGGCGTCCACGCGAACACCCGGCCGACCATGTCGACGAAACGGCCCATCTGCTCGAAGTAGCCCGCCACCGGGCCCGGCAGCGTCATGAGTCCTCCCGCGAAAACCGCGACATCAGCTCTTCCACCCGTCCCTCCCGAACATAGCGGCGCGGCAGCCGGAGCCCCAGGTGGCAGAGGATCTCCCACGAGATCGTCCCCGCGTGCCCGGCCAGCTCCGACGCCGTCACCTCTTCATGCCCCTGCCGTCCGAGCAGCACCACCTCATCTCCCAGCTCGGCCCCGGCGTCGGTCACGTCGAGGAGGGTCATGTCCATCGTAACGGAACCCGCGAGCGGCACCCGTTGTTCCCGCACCAGCGCCTCGGCCTTGCCGGTCAGCCGCCAGGAGTAGCCGTCCGCATACCCTACCGGTACTACGGCGATCCGGCTTCTTCGTTGCGTCACCGTCCGCCCGCCGTAGGAGAGGGCCGTGCCCGCCGGCACCTCTTTCAGGTGGACGATCCGCGCCCGCACCGACATCACCGGCCGGAGGTCCGGCACCGTGTCGATCGGATCGATCCCGTAGATCGCGATCCCCAGCCGCACCAGGCCGTGCCGGCTCGCCGGGCGGTGGAGCGCCGCCGCGCTGTTCGCCATGTGGACGATCACGCTCTCCCGCTCCTCCGCGGTGAGGAGCGCCAGCACCTCCGCGAAGCGGTCCTCCTGGGTAAAGTTCCTGGGGCTGCCCGGCACGTCCGCGTCCCCGAAGTGGGAGAGGATGCCCGCGAGCGCGAGGCGCGGGTGCGTGCGGATCATCTCCAGCGCCCGCGGCGCCTCCTCCATCGCGACGCCCAGGCGGCCCATCCCTGTGTCCACCTTGAGATGGATCTGCGTCGGGTTGTGCTGCGCGGCCGTCCAGTCCCGCCAGAGGGTCAGCTCCGCCATGGAGGAGATCGTGGGCGTCAACCGGTAGTGGCGATAGAGGGCGATCTTCGCCGGCCGCGCCGTGCCGAGCACGAGGATGGGGATCTCGACGCCCGCGCGCCGGATCTCCGCCCCCTCTTCGAGAAGCGCCACGCCCAGCCAGTCCACCCCGGCCGCCTCCAGAACCCGGCTCACCCCCACGGCGCCATGGCCGTAGGCGTCCGCCTTCACCACCGCCATGGACCGCGCTTCCGAGCCCGCGAGCCGCCCGCGGATCGCCGCGAGGTTGTGCTCGAGCGCGCTCAGGTCCACATCCACCCACGCCGGGCGCAGGGCGGCCTCGAGATCCTCCACCCCCGGCGCCGTCTCCGGCGAGGGAGGGACCTCAGAACGGTGCGGAGGGTTCGCCGCCATGCCGGTCCAGGTTGCGGAAGCTCGTGGTCTCGCCCAGGAACACCAGGTCCACCGTGCCCGTCTCGCCGTTCCTGTGCTTGGCGATGATCAGCTCGGCGAGCCCCTTGTTCTCGTCCGTGGGGCTGTAGACCTCATCGCGATAGATGAAGGCCACCATGTCGGCGTCCTGCTCGATGGAGTTGTGGACGACGAGGTCGTTGGCGATGAAGTTGTGCGGGCCGGGGACGGTGAGGTCGAAAACCTCCTCGTCCCCTTCCTCCTGAATGGAAACGATCTGGTCCCAGTAGAGATCGCTCGCCGCCAGGGTCCGGAGGGCCTCGGCTCCGGCAGCCAACGCGACGCGCAAGGCCCTCTCCCGGCTCAGGTTCTGCTTGAAGATCGTCAGCCCGGCATAGGCGGTGCCGATCTCGGCGTGGAGCGCCCGGTGTGTGATCCCGTTGCTCCGCATAGCGGGTCTGACGTGCAGATCCCAGACCTCGCGAGGGATCACGTCCCGGTTGGTGTTCTCGGGACGGGCCGTCACGTAGGCCAGGGCCTCTTCGAGAGACGAGCTCTTGTACGCGCCTACCGCGCCGACCACCTCCGCAAACCGGAGCACCTGGGATTTCCCACTGACCTTGACGTGGAACTGGTCCCGGCCCTTCTCTCCCTGAGAATGCCTCTCGACGCGTCCCCGGAGCCCCACCCGGAGCAGGAGAGCCTGTACGTCCCTCGCCAGCCGCGGGCTGCTCGTGGCGTAGTAGAGGGCCGGATAACCTCTCCCGTTCCGGGGCACGCGGATGCAGCCGTCCGTCGCCCACAGGTGGCGGAGGAACCGACCTATGGCCGCCTCCGGCTGCTCGAAGACCTTGGCGGGGACGTCCTTCTCATAGGATCGGAGGCCCCACGCACCTAGAGAGTCGAGCCACTCCGCAACCGCGCTCCGGCGGTTGTGGGTATGGTGCCGGGTCGACGAGAGGTACACCTGGAACCAGCGGCGCTCCTTGACGATCCGTGGCGCCACCTCCGAGCCGAAAACTTCCGACGCGAGCCCGGCGACGGTCTGCGCCAGATCCTCCTCCCGGGTCGTGTACTGGATGGCATGACGCGGCAGCACGCAGCCGTCCCCGATCAGGTGCCCCAGGAGAGCCAACTCCGCGTCCGACATCGTCTGCGCGGCCGGCGTCGGAACGAGCCGGGGCAGGGCAACGTGCTGGCCCTTGCGAAGCTCGTCCAGCCTCTTCCAGCCGTCGATCGTCAGGAACTTGTGGTTTGCCGTGGCCCGGATGCTCTGGCCGAGGCGGGTCTCCAGACGGAACAGGCGCTTCGTGCCCGTCGAAAACGCCCGGGACACGAGAGCCCGCTCGAGCTTCAGCGTCTCCGGGTTCACAGCCCACACCGCGAAATCGCCCTTGCCCGTGAGGTCCCGGATCGGAACCCGGGCGCCGGAATCCGCCAAGGTCACCAGCGTGTCGCCGGCCAGGCATCCCGACTCGCGAAGGTCGGCGAGCTGCGGACGATGGTCGCTCCCCCGCCGTTCCGGCTGTCGGGAAAGCTGGGAGAGGGCGATCACGGGAATCTCCAGCTCCTTGGCGAGCTGCTTCAGGCCGCGGCTGATCGCGGCGATTTCCAGGTTGCGGTTCTCGTACTTGCCGCCCGCCTGCATGAGCTGGAGGTAGTCGACGATCACGACCGAAAGCCCGCGCTCGGCCTTCAAGCGCCGGGATTTCGAGGCGAGCTCCAGGAGCGACGGGTTCGGGCTGTCGTCGATGAAGAGCGGCGCGTCGCCGATCGAGCGGACGGTCTGGATGATCCGCGTCCACTCCTTCTGGGAGACCCGGTTCGAGCGCAGGCGGCCGAAGGAGATGTCCGCCTCCGAGCAGAGGATGCGGAGCGCCAGCTCCTGCTGGCTCATCTCCAGGGAGAAGATGCCCACCGTCTTTTTCTCGCGGATCGTCACGTGCTGGGCCATGTTCAGGGCGAAGCTGGTCTTCCCCATGCCCGGGCGGCCCGCGATGATGATGAGGTTCCCCCGGTTCAGCCCCTGGCTCAAACGGTCGAAGTCGATGAACCCGGTGGGCACGCCCGTGAGCATCGTGCCCGGCCGCTCCTCCAGCTCCTCGAGCGTCGTGTGGAGCACGTTGCCGAGCTGGGCGAACCCGCGCTGGATCGCCTCCTCCCCCAGGCTGAGCACCGACTGCTCCGCCCGCCCGAGCGCCTCCTTGGCTTCGACCCCCCCGTCCAGGCAGTCGCGGATGATCCGCCCGGACATCTGGATGAGCCGCCGGCGGATGGACCGCTCCTTGACGATCTCCACATACGTGTCGATCCGCCCGATGTCCGGCAGGTCGAGGTCGAGCCCGGAGAGATACGCGAGCCCGCCCACCATCTCGAACTGCCCCCGCTGCTCCAGGCGCGCCTGAAGCGTCCGCAGATCGATCTCCACCTGCTCGTCCTGCAGGTCGAGCATCACCTGATAGAGGAGCTGATGCCGCTCGGAGTAGAAGTCCTCCGCCCGCAGCCGTCCCGAGATCGTGGGCAGGATCGTCGAATCCAGCATCACGCCGCCGAGAACGGCCCGTTCCGACTCCTCGCTATGCGGGAGCGCCTTCTGCTGGGGGAGGGTGTCGATCATGCCGGGGGTTTCGTGGTGAGCTGGCGCCCCCCCATTCTCCCGCGAGGAAGGCCGGGGGCGCAAGGCCGGCCCGACCTTCCGCTCATCCAACCCAGGCCCGAAGGGCCGAAAGCATACAGCCCGGGGCGTCAGCCCCGGGAAACCGGAACCTCCCTGGAAAGCCCCGAAGGGGCGACAGAAGACCGCCTCCCCGAGGGTCCGCTGCCGCCCGTTCCGGGCTGATGAATTCGTGGGGCGGCTCCTTCCCGGGGCTGACGCCCCGGGCTGTACGCTTCCGGCCCTTCGGGCCTGTTCCCTCGGCGGACTCCAGCGGCTGATAAACTCTTGGAGATCTCCACCCGGGACAGCTCGCCTCCGTCAGGGGGCGACGTTCGGATAGCCCAGGGTGGAAACCCTGGGCGGCAGGGCGGACGGCCCGCGCGGGGGGCCGTGATTGCCGTTTCGCGGTCCACCGGTTCGCCATTGTCGCCCAGCCGGCCCAAGCCAGCCCAGGGTTTCCACCCTGGGCTATCCGAACGTCGCCCGAAGGGGCTGTACGGACATCGAGAGGAGATCCGCCCTGGCCGCCAAGACCTTCGACATCTTCCTGAGCCACAACAGCAAGGACAAGCCCGCCGTGCGCCAGATTGCCGAGGCGCTCCGGGACCGGGGGCTTGAGGTTTGGCTGGACGAATGGGAGCTCGTGCCGGGGCGGCCATGGATTCCGGAGCTTGAGCGTCAGATCCAGACCGCCCGGACGGTGGCCGTCTTCGTAGGAGAAAACGGTCTGGGTCCGTGGGAGCGCCCCGAGATGGAGGTTGCCCTTATGGAGGGCGTCAGGCGCGGGATTTCTATCATCCCCGTCCCTCTCCCCGATGCTCCTGCCGATCTCACACTCCCCGCCTTCCTCACGAGGTACACCTGGGTGGATCTCCGCAGCGGCATCACCCCGGACGGAATCAACCGCCTCTTCTGGGGGATCACTGGGGAGAAACCGTCCATGCCATCCAGCCGCAGAATCCACAACCTCCCCTTCCTCTCCATGGGGAATCTCCTAAAGGGAAGGGACGCCGACCTTCAATCCCTCGCCGCCAGCCTTCAGTCGAGACACGCTACAGCCATCGTCCAACCTCAGGCCATCCACGGCCTTGGGGGGATCGGAAAAACCCGTCTGGCCGTCGAATACGCCTGGAGGTCGGGGGACCGGCATCACGCCGCCCTCTTCGTCCGAGCGGAATCCCCGGAAGCGCTTCACGCCAGCCTAGCCGGCCTTGCGGTCCCCCTGAGCCTCTCGATCTCTTCGGGCCAACCTCAGGAGGAGATCATACGCGCCGTCTTCGGCTGGCTACAGCAGAATCCCGGTTGGCTCCTGATTCTGGACAACGTGGACACCGAAGAAGCCGAGCAGGCGGTCCTGGAGATCCTCCCGGCCCTCAAGGGCGGGCACATCCTCATCACTTCCCGGCGTACGAACTGGCCTGCCGAGATTCAGGAGCGTCCTATCGAAAAGCTCTCTCAGGAGGAGGCAACCCGATACCTCCTGGACCGGACCAAGCAGAAACGCGCCTCGGGGTCCGATGACACAGAAAAGGCCGGTGAACTCGCGTCGCTTCTGGACGGTCTCCCCCTCGCTTTGGAACAGGCGGCGGCGTACATCAACCATCGGCGGATCTCGTTCTCCAAGTACCTGAAAGACTGGCAAGGAAAGCGCAAAACGGTCCTCGACTGGTATGACGCCTCTCATATGCGGTACCCCGCTCCCGTAGCGGTGACCTGGCAGAGCACCTTCGACCAACTCTGCCTGACCGCAAAATCCATCCTCCGCCTGTCCGCCTATCTGGCACCCGATCCGATTCCCGTAGAGATGTTTGAGGAAGGAGAAAAGATCCTCAAAGAGGCGGATGCGCGTCTCTGCGCGCAAACGGGAGAGGAAATCGAGTCCACAACAGTTGACGAGGCCCTCGCGGATCTTGCCGCCTACTCTATGGCCTCGTTCAGCAATGGGATGTTCACCGTTCACCGAATGGTCCAAGAAGTGCTCCGGACCCGGGTTCCGAAGGAACGGCGGCGGGATTGGATTGAGTTGTCGTTGCGGCTGGTCAACGATTTCTCGCCACCCGATCCGGGCAACGTTCGCTCTTGGCCAGTCTGGGATGTTCTCCGCCCGCATGTGGCAGAGGTGGTTGGCCAAGCCGATCAGGTCAGAATCTCAGACCCCACAGCACGGCTAATGAATCATCTGGGGCAACTACTTAGCGCCAAGGGCCTCTACCCAGAGGCTGAACCGCTGATGCGTCGGGCTCTCACCATTCACCAGGAAACACTTGGCGAGGAACACCCAAATCTCGCTATCCACTTCAACAACCTGGCCCAGTTGCTTCAGGACACGAACCGTCTGGCGGAGGCAGAGCCGCTGATGCACCGCGCCCTCGCCATCGACCAGAGCGCTTTCGGCGAGAACCACCCAAAAGTCGCCATTCGCCTCAACAACCTGGCTTCGTTGCTTCAGGCCACGAACCGTCTGGCGGAGGCCGAACCGCTGATGCGCCGCGCCCTCGACATCGACCAGAACGCTTTCGGCGAGAACCACCCAGACGTCGCCACAGACCTCAACAACCTGGCTTCGTTGCTTCAGGCCACGAACCGTCTATCGGAGGCGGAGCCGCTGATGCGCCGCGCCCTCGACATCGACCAGAACGCTTTCGGCGAGAATCATCCTAACGTCGCCAGAGACCTCAACAACCTGGCCCAGTTGCTTCAGGCCACGAACCGACTGTCGGAGGCCGAGCCGCTGATGAGGCAGGCGCTGGAGATCTGGGAGCGAAGCCTCGGGCCGGACCACCCCCACACCGGGATCGCACGAAGGAACCTGGAGAGTCTGCTCAAGAAAATCGCGGAACAGGGGGAGCCCCCCGAATCCAGTCCCAGCGGGGCGTAGACAAACGGGGAGGGGAGCGTATAACCACGGTCCGTCCCCGCCCTCGTCCGGTCCGAGCCTTCGCGTCACAGGGGGAGACGCTCCCCCGAACGGGTACAGCCGTCCACCCACCCGGTACGGCGTCTCCACCGAACAGGTATGCCTCTCTACCGAACGGGTACGCGCCCGTACCCACTCGGTACGGGCCTCTACCTGTTGGGTGCGGTGCTCGCCCCCAGCGGGTACGGACCTCTCCCTGTTCGGGGCGACGTCTCCACCGAACGGGTAGGGGCCTCCACCGAGAAGGTATGCGTCCATACCCGCTCGGTGCGGGCTTCTACCCGTTGGGTGTGGGCTTCTACCCGTTGGGTGCGGCGGTTCTACCCGTTGGTTGTGGCGTCTCCCCCGCTCGCCGGAGCCTTCGCCCCGTTCGGGGCGGCTCTTCCCCTTCTGGCTGAAACGGCCCACCCTTCGGGGGAGCCTCCGCCCTGTCCGCCGGCCCGGTCCCTCCTACCCGACGGGTCGTGGCCCCTTTCGGATTCCGGGGTTAGGGTGACGCTCGAAGGAGGATACCCAGATGAACATGATGCCGGGATCTTCGGTTTTGG
Source organism: Thermoanaerobaculia bacterium (assembly GCA_035462575.1). Lineage (GTDB taxonomy): Bacteria > Acidobacteriota > Thermoanaerobaculia > Multivoradales > UBA5704 > DATARR01. The sequence goes on along the minus strand of DATHUD010000657.1, from coordinate 2,007 downwards.
AACGGACGGCGCCGTGGGAGGTGGCCGAGGCCGAGTTTCCGTGGACGGGGCGGACGGCCGAGCGGCTGGAGTTCTGCGTGCGCTACGCGGTGCTCGCGCCGTCGGGGCACAACACGCAGCCGTGGCGGTTCAAGATCGAGCGCGACACCGTGGAGCTCTGGGCGGACCGGAGCCGGGCGCTGCCGGTGATCGATCCGGAGGGGCGGGAGCTCGCGATCAGTTGCGGGGCGGCCCTGTTCCATCTGCGCCTCGCGATTCGCCACTACGGGCATGCGGGCGAGGTGGAGATCCTCCCCGATCCGAGGACGCCGGATCTGCTGGCCCGCGTCCGGCTGGGACAGCTCTATGAGGCCACGAACGCGGAGGACCTTCTGTTCCTCATGATCCCCCGGCGGCGGACGAACCGGCAGCCTTTCGCGGACCGGGCGGTTTCGGACGTGCTGCTCTCCACGCTCCGCACGGCGGCGGCGCAGGAGGGGGCGTGGCTTCAGATCGTGGACGATTCGCGGACCCGGAGCGCGCTGACCGATCTCATCACGGAGGGGGACCGCCTCCAGTGGCACGACGCGGCCTTCCGCCGGGAGCTCGCGGAGTGGACGCGCAACAACCGCACCCGGAGCCACGACGGCATCCCGGGCTACGCGATGGGGATGAAGGACGTGGCCTCCTACGCCGGGCCGCTCGTGGTGCGGACGTTCGACCTCGGCGAGAAGCAGGCCGAGAAGGATCGGCTGCTGGTGGAGAGCGCTCCGGTGGTGGCCGTGCTCGGCACCGGGGAGGACACCCCGGCGGCCTGGCTCGCGGCCGGCCAGGCTCTCGCGCGGGTGCTGCTGCGCGCCCGGGTGGAGCGGGTCTGGGCGTCGTTCCAGAACCAGCCGGTCGAGGTGCCGGGGCTGCGCTCGCAGTTGTCTGGGCTGATCGGGCGGGCGGGGTTCCCGCAGATGATTCTGCGGTTGGGGTATGGGCCGGAGCCGGAGGTTACGCCGCGGCGGGGGGTGGAGGAGGTGGTGGTGAATTGATTTGCTACAGTGAAGCCTCGCCCCCGGCCCCCACCGAACCAACGATGGGCGCCTTCTCGGGAGGCTTCAGACCATGGCGGAGATCTGCACCCACCTGGATCAGGTCCACAAGGTGCATCCCAAGACGCGCGGATGTGAGGAGTGTCTGAAGACAGGCGACTCGTGGGTCCATCTGCGGATGTGCTGGACGTGCGGGCACGTTGGCTGCTGCGATTCGTCCAAGAACAAGCACGCGACCAAGCATTTCCACTCCACCCGCCACCCGCTCGTGCGGTCGCTCGAACCGGGGGAGGACTGGTCGTGGTGCTATGTCGACGAGGTGGGGCTGGAGATCGGGTAGGTTCCCACGCCCAGCGTCACCGCCCAGGGTTCGTACGACCAGGGTTTCCACCCTGGGCTAACCGGACGACGCCCTAAGGGGCGTTGCCGGTTTACCCGGCGCTGTTCGAATAGCCCAGGGTGGAAACCCTGGGCGACGGAGATCGGTAACGTCCGCGGTACCGTCAACCCTGGCGCAAAACCCTGGGCGAAATGGCGATACGGTCCGTTTACCCCTCAATCTCCCCCGCCCCCAGCGGCAACCAAACCTCAAACCGCGTCTCGCCGGGCTGGGACTCAAAGCGGATGTCCCCCTGGTGGCGGTTCTTCACGATGCGCCGGGCGATGTCGAGCCCGAGGCCAGTGCCTTTGCCCTGCCCCTTGGTGGTGAAGAACGGCTCGAACATGCGGCGCTGGACCTCGGGCGGGATGCCGGGGCCGTTGTCGATGACTTCGATGACGGCGGAGTCCTTCTGGTTCGAGGTGCGCAGCGTGAGCTTCCCCGTCTCCCCCATGGCATCGATCGCGTTGTCGATCAGGTTGGTCCACACCTGATTGAGCTCGTTGCCGTGGGCGCAGATCCGGGGGAGGGTCCGGTCGTACTCGCGGACGACCTCGATCCCCTTTTTCGTCTTGTGGCCGAGGATCTTGAGCGTCGAGTCCAGTCCTT
>DATHUD010000656.1:0-3447 GCA_035462575.1 Thermoanaerobaculia bacterium | reverse complement strand
CCTCCGGTTCCCGGTCCGGCGTCGAGACCACCTTCACGTGGCTCAGTCCCCGAACGCAGAAACCCTGGGCTCCCACGGCCTCCACCGGCCAGACGGCCGGGGCCGTCCAGAAGGTCTCGTACCCCGGCCAGGCGAGGCCGGCGTCCCTGTTCTCCGGCGAGCAGAAGCCCCGCTCGGTCAGTCTCCCGAAGAGCTCCGCCCATCGGGGCTCGCGACGCGGCAGGTGGGGAAAAGAGCCTTCAATGCCAATCCGGGGCAGGATTCCTTCCGGTGCGATGTCGAAGGACAGGTGGATGCGCTCGACCCCGGCGAAGAGGGGCGCGATCTCTGAGACCTGCGGCACGGAGTCGGGGGCGATCCTTCCCAGGAAGCTCTGGACGCCGCTGATCCCCAGTCCGTAGACCTCCATGCGCACGGCGTCGATCCCCCTCGGGAGCAGGCTGAAGACGTAGAGGAGGCGGCCGGGGGCCGGGATCTCGCGATGGCAGGAGAGAAACCGGTCGCGTTGCCCCCCGGCGAGCGGTCTCCCGTGAAGGAGAGGGAGGAGAGAATCCGCGATCCAGGACGGGGAGGCGTCCGCATCGAGCTTCGCGCAAGGGACGGGATCGGGCTTACGGTCCAGGTCGAATTCCAGCCAGACGGAGCGGACCCCCTCGGGCCAGCGGGCGAGGAAGGGGCGGGCCTGGGTCGAATCGAGGAGGCGGATCGACAGGTCGACCTGCGCCGGGCCGGAGCCCAGGCGTGTTTCCAGAACCCCCAGAGAGTCGCCGGGAAGATCTCCAGCCACGGAGAGAAGCCGATCCACGGCGAGCTGTGGGAACAGGGGTTCCGTCAGGTGCGGCCGGAGGACGGACAGCCAGTCCCGGCAGGTCGGGGGCAAAGCAGACTAGCCGCCGCCACCAGGAGGGGGCCAGGCATCTTCGCCGCCGGCGGCGTCTTCGAGCTCGTCATCCGTCAGCTCGCGGTCGCTCGCGACCAGCTCCTCGACCTCCTCCGTTGTGAGGTCATACCCCTTGGCGCCGGCCCACCGGACCGCCGCCTCGGGGTCCTTGGTTACGCCCCTCGCCTCTTCCAGCAGATCGGGTGTCTTCTGGAGATCTCCCAGAAGGCGATTCAGGTCGGCCCTGCTCATGATCTTCTCCTTTTTGGATCTTGCCTTAACAATGCGCCGAATCCGGGGTCAAGGCAACCCCTTGGAGCGCATGCAAGATTCATCCGGGAGAGTGGCTCAGTCCGTCCGCGCCTCCGGCGGGTCCAGCACGGTGAAGTAGAAGGTCGTGCCTTCGCCATGCTGGCTTTCGAGCCAGATGCGGCCTCCCATCTGCTCGACGGCTTCTTTGGCGATCGAGAGGCCCAGGCCGGTGCCGTCGGCCATGTCGGGGTGGGCCCTCACGAACTGGTCGAAGATCAGGGGCTGCATGTTCGGGGGGATGCCCATGCCGTTGTCCGAGACGGCGATGCACCAGTGGCCGCCGTCGTCGCGCTGGACGCTGACGCGGACCCAGCGGTCGGTCTCCTCGGGGTCCGAGTATTTGACGGCGTTGCCGATCAGGTTGACGATCGCCAGCTCGACCCGGGTGGCGTCGACCTGGACGTCGGGGACGGGCTCCTGGACCTCGATCCGCACCCCCTTGTCGGTCGCGATGCTCTCCAGCTCTTCCACCGTCTCCTGGAGGAGGGAGCGCAGCGACAGGCGGCGGCCCTGGGCGGTCTCTTCGCTCCCCTGGGCGATCGCCAGGGCGTGCACGTCGTCCGCCACGCCCTTGATCCGGCGGAGAGTGTTCTGAAGGGTGCGGAAGGTCTTTTCCCGGGCCTCGGGCGGCAGGCCGTTGTTGGAGAGGAGCTGGACGGCCACCTCGGCGGTGTGCAGGCGGTTGCGCAGCTCGTGGGCCAGGTCGCGGCCGAAGCTGCCGAGGAGGCGGGCCCGCTCCCGGCGGTCCCGGAAGCCCTCTTCCCGGAAGGTGCTGGCCGTGATGGCGGTGATCGCCGTCAAGGCGCGGTAGAGACGCTCGGCGACTTCGATGGCGTAGTCGGGCGACACTTTCCGTTTGAAGGTCCGCGCTTCCTCCCGCAGGGCGCCGTAGAGGATGTCGCCCAGGATCTCGAACTCGGCCAGGATCTCGTCGATGTCGTAGCCCTGCTCGCGGCGCAGGCGGGCGAGCTTGGTGAGCTCGTCGCGAACGATCCGCTCGGAGCCCAGGTCGCCGCCGGAGCAGAGGTAGTCCGAGATGGCCTTCAGGACCTCGGGGATATGGTTGAGCAGGGTCTCCGAGGGGAAGACCCGCCGCGGGTGCACGTTCAGCCGCTCGAGGAGCCGGTCCAGCCACGCACGGGTCAGCTCCTGGGAGCGGCGGTGGAGCTCGGTTCCGAGGTGGATTTCCAGGGACAAGACGTTTTTTTTCATGAATCTCATAGGCGCGCTCCGCACCCGTCGGACCGAATCGCCCACACACCCGGGTCACGGACTTCGAAACTCTCTCCAATCGCGGACGGCCGGAATTCTACCTCACGGCGAGTCGTACCGGGAGCGGCGAATGTGCTGCCGAAGGCCGTGAAAAATCCAGGGGACCGTCGCGGAGGTGCCCCGGTCCACGGACCAGTGGGGCATGGCACCGCCCGGGTCCGTGAACAGGCGGCAGACGGCCCAGGTTTTCCCTCCGGGGAGGGCGGTGAGAGTCCATGAGCCGTGGTGGCCGGCCACGTTCCCGGAGCCGGGGACGTACGTCCAGTCCACGTGCCAGACGCGGCCGGCGGGTGCCTTTTCGACGCGGTGCCGCACCCGCACCTCGTAGTGGCGCCGGCCCAGAAGACGGGGAAGTGTGAGGAGCTGGGCGGAGAGGATGGCGCCGTCCGGCTGCGGGCGGGCGTCGGACTTGTCCATGAAAGGCACGAACTCCTCCCAGTGCGCCACATCCACGAGAGCCCGGTAGACCCGCTCCGGCGGCGCCTCGATCTCGCCTCGACCGACCCCTTCGCGAGGCAGATCTTTCCCGGCGGACACCATCTCCACCCAGACGTCGCCCGTGGGTGTCTCCCGGCGGTCGCCCGGGACGGAGCCCGCTGCGAAGGCGAGGACGAGGAGGAGGGTGGCGGGGCGCATGAAGGGAATTCTAGGGCCGACGCCAACGTGTTCTTCCAAGGGGAAGGAGGGCGGATGATCATCGAGTGGCAGAGAGTGCGGGTGCGGCCTGGGTTGCGCGAGCGCTATATAGAGAAAGACGCGGAGATCTGGACGACGGGGCTCGCCCGGGTGACGGGCTTCCTCGGCAAGGAGGTCTGGCTGGGCGAGGAGGATACGGAGGTGATCCTGGTTGTCCGCTGGGAGAGCCGCGAGCACTGGAAGGGGAGTCCCAAAAAGCGGCTGGACGCGATAGAGGAGCGGTTCCGGCGCGTGCTCCCCGAGGGGCACGAGATCGTGGAGTCCCGGGCGTACGAGGTTGCTAGGAG
>DATHUD010000655.1:0-1774 GCA_035462575.1 Thermoanaerobaculia bacterium | reverse complement strand
GGATTGCGGGGCCGTCCCGATTGATCAGGATGTAGGCGAGAGTGCTGCGGACGGTGTCGGTCAGGGGAGCCGGGAGACGGATCTCGACGCGGTTCAGATCATCCTTCCACGCTCGGGCGGCCTGTTCGAGGTCGCCCGCCGGAGGTGTTTCGTGGAAGGGGACCGCCACGGAAATCTCTTTCGATTCTCCGGGCGCGAGCCGGAGATCCCAGGCCAGAGCCGCCGAGGCCCAGCCCAGCGGGTCCGAGACGCGCGTGCGCTCCGGCAGCCGGCCGGCGGCGAGATGCTCGGCAATCTCTCCTTGATCGAAGGTGGCGGCTCCGAACGCCGAAGGCGCGGTCGAGGGGATCACCTTTCGTTGATCGACCCGGACCTCGCGGCCGTCCCAGGCGATCTGCGAAACCTTCGCGACACCGCCCGCGGTGTTCAGAAACTGCGAGGGCGGGTTGACCTGGAAGGGGCGAAGGGCCACGTAGAGACGCGGCCGGGCCTCAACCTTCCCTCGGTTTTCGACCTTGTAGCGCGCGTGGAGAGCCGACGCCCCCCGCTCGCCTGTGGCGAAGGGGGTGATCGTAAGGGCGAGGTCGCCGCTCTCCCACGCGACGGACGGAATGGGAAGGTATCCATCCCGCAGAGACGGCGTGCTCTTCACGTCTTTCCACGTGACGAGCCGGCCGTCCACCGCCAGGAAGGGCTCCAGGGAGAAGGCGCCTTTCCCCGGCTCCAGGCGGCCGTCCTCGTCGAAGAGCGCCTCCTCGGGATCGCTGTTCACGCCCACGAGCGTCCAGTACACCTGCTCCCCCGTGGTGGCTCGGGGATAGGCGCCGCGCGGGGCTTCTTGGGCGATGGCGCGGAAGAAGGCGTTCGGCGAGGCGCTCCACTCCAGGGGCTTCACGTCGATCCTGGGGACGCCGGAGCCTTCGAGGTAGCGGAGGCGGAGGTACCGCGAGGCGGTCTCGGGAAGGAAGACGAAATCCCGCCCGCCGTTGCCGCCTTCGACCTTGTGGACGGTCTCCCAGTCCTTGCCGTTCGCGGAGATCTGCACCTCGTAGCGCGTCGCGGATCGCCCGGGCTCCCAATCGATCACCAGGCCGCCGTATTCGCGTTCGATCAGGAAATCGAGCGTGATTCCCTCGCGATTCGAAATCACCTCAGGCGTTCTGTCGTAGGGGCGGTCCGGCGGCAGCTCGGTCAGCGTCAGCTCGTCCAGAAGGACGGTTCCCTTTCCCCCTGTTCCAGCCGTGACGGCGAATTCGAGCGCCGACGCGCGGCGGAGCGCCTTTTCCCGGACGGGCCCCCAGGCGAACTCCAGGTGACGTTTGCGAATGCGGAACCGTGTCCACTCGCGGGGAAACTCGTAGCCGCGCCTGTTGACCCACCAGACGTTCTCGCCGGAAGGATCGACGAGCTTCACCTCGAGGTTGTTGACCGGCGCCTCGCCCCGAATGCGAAAGGAGAGCTCCCAGTTCTCCGGCAGCTCGATCGGCATCTGCTTTTGGGCAACCGCGTACCCCGCGCCGCCATGGAAATCGAAGTCAAGGCGCAGGGCCTTGCCGGCAAAGCCGGGAGCCGACGAGAGCTTCAGTGAGACGCCGTCCGACGGCGCGGTCTTCCAGTTGGAGATGTCCTCGAAGCTGTCGAGGACGCGGGGAGCGGGCGCGGCGGCGAGGAGAAAAAGGGCCAGGAGGAGCACGGACCGGCTTCGCGCGCTCGCCCCCACCCGAGGACCCTCACCCCAACCCTCTCCCAGCCGCCCCCCCTTCCGCCGGGAGAG
>DATHUD010000654.1:0-7548 GCA_035462575.1 Thermoanaerobaculia bacterium | reverse complement strand
GGCAGGCCGGCCGCGCCCGCGAGCACGTTCGAGACGAGCGTGGCGCTCTTCCTCACCCGGTTTTCCTCGTAGAGGATGTGGAGCCCGTGGATGCGGGTCACCCCCGAAAAGCGCGCCGCAAGGAAGTCCGCCGCCCGGTTCGACGCCATGACGTGGATGTGGTGCCCGGCGGACACCAGGTGCTCCAGCACCACCCGCGAGCGCATGGCGTGCCCCATCCCCTCGCCCACCACCCCGTAGAGGATCTTCATGCGGAGAGCATAGCGCTGTCCGCCAGCCGCTCCAGGAGCTCCCGCACCTCGCCCGTGTCGTGGAGAGAGTAGTCCGCCGCCGTGTCCCGCGGCTCCTCGGAGACGAGGACGCCCACGCCCCGGCCGGCGATCGCCTCGAAGGCGTCCTCGTCCGTCAGGTCGTCCCCCAGATAGAGTGGAACGATGCCGGGGCGGTCGAGCCCCAGGGTTTCGAGGAGCCAGAGGAGGGCCTTGCCCTTGTCCCAGTCGAGGTCCGGGCGGAGCTCGAAGAGCTTCTTGCCGTGGGACTTGCGCAGGCCGGGAAGGGCGGCGGCCGTCTCGTCCACGGCCTGTTGAATCCGGGGGATCTCCTGCGCGTCCACCAGGCGGAAGTGGATGGAGACCGCGAAGCGCTTGGGCTCGATCAGGAGCCCTTCGATCCCGGCGAGGTCGCGCTTCAGCCGACGGGCGGCCTCGTCGATGAGATCGGGGACGCCGTCGCCCACCTCCAGGCGCAGCGGCGGGGCCCCGGGCGAGGGCGGGGGGCCGGCGATGTCGAAGCCGTGGCTGCCCGCGTAGGTGAGATCGGGGAGGCCCACGAGCGCGGCCACGTCCTCGCGCCCACGGCCGGAGACGATCACCACCGGATCTCGCCGGGCGAGGCGGGAGAGCACCTCGCGGGTCTCCTCCGGCAGGGTCGCCATCTCCGGGCGCGGGGCGATGGGGGAGAGGGTGCCGTCGTAGTCGAGGAACACGGCGGGACGGCGGCCGGCGAGGCGGGCGGCGATCTCGTCCCAGCGGTCGAGGGCGGAGGGGCGCTTCACTAAAGGTTCTCGTAGATCTCGACGGGCGGCAGGTACTCCCGGGGCGTGCGGAAGTCGTCCGGCACGGTCCCCAGGGCGGCGGTCAGATAGTAGTCCACCCACCAGAAGATATCCTGCTCGCGGACGATCTCGCGCATCGCGTCCATCCGCCTCCGGCGCTCGTCCTCGTCCATGTCGAAGGCTTCCTTGAGCGCGTCCGCCATCCCCTCGATGTCGTGCGGGTTGACCAGGAGCGCCCCCTCCTGGAGCTGGGCCGCCGCGCCCGCGAACTCGGAGAGCACGAGCACGCCGGAGCGGTCCACCTGGCAGGCGCAGAATTCCTTGGCGACGAGGTTCATGCCGTCCTTGATCGAGGTGACGAAGCTGATCCGCGCCATGCGGTAGAGGGCGAGGAGGTCCTGGCGCACCAGGCTCTTGTAATGGTACTGCACCGGCACCCAGCCGGCCGTGGAGAACTGGCCGTTGATCTCCCCGACCAGCCGCTCGACGATCGCCTTGAGCGCCTGGTACGCGGGCACCGCCTCCCGGCTGGGGACCACGACCGGGAAAAGGACCTCCTTCTCGCGCAGCTCGGGGTGGCGCTGTAGGGCGTTGCGGAAGGCCTCCAGCCGCTCCGGCAGGCCCTTGGTGTAGTCCAGGCGGTCGACGCCCACGATCAGGTGGGGCGGGCCGATCCTCCGCCGCAGATCCTCCATCTTCCGCGTCACGTCCTCGGCCCGGGCCGCCGCGTCGAAGGACTCGAAGTCGATGCCGATGGGGAAGGAGCCCACGCGCACCGTCCGCGTTTCGAGCCGCACCTCCGCGATGGGGCTCGAGTCGTCGATCTCCACGTCCGGCAGGAGGTTCTGGATGCAGGTGAGGAAGTTCCGGGTGTCGCGCGGCGTCTGGAACCCCAGGAGGTCGTAGGCCAGGAGGGCGGAGAGGATCTCGCCCCGCCACGGCAGCTTCAAGAAGATGTCGAGCGGCGGGAACGGGATGTGGAGGAAGAAGCCGATCCGGCGCTCCTCGTTCTTCTCGCGCACGGCCTGGGCCACGTGGATGAGCTGGTAGTCCTGCACCCAGACGAAGTCGTCCGGGTCGCTGTGCTCGATCACGGAGTCCGCGAATTTGCGGTTGACGGTCAGGTACGCGTACCAGTAGGCCGGGTTGAAGTCGCACCGCCCCAGGAGGTCGTGGAACAGCGGCCAGAGGATGGCGTTCGAAAACCCCTCGTAAAAGCCTTGGACCTCCTCTTCCGAGAGCAGCACCGGCACGAGGTCATAGCCGCGCTCCCGATAGCCTTCCTCCATCACCTTTTCCCACGCGCCGCCCCGCTCGAGAGGCAGGCCCGGCCAGCCGATCCACAGGCCCCCCCGGTGGGAGAGCACGGGCGCGAGAGCGGAGACCAGGCCGCCCGCCCCGGGCTTCAAGGTCCATTCGCCGTCCTTCTTTTCGAGGACGATGGGAAGGCGGTTCGAGACGACGAGGAGGCGTTGTGACATTGGGCTCAAAGCAGTTGAATCTTAGTGCAAACGGCGAGCCAGACAGGATCTGTAACGTTCCGCCCCTCTCGAGCGCCTCTTCTTTCGTGCGTCAACCCTCCCGCCGCGGATCCCCGCGGCTCTTTTTTTGTCTTCCGGAAGCAAGGGTGCGATAGCATCGTCCCGTACCAGACCTGAGGAGACCGTCATGAGCGTCGAGGAACACTTCCAGCCCGGCGAAGAGATCCTCTACCGGGCCGAAACGAGCCGCATCTCGCTGTTCCCCCTGGCGGTCCTGATGGGTGTGGCGATCCTGGCTGCAATCCTCATTGGGACCGTGGTGGAAAGCGTCCCGGGCTGGGGGACGATCGCTGCCCTGATCGTGGCCGCCCTCCTCGGGATCGTGCTCGCCTGGAAGAGCTACGTGCTCCGCACGAATGAGTACGTGCTGACCAACCACCGGGTCATCCAGCAGACGGGCATCCTGAACAAGCGGTCGGTCGATTCGCGGCTCGACAAGGTCAACAACGTCGAGCACCAGCAGAGCGTCTGGGGCCGGATCTTCGGCTTCGGGGACGTGATGATCGACACCGCGAGCGAGACGGGCACTGCCGTCTTCAGGAACATCTCCCGGCCGCTCGACTTCAAGCGGGCCATCGTCTCGGCGACCGAGCAGTACAGAAGCGCCGGCCGCTACCCCGCGCCCGTCCTCGCTTCGGCCCCGGCGGCGCCCTCTGCGGCCGACCGCCTCCGCGACCTGAAGCGGCTCCTGGACGACGGCCTCATCTCCCAGCCGGAGTACGAGGCCAAGCGGCAGCGGCTCATGGAAGAGCTCTGAGCGGGCGTGGTACGATGGGGCGGTAATGCCCCGTAATGCAGCAACCGCTTCCGCGATCTCGCCGTCGTCCCTGACCCCGTTCGTCGACGACCTCCGCGCGGACGCCAAGCTCGGCGCGCAGATCGTCTATGCGACGCATCTGCCGGGGCACGAGGCGGTGTACGGCGAGCTCGATCCGCCGCTCCCCGAGCCCGTGTCCCGGGCGCTCGGCCGGGGGGGCGTGCCGCGCCTCTGGAGCCACCAGGCCGAGGGGATCGCGGCCGTGCGGCGGGGGCAGAACGTCCTCATCACGACACCCACGGCGTCGGGCAAGTCGCTCGTCTTCCAGGTGCCGGCGCTCGAAGAGGCGATCCGCGGGGGATCGGGGCACGGCCTCTTCCTCTTCCCCCTGAAAGCCCTGGGGCAGGACCAGCGGGGCAAGCTCGTGCGCCTCGCCGAAGAGGCGGGCCTCCCGCCGGACCTCGCGGGGTGCGAGATCTACGACGGCGACACGCCGGCGGCCAGGCGCACGGCGATCCGCAAGAATTTCCCCCGCGTCGTGGTCTCGAATCCGGACATGCTCCACCTGGGCATCCTCGGCCACTGGACGGGCTGGGGGCCGTTCCTCGCCGACCTGCGCTGGATCGTGCTCGACGAGCTCCACACCTACCGCGGGATCTTCGGCAGCCACTTCCACCACGTGCTCCAGCGGCTGCTGCGCCTCTGCCGCTCCGTGGGGGGAGACCCGGTGATCGTGGCCTCCTCGGCCACGGCCGCCAACGCGGGCGAGTTCGCCGAGCGGCTGACCGGCCGCCCCTTCCACTGGATCGCCGAGTCGGGCGCGCCGCGCGAGGGGAGGCACCTCCTTCTCTTCCGCCCCGAGGCGAGCCCGTACACGGCCGCCCTCCAGCTCTTCATCCACTGCGTCAAGGCGGGGCTCAAAACCATCGTCTTCACCAAGGCGCGGCGCATCACCGAGCTCCTCTACTCGTGGCTGCGGCGCCAGGAGCCCGCGCTCGCCCAGCGCGTGGCGAGCTACCGCGCCGGGTTTCTCGCCGAAGAGCGGCGGCGGATCGAAAAGGCGCTCTTCGAAGGGAAGCTCGACGGCGTCATCTCCACCTCCGCCCTGGAGATGGGGATCGACGTGGGGGGATTGGACGCCTGCATCCTCGTGGGCTATCCCGGCAGCATGATGGCCACTTGGCAGCGCTCGGGCCGCGTGGGCCGCGCGGGCAAGGAGTCGATCACCGCGATGGTCGCGATGCCCGACGCGCTCGACCAGTATTTCCTCGATCACCCCGAGCAGTTCCTGGAGCGCCCCTGCGAGCGGCTGATCGTGGACCCGGAAAACGACCCCGTCTCCCGGGCCCATCTCGTCTGCGCCGCCGCGGAGATGCCGTTGACGGGCGAGGACCGCACCTACACCGCCCCCCACGAGGCGCGGATCGACAAGCTGCTCGGCCAGGGCCACCTCCTCGCGGCCATGGACGGGGACGAGATCTTCTCCCTGCGCAGAAGGCCCCAGCGCTACGTGACGCTCCGGGGGACGGGCGAGACCTTCGCCATCCTCGCGGGCGGCCGGACCATCGGCACCGTGGACGGCGTCCGAGTGCTCCACGAGTGCCACCCCGGGGCGGTCTACCTCCACGCGGGGCGGCAATACCTCATCGAAGAGCTGGAGCGCGAGGAGCGGCGGGTGAAGGCGCGCGAGGCGGACCTCGACTACTTCACGACGCCGCTCACCGAGAAGGAGACCGAGATCCTGGAGGTGCTGGAGGAGCGGCACGAGGGTCCGCTCCACGCCTGGCTCGGCCGCCTGAAGGTCACCGAGTGGGTGGTGGGCTTCGAGAGGAAGCGCATCCACGGCCAGGAGGTGATCGACCAGACTCCGCTCGACCTCCCGCCCGTGGAGTTCGAAACGGTCGGCCTCTTCTGGGCCGCGCCCAAGGCGGCGGAGGAGACCCTGCGCCGCCAGGGCGAGCACTTCCTCGGCTCGCTCCACGCCTCCGAGCACGCCGGCATCTCGCTCTTCCCCCTCCTCGCCCTCTGCGACCGGGGGGACATCGGCGGCATCTCCTATCCCCTCCACCCGCAGATCGGGAGCGGCGCCGTCTTCATCTACGACGGCCACCCCGGAGGCGTGGGGATCGCCGCGCGCGGCTTCGAGGATCTGGCCGACCTCCTCGGCCGGGTGCGCACGCTGATCGAAGGCTGCCCCTGCGAGACCGGCTGCCCCTCCTGCGTCCAGTCCCCCAAGTGCGGCAACGGCAACCGCCCGCTCGACAAGCCGGGCGCCGCCCGGGTGCTGCGGCTGCTGCTGGCGATGGAGGAGCCGGTGGTGCCCTGGGGGGATCAGCCGGCGGTGAACCTGGCGGCCCTGGAGCCGGACGGCTCCGCCGCCCGGACCCTCACCCCAACCCTCTCCCAGCCCCCTCCCGCCGACCGGGAGAGGGAGCCCTTGCGGGAGAATCCGGAGCTCCCTCCTCTCCCGGCGGTGGGCGGGAGGATGGGAGAGGAGGGCCGGGGAGGTGAGGGCCCCGGCGAAGGCAACCCCGCTCGGTTTTCAGAGCCGCAGAGGGAGGAAGAATACGCATCCCCCGACCGCCGCCACGCGCGACTCCCCGGCCGCCGCACCTCCGCGCACGTGCCCATCGTCGCCGAGCCCTCCATCCTCCAGCGAGCCATCCTCCCCCTCTCCCCGAGGGGTGAGGTTTCGAATGGAGGTGCTCCCCGCACCGTCCTCTTCGACATCGAAACCCTCCGCTCGGCGGCGGACGTGGGCGGCTGGGGCTTCGCCCACCGGATGGGGGTCGCGATCGGCGTCGTCTGCCACCTGGAAGAGGGGCGCTTCGAGCTCTTCCCGGAGAGCGAGGTGCGCGGCCTGGTCGAGGCCCTGCGCTCCGCCTCGCTGGTGATCGGCTTCAACATCAAGCGGTTCGACTACAAGGTCCTCTCCGGCTACACGGGGGAGGACTACTCCCGCACCCTCCCCACCCTGGACCTCCTGGAGGATCTCCACTCCCGGCTCGGCTTCCGGGTCGGAATGGGCCATCTCGCCCTGGAGACTCTTGGGTACCCCAAGTCCGCCGACGGTCTCCAGTCCCTCGAATGGGTCCGCCAGGGGCGGCTCGACCTCGTCCGGGAATATTGCCGCAAAGACGTCGAGATCCTCCGCGACCTCTACCTCCACGGCCGCCGCGAGGGCTTCCTCCTCTACCGGGACAAGAAGCGCGACCTCCGCCTGAAGCTCCGCGTCGACTGGTAGCGTCCTCCCGGAGGGACAGCCAGAAGGCCAGACAGGGGAAAGTCTGGCGGCACGGATCTTGCGCTTACCGGATCGCGGGCCGCGAGACGGTCCGGAAAGGAACCGGATATGAACCGACGAGATTTTTCCCGAACCGGCCTTGCCGCCGTTGCGCTTTTGTCCCTGGCCGCTCTCTCCGCCTGCGCGGGCCTGGGGAGGACCCTGGAGCGTCCCCAGGTGAACATCACCAACGTCCGCGTGGCCGAAACCCACCTGACGGCCGCCGAGCTGGTCTTCGAGTTCGAGGTGGACAACCCCAACGCCGTGGCCCTGGTGCTCGACCAGGTGGGCTACCGCCTCCGCCTGAACGGCGAGCAGCTCATGGACGGCCGGCGCGCCGAGCGCACCCGCATCGAAGCCTCCGGCGAGAGCCGGGTGGAGCTCCCCGTGACCATCCGCTACCAGGATCTCTTCCGGGTCATCCGGAGCTTCGAAGGCCGCCGCGGCCGGCCCGACTACGCGCTGGACGCCGATTTCCGCTTCGACGTCCCCATGCTGGGAGCCGTGACGGTTCCCGTCCGGGAGACCGGCACGATTCCCCTCGATCGTCTCAGGGGGCTGCTGAGCATGTATCCCCCGAGCGAGTAGGGGCGGGCTCCGAAGGGCGAAGGGCGAGGGGCGAGGGGCGTCCAACACGGACCGACACGGACCGACACGGACTTTCAAGGACAGCGCTGTTGTCCTTCGAGCCCTTGCTGGTCTGTGTCCGTCCGTGTTTGTCCGTGTTAGTCCCTCCTCCCGGAGTACGATAAAGCCCTCTCAGGAGGGACCCTTCATGAAAAACACCCGCGCCCTGGCGCTCACCCTTCTCGCCGGCCTCGCCCTGACCCGCTGCGCCTCGACCCCGCCCGCCGCACCCAAGGCAGACGAGACCCGCTACACCTTCCTCCTCGCCGGCAACAAGGCCGGCGCG
>DATHUD010000653.1:0-3595 GCA_035462575.1 Thermoanaerobaculia bacterium | reverse complement strand
CGGGGATGAAGCGCTCCTGCCCCGCCGCAATCATCACCGGCACGAATTTCACCGTCCGGCTCCTGGAATCGTAGATCTCTTGGGTGATCAGCGCTCCTTCCCAGTCGGCCCCCTTGCCTCGCCCGGGCACTTCGTGACCTCGGAACCGGCGGTAGTAGGTTTCCGTACACACGACCAGGACGAACTTCGCCTCGTCGAGCTGGTCGAGCATCCAGCGCGGCCAACCCTGCTCGGGCGTGCCCTCCACGTACTGGTCGAGCCGGGCATCCAGGCCGTCCTCACGCAGCCGCTCGGCGAGCGCCAGAACCTTCTCCCGGTGCTCTTCCGAGTCGTGGCTGTAGCTGATGAAGACCGCTTTCCCGGGCATGACGTTTCCCATCCGATCCGAATTCAAGGTTCGCAACGGGATCTTATCGCATCCCAGCGGGTGATTTCCCCGCCCCGCAGGGGCACAGGAATAAAGCCTGGCGTTTCAACGCCAGGTCGGCGTCCCCCCCTGATCCTATAAGTCCCCAAGGGACGCAGGCGTTCCGCAGGTCTTCAGACCGTGGCGGCTTCTGGGCTCCAGGAAGATCGGCCGTCATCCTGGCGCTGAAAGCGCCAGGCCCATGCCTGCGTCCCTTCGGGACTTGTGAGAAAAGGGGGATCTCCTTTCCTGGCGCTAAAGCGCCAGGCTTTACGCCTGCGCCCCTCCCGGGGCTTGGAAATCCTCGAGAATCCCCCTATCAAGCTCGGAGGGTGAGGGAATCGCTCGTTCGAAAACGTTCCATCTCCCAGACGCAGGCGAAGGGCCTGCGATGACAGATAAAACTGCTTTGGACGAGTCATATAAAGGAGGGCATTTCCATGAACCGATATCTCAAAACTTTCACCCTGATGCTGGCCGTCCTGCTGACGGCGTCTTTCCCGGCGGCGGCCATCGAGCGCCCCTTCAGCCTGAGCGGATCGGGGACCGTGATCGACGGCGTGATCAACGCCTCGGGCCGGGCGACCCATCTGGGCCTGCTGACCGAGGTCGGCGAGTTGAGCTTCGCCCCCGACGCGAACAACCCCACGGTCGTGCTGGCCACGGGCCATGCGACCTTCACGGCGGCCAACGGCGACAAGCTCGAGGCTCTGATTGAAGACGGCTCGCTGGACGTGACGACCGGGATCGGCAGCGGAGTCTTCCGTTTCATCGGAGGCACAGGCCGATTCGAGGCGGCGAGCGGCACCGGGGACTTCGTGGTGCTGCAGAACCTGATGACCGGGGCCTTCGAGGTCACCGCCGTCGGCACCCTCGATTTCTGATCCGAAACGCCACCTTCCGGCGCACTGGAGCCACCCTGCCGGGTGGCTTCTTTCATTCCCGGGCGGCGGGGGCGAACGCCGTACCGAACGGGGGAAGGCTCGCCCGAGCGGGTACGCGTCTCCCCCGAACAGGTACGGGCCCGTACCCGCTGGGGGCAACCGCCGCGTCGAACAGGGGAAGGCTCCCCCGAGCAGGTACGGGGCTGTACCTATGGGACGAGCGTCGCCCGCAACGGGTACAAGCTTCCCCCGAACGGGTACGGGCGCGTACCCGCTCAGGGGAGCCTTCCCTCCGTTCGGGATCGGCTTCGCCCAATCCGGGGGAGGGTTCGCCCATGTCTTATCCAGGCGGGTCCTACGCGTACTCACTCCAGAAGTCAATTCTCAGTATTCAAAAGAAGGTATTTGATTCCTGCCCCCTGAATCAGGAGACTTCGGGTGGCCGCTTTTGCGGCGGACCTGCGTCTATACAGGTCAGCGATACTGTTGGCTGACGAACCAGGAAGAGAAAGGAGAGCCGAACATGCGTAACATCATCGTAACTGTGACCGGAGACGATCTGTCTGGTGAAAACCCTGTGGCGCTTAAGCCAGAGGACACGGAGGTGACCTGGACCTTCGTAGATCCCCTGAATCGAGAACTACGCGTAGAGTTCGTAACATGCCTTCCGGCGGACAATAATTTCCCCACCAACAGAGTAAGCCCTTTTACCACTACAACCTTACACTCTGGGGTTCTCGGTACTCTTGATCCAAGTGCACCGTTTGGTCTCTATATCTACGTCGTACGCGACGCCCAAGGCCACTTGCTCAAGTGGCCAACCAGAGTTTTCCAGGTAGGCTCCTTCGACGGCAGATTCGGCACTGTCGTACCCCCAACGGGGCCACCAAATACAGGTACTAGGACCACTACCAACAGCGCTAGCCCGTAGCCCTAGCGACCGGAGCGGTGTCCAGGAGGGTCTGAAATTCCTGATCACCCTTGAGGGGCCTGAAGCCGGGGATCGTGAACCATTCCCGCCGAAGGCCCTTCTCCAGGGCCAGCTTGGTGTAGAAGAGGGCCGAGTAGCGGTCTCCCAAGAACGCATAGAGCTGTGCAGCCTGATGGAGGACATGGACGTCTTCCGGCCTCTGCTTGAGAACCTCATCGGCGAGACGGGCTGCGTCGCTCCGTCGGCCCAACCGTGCAAGACACTGGGCATGCAGCATGCGGGTTTGTACATCAAGCGAAGAGGTAGCAGCAAGCTCCTTCTCCAGGGCGAGAAATAGAGAGTGCGCCTCGTTCAGGTCACCTTGTGCTTCGAGCGCGGTGGCCAGGTTGAAGCGGGCCTGCATGTGACCAGGACTTAAGTCGAGAGCTTGACGATAAGCTGCGGCGGCCGCGGAGTAGTCGCCGAGGAGATACCGAACGAAGCCGAGATTCGTCAGATACGGGAGCGTCGGCTGGATACGGATCAGCCTCTCGTACAGAGCAGCGGCGCGCCCCAGGTCTCCGGAGGTCACTTCCAGCATTGCCAGACTCTCTAGTACATAGTGGTTATTCGGCCGCGCTTTCAGCAGGTCCGTAAGACGCCGCCGAGCATCTTCACGGGCACCCAGACTTAGCTCCAACGTCGCCAGCTCGAGAATGTGGCGCCAAGTAGGCCGCCTCTGGACAACCTTCTGCCTCAGATGCCTGGCCTTCTCCAACTCTCCCTCCGCTACCAGCAACTCGGCCTCGGCTCTCGCCACGCGGATGTCGGCAGGCGCCAAGTCAGCGAAACGATCCAGCGTTGCACCCGCTGCATCGAGCTGGTTCTGCTTGATCTCAATACGAAACCTTGTGAACAGAGGACGCGGATCGTAGGGTGCGATCTTCTCGGCCTTTACAGCGTAGTAGAAGGCGCGGTCGAGGTCCCTTTGGTTGCGTGCGATGCCCGCGGCCAGCTCATACGCGCCGACGAGACCAGGCGATGTCTGCAGCAAATCGTCCAGCCGCTCAAGCTCCTCGCCGCCAACGAGCTTGCCTGTGTCTACTTTGCGCTGAATCTCGATATAGGCGGAATAATCCTCGCGCCTCACCTTACCGCCGGGCGATCCCGGCCTGACAGGATGATCGGGATAAGCCTGCTCCAGATTGACCCGCACTGCCTCTGCGAGCTGGTGAGCGTTCTCGACAGCAGTCTGGACTTCAAACGATGCGATTGCGGCCAGAACCTCTCCCCCAGGCTTCTGGCGTCGGAAGCTCACTCGGCACGAGTCATCGCTGCAGTCGAGGCGAGAGAGCAGCACTTCGTCCGCATCAGTGGCGCGCAGCCTCTCGACTT
>DATHUD010000652.1:0-7189 GCA_035462575.1 Thermoanaerobaculia bacterium | reverse complement strand
CACGTCCATCCTCTCTTCCCCGAGCGCTGGCCCACGTCGGCCAACCCGGAGCGCACCTACACGCTGCTGCTCGAGGAGTCCCCCGAATTCGTCCGCTTCATCAACCCCGGGGACCTCCGGGTGGCGCAGGAGACCTGCGGCCCCTGCCACCAGGAGCAGGTGAACCGGGTGATGAAGAGCCCGATGACGACCTCCAGCATCTTCTGGGGGGCGGCGGCCTACGCCAACGGCATTCTCAACTTCAAGGCCACCTTCCTGGGCGAGAGCTACGGGCCGGACGGCCGGCCGCAAAGGATCGCGCCGGGGCCGCTCACCCCGGAGCAGATCGCCCGAGGCGGCCTGCCCGGGCTCTATCCGCTGCCGCGCTGGGAGATCACGCAGCCGGGCGAGTACTTCCGCGCCTTCGAGCGGGGCGGCCTGCTCCAGCCCTCCTCCTTCCCCGAAATCGGCAACCCCAACCCGCAGGAGGAGGCCGGCCGGCCGGACATCCGCCTGTCCAACCGCGGCCCGGGCACGGGCCTGCGCATCAGCCCGGCGATCATCAACCTGCACAAGACGCGGCTGAACGACCCGCACCTCTCCTTCCTGGGGACGAACGACCATCCGGGCGACTTCCGGTCGAGCGGCTGCACCGGCTGCCACGTGGTCTACGCGAACGACCGCGACCCGGCCCACTCCGGCCCCTGGGCCGCCTCCGGGCACCTCGGGATGAGCGCCACGGGCGATCCCACGATCCCGCGCGGCGAGCCGGGCCACCCGATCCGCCACGCCTTCACCCGGGCCGTGCCCACGAGCCAGTGCATGTCCTGCCACATGCACCAGCCGAACTCGTTCGTGAACACCTATCTGGGCTACACCATGTGGGACTACGAGACCGACGGCGAGGCCCTCTGGCCGGCCGTGGCGAAAAACCCCACCGCCGCCGAGCGCCGGGCGAGCCTGGACCGGAACCCCGAGGGCGCGGCCGTGCGCGGGCTGTGGAGCGATCCGGGCTTCCTCGCCCGCGTCTCGGAGTTGAACCCCACGTTGAAGCACACCCGCTTCGCCGACTACCACGGCCACGGCTGGATCTTCCGCGCCGTCTTCCTCCAGGACAGGAAGGGCAACCTCCTCGACTCCGAGGGCAAGACCGTCCCGTTCGAGGATCCGGACCGCTTCGACCGCGCCGTCCACCTGAAAGACATCCACCTCGAAAAGGGGATGCACTGCGTGGACTGCCACTTCTCGCAGGACAGCCACGGCGACGGACTCCTCCACGGCGAGTACGGCAACGCCCTGGAGATCGGCTGCGAGGACTGCCACGGCACCGTCCGCTCGAAAGCGACGCTCAAGACCTCCGGCCCGGCCGCCCCGCCGGGCGGCACCGACCTCTCGCTCGGCACGACGCCCTCGGGAAGGAAGCGCTTCGTCTGGCGCGGCGACCGCCTGCTCCAGCGCTCCATGATCGAGCCGGACCT
Organism: Thermoanaerobaculia bacterium; assembly: GCA_035462575.1. Lineage (GTDB taxonomy): Bacteria > Acidobacteriota > Thermoanaerobaculia > Multivoradales > UBA5704 > DATARR01. The sequence goes on along the minus strand of DATHUD010000652.1, from coordinate 5,732 downwards.
CGAATGGGAGGTCGTCCAGGTGAAAGACACGATCACCCCGGGCCGGCCCCACTACAGCGAGAAGTCGCGCCTCGCGAAGACGATCCAGCGCGACGGCACGACCTGGGGACCGGTGCCGGCGGGCGACGCCGCCCTCGCCCACGCCGACTCCCGGATGACGTGCTACACCTGCCACTCCGCGTGGGCCACCTCGTGCTCCGGCTGCCACCTCCCGCAGGAGGCGAACGTCAAGTCCGAGGTGCAGCACTACGAAGGGGGTACGACCCGCAACTACGCCTCGTACAACCCCCAGGTCATCCGCACCGACGCCTACATGCTGGGGTTGAACGGCAAGGTGAAGGGGAACCGGATCGCGCCGGTCCGCTCCTCCTCCGCCCTGGTGCTCTCGTCGACCAACGCCAACCGCCAGCGCTTCTACGTGCAGCAGCCGCCGATCTCGGCCCCGGGCTTCAGCAGCCAGGCGTTCAACCCCCACGTGCCGCACACGGTGCGCGGCCGCGAGACGAAGACCTGCACCGACTGCCATGTTTCCGACACGGGCGACAACAACGCCTGGATGGCCCAGCTCCTCACCCAGGGCACGAACTTCGTCAACTTCCTCGGCCGCTTCGCCTGGGTGGCCGAAGGGGAGGACGGGCTCGAAGCGGTCGCCGTCACCGAGTGGGAGGAGCCGCAGGCCGTGATCGGAAGCTACCTCCACCGGCTCGCCTTCCCGGACCTCTTCAGCGCCCACGAGAAACGCGGCCGGGAGCTCGAAACCGCCCACCACCATCACGGCGGCGGCGAGGTCCGGAGCCTCCAGCTCCGCGGCGAATATCTCTTCACGGCCAAGGGCCCCGAAGGCTTCGAGGTCTTCGACGTGGCGAACGTGGACAACAAGGATTTCTCCGAGCGGATCGTCACCGCCCCGGTCTCGCCGCTCGGCCAGCGGACCTTCGTGCGCACCCGCTGGGCCACGGCCGTGGCGCTCCCCACCACCATGCCGGTCGCCCGGCGCCGGGGGAACCCCGCGAACCTGGAGCAGCCGCTCGCGCCCATCTACGACTACGCCTTCGTCTCCGACCGCGAGGAGGGGCTCGTGGTGATCGACGTGACGACGCTGACCGACGGCAACCCGGAGAACAACTTCGTGAAGCGCGCCGCGACCTTCAATCCAGGAGGCGCGCTCACCGGCGCGGAAAACCTTACGGTCGCCGGCAACTGGATCTACGTGCTCGCCCGCGGCCGGCTGGTGGTGATCGACGCGGCGGCGCCCCTCTCGCCCCGGATCGCCGCGACCCTCGAAGGCTTCCGCGAGCCCACGGCCGTCGCCGTCCAGTTCCGCTACGCCTTCGTGGCGGACTCAGACGGCCTCGCGGTGGTGGACGTGACCGACCCGGCCGCCCCCCGCCGCGTTGCCCGGGTCTCCGGCTTCGCGGGAAAGAGCGTCTACGTGGCCCGCACCTACGCCTACGTGGCGGCCGGGGAGAAGGGGATGGCGATCGTCGACGTCGAAAAGCCGGAAGAGCCGCGGCTCGACCGGCTCTGGAATGCGGACGGCGGCCTGCGCGACACCCGGGACGTCAAAGTCGGCTCGACCAACGCGAGCCTCTTCGCCTACGTGGCGGACGGCGAAAACGGCCTCGCCGTGGTCCAGCTCACCTCGCCGGAAACGGTGCCGGGCTATCTCGGCTTCTCCCCCCGCCCTGCACCGCGGCTGATCGCCCGCAAGAAGACCCACGGCCCGGCCGTGGCGCTCTCCAAGGGGCTCGACCGCGACCGCGCCGCGGACGAGAGCGGCAACCAGGTGAGCGTCTTCAACCGCCTGGGCTCGCGCCCCTTCCTCCTCCCGGAGATGCAGCGCCTCTACCTCCGCGGGGGCCGCCTGTACACCGTGCGCGACGTTCCCCCGGGTCCCCCGGTGGAGGGCAGACCGTGACGAGAGCCCGGAACCTCCTCTATCTGGCCGCCGCCCTGGGCCTCGCCCTCCTGCCCGGCCCGAGCCGCACCCAGGAGACGCCGCCGCCCGAGCCGGTCCGCTCCGGGCTCTACGTGGGCGCCCCCTCGTGCGGCACAAGCAACTGCCACGGGAGCGTCCGCCCGCGCCGGACCTTCGACGTGCTCCAGAACGAGTACTTCACCTGGCTGAAGAAGGACCCTCACGCCTCGCGCGCCTTCCAGGTCCTCTTCGACCCGCGCTCGAAAACGATCGCGAAAAACCTCCAGCTTGAAACGCCCCCGGCCGAGACCCGGCTCTGCCTCGACTGCCACGCCTTCGCCGTGCCGGAGAGCCTCCAGGTGAACCGCATCGACGTCGAGGACGGCATCTCCTGCGAGGCCTGCCACGGCCCGGCCTCCGGCTGGGTGCGCACCCACGCGGCGGAAGACTGGGGCCACCGCCAGTCCGTCGAGGCCGGAATGACCGACCTGCGCGACCTCTCCGTCCGCTCCCGGCTCTGCCTCTCCTGCCACCAGGGGGACGGCTCGAAGGCCGTGGACCACGACCTGATCGCCGCCGGCCACCCCGAGCTCGTCTTCGAGCTGGACAACTACACCGGCTCGATGCCCCCGCACTGGACGCCGCTCCGCGACACCCACGGCGCCCGCGCCTGGGCCGTGGGGCAGGCCGCCTCGTTCCGCCAGGGGCTCGACCTCCTCGCCCACCGCGCCCGCAATTCGCGCTGGCCCGAGTTTTCCGAGATGAGCTGCGACGCCTGCCACCACTCGCTCGCCGAGGAGCGCTGGAAGAAGATCCGCTATGACGACCGGCCGGGTCTTCCGCGCTGGAGCCCCGCGCGCTGGGCCGTGCTGCGCCACCTCGTGGCCGAGGTGGACCCCGAGGCGAAAAGCGCGATGGACGCCGATGTCCGCGAGCTCGCCCGCAAGGTGGCGCGGATCGGCACGCCCCCCGCCGAGGTGGCCGCCACCGCCGAGCGGATGAGCCGCAACCTCGCGGGCGTGCTCCCCGCCCTCGAAAGGTCGCCGTGGGATGACGCCCAAGTCCGCCGGCTCCTCCTCGCCATCTCGGGCGACGCCGACTTTCTCGCGGGCGCCGACCGCCAGTCCGCCGAGCAGGCGTACCTCGCGCTCCACTCGCTGACCGGCGACCTCCTCGACCGGAACCCGCGGCTCGCCCGCACCGGTCTGCCCTCCACCCTCGAGCGGTTGAACCGCACGCTCGAGAATCCCTACGAATGGAAACCCGACCGCTTCACGGGTCAGCTCGCCCAGCTCCGGAAGCAGATCCAGGGGCTCCCATGACGAAAACGAAACGACGTTCAGCCGTCCTCCTCCTTCTCCTCCTCGCGCTGCCGGCCGCCCTCGCCGCCCAGCGGAGCACCGCCGACGCCGAGGTGGCCTTCACCTACGGCGTCCGCGCCTATAACCAGGGGGACTGGAGCGAGGCCGTCCGCCGCTTCGAGGAGGCCGTGGCCGCAGACCCGGACCACGCCGAGGCCCGCGAGTGGCTGGCTGTGGCCCGGCGCAACCAGGCCCGCACCGGCGAGGCCGTGGCCGCCCCGGGCTTCGGCGGCCTTCTCGCCCTGCGCGACCAGCCCCGCTTCGACCTCCGGGCGGGCGCCTCCTACGGCCAGGACTCGAATCCGCTGCTGATGCCGGAAGGGGCCGTCGCTTCGATCCCCGGGGTCGGGGCCTTCTTTGACGTGCCGGACGACGAGGTCGCCAATCTCGACCTCCGGGCCGCGGTCTACCCCTTCTACGGCCGCGCCGGCTGGAGCCTGGGGCTGGTCGGCGAGGCCAAGGCCGCCCGCTTCTCGGACCTGGACTTCCTCGATGAGACCCAGTGGAGGGGAGCTCTCCAGCTCGCCTGGGGCTCGGACCCTCAAGGCTTCCTCACCGGCCCCCTCGGCTTCAGCCGCGTCCCCTTCGGCCACAGCCGCACCGCGCTCCTCTTCCAGGTGGGGACCGGCGAAACCGAGCTCGACGGCGATCCCCTGATCCAGGTGGACCAGGCGGCCCTCTCCTTCACCTTCCGGGAGACGGTCAAGACCGCCACCCAGGTAGAAATCGACGCCCAGAGCCGCGACCTGCTGGACGGCCAGGCCGAGTCCGACGTCCTCTCCGCCTCCGTCTCCCAGATCTTCTACCTCGGCCGCCGGGACCGCTCCCTGCGCGTGGGCGTCCTCCGCAGCGAAGAGGACGGCGGCATCGCGGGCGACGTCACGACCCTCGGGGGCACCGCGGAGCTCGTCCTCCCCCTCTCGAAAAGCCTGACCCTCCAGCTCGCCGCCACTCGCCGGCAGGACGACTTCGAGCCCGCCTCCGGCTCCGGCTTCGAGGACACCACCCTGCGCGCCGCGGGCGCCCTCACCTGGAGCCTCCCCCACGGCCTGTACCTCGTGGGGCGCGCGAGCTGGACCGACCGCGACTCCGACTTCCGGCGCCTCGCCTTCTTCGAGGAGCGCGACTACGACCGCACCACCGCCGGCCTCGGCATCCAGTGGCTCTTCTAGGAGGATCGACCATGAAGACTGCGAAAACCCTTCCATTCCTCCTCGCCGCGCTCCTCCTGGCCGCGTCCCTCTCCGCCCAGGACGTGGGCGAGGTCGTCCTCGTGCGCAACGACGTCCGCGGCACCCCGCCCGGCGCCGCCCCCCGCCCGCTCGCCGTGGGCAACGCAATCGCCCTGGGCCTGCGCGTCGAGACCGGCGCCGACTCCGGCACCCGGATGACCTTCGACCCGCAGGGCGCCCTCACCGTGGGCGCCCGCACCAAGCTGACGATCGACCGCGCCACGGTGGACCGCGCCACGGGCCGCAACGACTCCGCCCTCTCCGTCGCGGCCGGCACGATCCGCCTTGCCCTCTCCAAGCTCTTCAGCGGCGCGGTCTCCGTCGACACCCCCACCGCGGTCGTCGGCGTCAAGGGGACCGACTTCTCCGTCGCCGTGGACGAGCCGACCGGAGCCACCACCGTCGCCGTCCGGGAGGGGACCGTCACCGTCACCTCCAAGGCGGGAGGCGAAGTGGTCCTCACCGCCGGCCAGAGGACGTTCGTCGCGCCCGGACAGCCGCCCACGCCGCCGGCCCCCATCGATCCGGGCGACTCCACCCTCACCGCCTCGGCCGGAGGCCCGGCCTTCACGCCGCCCCAGGAGACGGCCTTCGCCGAAACCCCGCTGACCGGCCAGGGCCGGGACACCGGGTTCTTCCCCACCAACCCCACCGAGCAGCCGGGCGTCGTTCCCAGGGACTCCGGAGGCAACCCGTGGTGAGCCAAGTGGCGAGGCGATGAAACCCGCCCTGGGCCTCGGCCTCGCCGCCGCTCTTTTAGCCCTCCTCCTCCAAGGCTGGCTCCGGCCCGTCGAGCTGGTGGCGACCGATCTTCTGATGCGGCTCCGCGGCCCCCGGCCGGCCGACCCGCGGATCATGATCGTCGACATCGACGAGACCGGCATCGACGGCGTCGGCCGCTGGCCCTGGCGCCGCACCCACATGGCCCGGCTGATCGACCGGCTGAAGGCGGACGGCGCCCGGGTCATCGCGCTGGATATCGTCTTCTCCGAACCCTCCCTCAAGGACGCAGACATCGATCTCTCGGGGGACGACCGTGCGCTCGCCGAATCGATCCGCCGGGCCGGTAATGTCGTCCTCGGCTACTTCTTCCGTCAGAAGGCCGGCTCTCCGCCGCAGCCCGAGGCTCTCGCGGGAGCCGCCTTCAACGCCGTCTACGAGCCGCCCGAGGGGATTCCCATCCCCCGCCGCCGCGGCGTCGAGGCCAACCTCCCCCTCTTC
>DATHUD010000651.1:0-3488 GCA_035462575.1 Thermoanaerobaculia bacterium | reverse complement strand
TCGGAGCAGTGCGGGATCCCGGGCCCCTACTACAGCCAGAACAGCACGGGCAACAAGGATGCCGACACCTGGGAAGCCTGGTGGCTGGATTTCTTTGAGCCGGCCGGCGACCTCCTCTCCGCCGCGCCCTGGGTCTTCGCGCGCGGCAATCACGAGCTGTGCAGCCACGCGGGCCCCGGCTGGTTCTACTTCCTGGACGCAAGCTCGGATCTGCCCGAAGGGGGAGGCCGGCAACTCGCCTGCCCGTCGCAGGACGGCGCGGGGCCGGCCCTGCCGCATCTCCAGTTCGTCGAGCCCCAGGTGCTCCACCTGGGCGACCTCGATCTGCTGGTGCTCGACTCCGCGAACGCCTGCGACCAGTTGCCGGGCTACACCGACGTCTACCGGCGCCAACTCACCGCGGCAACGAAGCGGCTCCGCGGCAAGAACGCCTGGCTGATGACGCACCGGCCGATCTGGGGGATTGCGGACGAGGGCGCGACGCTCTACGGCTGTGACGGCCAGCCGGAGAGCGGCGCCGTGCTCCCCTACGGAGAGCTCAACCAGACCCTCCAGTGCGCTTTCTCCGGCGAGACCGGAAACGCCCTGCTTCCCAAGCTCGATCAGATCCTCGCCGGCCACATGCACCGCTTCGAAGCCCTCTCCTTCGCCGCCCCGGCCCGCCGCCCGCCCGTGCTCGTCGTGGGCAACAGCGGAGTCGTCGAAGACCCCAACCCCCCGGTCGGCGCCTTCGCCCAGACCGTGGACGGCGCGACAGCCTCCGGGTTCTCGGTCGCGCAATTCGGCTATCTGGAGCTGGCGCGGGACGAAAGCGGTGCCTGGCGCGGATCGATGATGGCTCTCGACCCCGCCTCCTGGTCGCCCTTCCTCGCCTCCTGCGCTCCGGGGGTTGTGGACCAGGCGCTCTGCGTCAAGCCGGTCCCTGCGCAGAGGCCGGGTCAGTAGAGCGGCTCGAAGAGGCTCGAAACGATCTCGGCAAGGCGTTGTTCGAGGCCGCGCCTCTTCCAGCTCTCGTAGCTGATTTCGCGGCTGCTCCTCTCGTCCTCGGCGAAGACGGCCTCGAGCCGTGCCCCGAAATCGCGGTCGTAGAAGGAAAAGCTCGCTTCGGCGTTTTCATGCAGGGAGCGCGCGTCGAAGTTGATCGAGCCGACCGTGCTGAAGAGGCCGTCGATGACGCTGGCCTTGGTGTGCATCATCGTGCGGTTGTACTCAAAGATTCGAACGCCCGAGGTGAGGAGCTCGCCGTAGTGACGGCGCGAGGCCATGCGCACCAGCGGCTGGTCCATATGCCGGCCCGGGACCGTGATGCGCACGTCGACACCGCGCCGCGCCGCGTCCTGGAGCGCCTCGCGGATCTGCCGGGTGGGGACGAAGTACGCGTTCTGGATGTGGATCGATTCGCGGGCCGACCGGATCGCGACGAAATAGAGCATCGCGGCGAGCGAGGAGGAGTCGCCGCGCGACATCTTGATCGCCTGCGCCGCGACGTCTCCCGCCGGAGCGATCCGCGGATAGAGCTTGTCGCCGGCCAGGATCTCGCCGGTCGCAAAGGTCCAGCCCTCGCTGAAGATCGCCTGCATCTGCACCGAGACGGGCCCGGTGACCTGCACCATCATGTCTCGCCACTCCTGCGGATTGCGCGCGTCCCCGAGCCATTGCTCGGCGATGCAGAAGCCGCCGGTGAAGCTCACGGTGCCGTCCACGACCAGGATCTTGCGGTGCGTCCGCCGGACGATCTTGTGAAGGCTCCACAGCCGGATCGGGCGGAACACGGCCGTCTTGACCCCTGCCCCCCGCATGCGCTCGAGGAGCGGCCCGGAGAACTTGCTGCCCGTGCCGTCCACCAGCACGCGGACCTCGACGCCCCGCCGCGCAGCTTCCATCAGCGCCTCGGCCAGGATCTTGCCCGCCCGGTCGTCCTTGAAGATGTAGGACTCGAGGCTGACCGTCGATTTCGCCTCGCGGATCGCGCCGGTCATCGCGGGAACGATCTCGTCGCCGTTGTTCAGGATTTCGACGCGGTTCCCTTCCACCGTGGCGGCGCCGAAGGCGGAGAGCGAGCGGCGGAAGGCGTCGTCGGCCACGGCGGAGGGATGGTCGTACCGGTAGACGCTGCGCTGGTCGAAGCGGACCATGGTGCAGGCCGACGTCTGGAGGAGGAACGCCACGGCGAAGAGGAGACGGCCAGCCTGCCAGGCCGGCGGCCACAGGGATCTTGGGCTTCGCATTGGGGCTATCTTGTCACGCTCCTGGCCGTGAGGCTCCACCCCCTTCCCTTGGAGGGTGTCTCGAAAGCCGCCCGGCGATAAATCACCGGGCTACAAGGGCAGCGCCCCCTGAAGGGGACTTCAAACATCGCGCGCTTCTTGAAGCCGGATTCATCCGGCGCTGCTCTTGTAGCCCGGGCATTCATGCCCGGGCGGGGGGTGCGGCCTGAGCTTTTGAGACACCCTCTTGGACCGGTTTGGAACCCTGGCGCCTCATGGCCCGAGTCGGATGAAGCTTCGCCCGGGCGGGCGGCGTTCGGTTGCCCGTGGCATAATTCGGTACCCGTGAGATCGAAAAAGAGCGAACGCGTCGGAGCGGCTGTGCCGGCAGGGGCTCAGCCGCTCGAAGAGCGCGTCCGCTCGGCGCTCGCGTGGCTGAAACACCACAGTAGCCGGGCCACGCTCGAAGGGATGTCGCGCTACGCCATCCCTTCCGACCACGCCTACGGGGTCGCGATGAAGGACATCAAGGCTCTCGGCAAAATCCTCGGGAAAGACCACGCGCTGGCCGCCGCTCTCTGGGAGACCGGCGTCTACGAAGCGCGCATGCTCGCGTCCTTCGTCGGCGATCCCTCCGAGCTCACGTCGGCGCAGATGGACCGGTGGTGCCGCGAATTCGACAACTGGGCCTTCTGCGATGCCATGAGCTTCAACCTTTTCGACCGCTCGCCGCACGCCTGGACCAAGGTGACCGAGTGGAGCGGGAGCCCGCGGGAATTCGAGAAGCGCACGGCTTTCGCGCTGCTCTGGAGCCTGACCGTGCACGACAAATCCGCCTCCGACGAACGGTTCGTCCAGGGGCTCGCGCTCATCGAGCGCGAATCCGGCGACGAGCGCAACTTCGTCAAGAAGGCCGTCAACATGGCCCTCCGTGCGATCGGTAAGCGGAATCGAGCTCTCCACGCCGCCGCCACAGAAGTCGCCCGCCGCCTGGCGGGCTCCGGCGATGCGACGGCCCGGTGGATCGGGAAAGATGCGCTCCGGGAGCTCACGGGCCCTGCGGTCCTCGGGCGGCTCAAGAGTTGATGGCCGCCATCCGCGTCGGGAGCGCCTTGGAAGCTTTGGCGAGATGCTGAAGATGCCGGGGTGCGCCAGAATCTTCGGAGAGCTGCTGGAAGCTTCGGCGAGGCGCCGGAAAGCTCTGAAGGCCGTCAGAGCCTTCGAGAGGAGCTGGAATCTTCGATGTGCTGTTGGAAGGTCATTGCGGCGCGTGGAAGCTTC
>DATHUD010000650.1:0-2084 GCA_035462575.1 Thermoanaerobaculia bacterium | reverse complement strand
ACGGTCTGCGCGGGCGCTCCGGAGCCCCTCGTGGCCCCCCACGAGCTCGAAGCCTGGAAAAGCCGGGCCAGGTGCGCAACCGGCTACCTCGCGACGGGCTCTTCCCTCGACCTGCGCCTCCCTTGAGCCTCGAAGACGATCCTATATATCAGGCCGCGCGCCCCGCCCGCCCGGAAAGGCGGGGCGCGGGATTTGATGGGAAGCCTCCCGCCCGGGCTGGCCTTGCCCGGCGGAAGGTATTCAGGATTCAGTTTTCAAAGAACCGGGGGGCGCCCCCCGAAGGACGCGCCCCCCGCCCCAAAATCGCGCCCCTCGGTTGTTCATCGGCTAGAACCCAATCGGCATCGATTGATGCCCATAATACATCAGATCGTCAACATTTCTGCTGCTCGTTTTCCTACATGGATTCTTACGGAGCATCCATACGGGCCGTCTATGCCCATCTTGGCCCAATACACATCTTCGGCATCTAACCACAGACGAATTGGCCTATTCTTCGACCTATTCCGCTCAAGCGCGACAACATCCCGTCCATGGAGCACCCGGACCTGCGGCGTGGCCGGCGGGCAAAACAGGAGGGGTGATCTCCGGCTTCGAGGGTGAGAAATCCTTCCCTCCCTGCGAAACTGGAGTCCCGGAATCGGGAGAGGTTGAATCCGCGGGCGCTCCGGGCTATGGGAGCCCGGCGGCTGTTCCGCGCCAAGGAGGAATGACATGTCTCGAATCGTTCGGCGCGTTTTCGTAGGCGGGGCCCTGGTCGCCGCGCTGGCCTTCGTCAGCCCGGCCGAGGCCGCCGGCCGGAGCCGCTGGGCCGGCAAGGCCCCGGGGTTCCTCGAACAGACCTGGCAGTGGGTGGCCGGCGTGCTGGGAGTCGCGGGGCCGGAGTCGCGGCGGGAGAAATTTGGTGGGGGGATTGATCCCAACGGCACGCCAGGACCGGAGGCCGGGGGGACCACGGCGAGCTCGTGCACGGAGTGCGATAGGGGGATGGCGATCGACCCCAACGGCTAAGAGCCTGCCCAACCGAAAAGCCGAAGTAAGGACATAAAGGACTTAAAAGACATCAAGGACACCAGGGCGTTGTCCTTTTTGTCCTTGATGTCCTTTGTGACCTTTCCAGTCTGGCATGCACACTCCCCTTTGTGCCAGAATTCCCCGCCAAGGAGGAACAGGTGAGCGAACACTTGAGCAGCGAGGATCTCGCGGCACTGGCTGAAGGCCGTCTGTCTCCGGAGCGGTTGTGCTCGGTCGTCCTCCATTTGGAGGAACCCTGTGAGGCCTGCCTGACTTCGCTCTCCCATTTTCTCGGGGCTCTTCTGCCGGACGAGAGCGAAGAGGTCGAGTTGACACCGGAAGCGATTGCTGCCTATGAGACGGCCATCGACCGCGCCTTCGCCGTCGCCCTTGAGCACGACAGGAAGCTACACCGACGCGAGGTCGAACGGGCTCTAGCGATCCTGGACATGAAAGGGTTCGAGGCTCTCGAAAGGCCGCTCAAAGGAATCGGCCATCTAGCTCGTTTCGAAGCACTCCTCGAGAGGAGTTGGTCGCTTCGCCATGAGGATCACAGCCGCATGATCGATCTTGCTCAGGCGGCTGTGCGGGTCGCGAAGGCCTTCGACGCAAAGACCCGCGGAGTGAAACAGGCAATGGATCTCCGATGCCGCGCCTTGGCCGAGCTCGGCAATGCTCGCCGCGTTGCTGGCCAACTTGACGAGGCGTTCGACTGCTTTGATCGGGCGATCAGACTGCACAACGATGGGACCGGTGACGCCGCTCTGCGCATTCGGCTGCTGGATCTTCAGGCGTCTCTTGCGGCGGATCGTCGTCAATTCGGGCTTGCTTGCCTAGTCCTCGGTTATATCCACAACTATCATCTTTCCAAGGGCAGCGATCATCTTGCCGGCCGCGCACTCATCAGCCAGGGCCTCTACAAAGGTTACGCAGGCGACGCGGAAGAAGCCGTGCGCCTCCTCAAAGAGGGTTTGGAGCTAATTGACGAAGAGCGCGACCCCAGCCTCGTCCTCTCGGCGGTCCACGGCCAGCTCTGCTTCCTCGTGGAGGCAGGAGACTTCGAGAAGGCG
>DATHUD010000649.1:0-7459 GCA_035462575.1 Thermoanaerobaculia bacterium | reverse complement strand
GCCGGCTTCCGGCGGCGGCTCATCCTCGTCCCCCTGTCCATGGAGGTGTTTGTGCAGGGCCTCCGGGCTGATCCCCAGCAGGCCCGCGGCCTTCCCCTCGTCCCCGCCGGAGAAATCGAGGGTCGCCGCGATCAGCCGGCTCTTCACGTCGCGGAGCGTCGTGCCGATCTCGGCGTAGAGGGTGCGCTGGGAGTCGGTGTCCAGCTCGCGGGGCAGGTTGCGGGCGAGGATCTCGGCGTCCGCCATGATGAAGGCCCGGTGGACGACGTTCTTGAGCTCGCGCACGTTGCCCGGCCAGGTGTGCGCCTTCAGGCGCTCCATGGAATCCTCGGTGAACACCTTGCCGGTCCCCTGGCGCTCGTTCAACTGGGAGAGGAAGTAGTCGGCCAGGAGCTCCACGTCCTCGCCGCGCTCGCGAAGCGGCGGCATGTGGATCGGGAACACCTGCAACCGGTAGAGGAGATCCTCGCGGAGCTTGCCTTCCGAAACGGCCTTCTGGGGATCGCGGTTGGTGGCGGCCACCACCCGCACGTCCACCTCGACCGGCTGGTCGCCGCCGATGCGGGCCACGGTGCCGGTCTCCAACACCCGGAGGAGCTTCACCTGGAGCTCGATCGGCATCTCGGTGATCTCGTCCAGGAACAGCGTGCCCATGTGGGCGCGCTCGAAGTACCCCTTGTGCCGCCGGGCCGCGCCGGTGAAGCTGCCGCGCTCGTGGCCGAAGAGCTCGCTCTCGATGAGCGTCGGCGAGATGGCGCCGCAGTTCAAGGGCAGGAAGGGCGCCCGCGTCCGCCGGGAGAGCTGGTGGAGGGTCTGCGCCGCGAGGTCCTTGCCGGTGCCGCTCTCGCCGATCAGGAAGACCGAGGCGTCGGTCGGGGCGACCCGGGTGAGCATCTCGTAGAGGGCCTGCATCGGGGACGAGGCCCCGAGCAGCAGGCCCAGCCGGCCGATCTCCCGGTTCTCGCCCTCGACGGGCGCCGCGACCGCCGGGGAGGGCTGCACGCTCGCCACGTTCGCGAGGATGCTTTTGAGCCGGCCGATGTCGAGCGGCTTGGTGAGGTAGTCGCTCGCCCCCAGGCGCAGGGCCTGGACCGCGCTTTCGACATCCGCGTGGCCCGTCATCAGCACGACCTCGGTCGAGGCGCCGAGCTCCAGGTCCTTCAGGAGATCGATACCGCTCCCATCGGGCAGGTAGAGGTCGACCAGTGCCACGTCGGGGATCTTGTGGCTCACCTGAGCCCGGGCATCGCGCAAGGTGCACGCGGTGTTGGTCGTGAATCCCTGTCCCTCGATCAACTCAGCGAGGGCTGAGAGGAAATTGGGATCGTCGTCAACCGCGAGTGCGTGTGGCATGGACTCCTCACTCCTTGTTCTCAGAACCGAGGTCTTCCGAGATTGTCAATTCTACCTCATATGCCTGGAGAGCCCCGGTCTCGATGCCGGAAGGGCCTACCGCCCGCGCCTCGCCGCCGTGGGCGGCGAAGATCTCCCGCGCCACCCAGAGCCGGGCGAGGGTCCCGCCCGCCGTGGGGCGGATGTCGAACCCCGGCGGCTCCGCGGCCGTCTCGGCCGGGGGGCTCTCGGCGCCCGGCCGGCCGAAGATCCGCGCCCGGGCCCGCCCGTCCTGCCGCTCGAGCCGGACCACGAGCGTCCCCTGGCGGGGAACCCCCTCCAGGGCGGCGAGCGCCAGATGGAGCAGCGCCTGGCGGAGGTAGTAACGGTTGCCCGCCACCTGGATCTTCCCCGCCGGCAGCTCGGGGGTCACCTGGACCTGCTGCTTGCGCGCCGGGGCGATCAGGAGGGACGAAAGCTCCTCGGTGAGCTCCCGGAAGTCGAACGTCTCGTCCCGGTCGCTCCGGGGCGAGATGAAGGAGAGGAAGATCTCTAACGACTTGTGGAGCCGCGTCAGCTCCTCTTTCAAGACGTTGACGTAGCGGAGCTGCCGCTCGCGCCCGCCCGGCTCGGCGCCGCGCCCGGAGGCGATCGTCTCCTTCAGGATCTCGATGTTGAAGACCATGGCGTTGATCGGCGCCCGGAGGTCGTGGGCCACGGAGGGCGAGATCTGCGCCACGGAGCGCATCTGCGCGACGAGGCGCAGGTCGGCCTCCCGGGCCTTGTCGACCTCCAACTTTTGGACGAGGAGCACGCCGCCCCCCGCGATGTCGCGGCGCAGGTCGAAGGACAGGCGGCGCTCTCCGGGCGCCGCCGCCTCGCCCGCTCCCACCCCGGGCTCGGACTCGCCCGGCACGGGCAGGGCGAGCGTGGCGCGCGAGGCCTCTCCCTCCGGCCCCTGCCACTTGAGGCCGGCCTCCTCCAGGCGGGGCGAGAGCCCGGCCCAGAGGCGCTCCAGCTCGAATCCGTCGGCGACCCCCAGGAGGGCCAGGGCCCGCCGGTCGGCAAAGCGGACCCCGCCCTCTTCCGAGACCGCGAGCACCCCCGCCTCCAGGGCTCCGGCCGGATCTTCATCCGTCGCGCCCGACGAGCTGTTCAGTCGGTTCATTTCCACGGCGTTCATGGCTCGTGCTCCATCGATGCGCTCCGGCTCTCAAAGACCGCTCGAAGCCGCGGTCCGGCGGCGAAGGCGGTATTTATAAAGGCTTGACCGCCCCCGTGCAAGGATTTCCGCGACCGGGTCCGTCCGGAGCGTCCCATCCCAAAAAGACTTCAGCGAAAACGACGACGACGAAAAAGGACCGGCCAAGAGGCGCTCTCCCGGGAGGAGAGCGTCAGGAGCGGCCCCGCGATTCGGCCTGCGAGAGGTCGGCCGGTTGACCTTGAAGCGCTACGGCGAGAAAGCGGTCCGCCCACCAGAAGACGTCGTGGCGGGTGAGCCCTCGCGGCGACAATTGAATGAATTTCAGAAGCTCTCGCAGCCCGGCCCGCGAGCCGGTGCGCTGTTTCAGGACGATGACGTGACGCAATCCACCAAGACGTCGCGCCCCCGAAATTGCAGGTTGCATGCCACTTGCCACTCCTCGGGAAGCCCCTCCTCCGGGCCTCTCCGGGACCTTTCCGCAAACTCCGGCAGAGCTTCAACTTAGGACAATCGGCGGGCACGCGGTGGGCACGCGCGATGCAGAAGAGGAGGCCCGCGGGGGCCGGTGAGCGGCGGATTTCGGACCGGACCGGACCGGACCCGAGCGAAACGGAGAGCTTCTTACACAGAGGATCGGCCCGACCCGGGCAAGAGTGACATGCAAGCCGCAACCATCGAACGAAATCTTGAAGAAACGGAAACGATCGACACGGGCCTGACCGTGGCGGTCTTCGTCGACCCGGTCGAAAGCGCGAAGGCCGCGGGCCTGCGCTACGTGACGGACGACATCCCGGGCCTCCGCCGCCGCCGGTGCGGCCCGAAGGGGTTCTGCTACGTCGACCCGCAGGGCAAGACGGTCAAGGACCCCAAGGAGCTCGAGAGGATCAGGAAGCTCGCGATCCCCCCGGCGTGGACGGACGTGTGGATCTGTCCCCGCCCCAACGGCCACCTCCAGGCCACGGGCCGGGACGCCCGGGGCCGCAAGCAGTACCGCTACCACACCAACTGGCGGGAGGTGCGCGACGAGACCAAGTTCGGCCGGATGGTCGCCTTCGGCGAAGCGCTCCCGAAGATCCGCGAGCGGGTGGAGAGCGACCTCTCGCTCCGCGGCCTCACCCGCGAGAAGGTGCTGGCGGCCGTCGTCAAGCTCCTCGAAACCACGCTGATCCGCGTGGGCAACAAGGAGTACGCCCGCCAGAACAACTCCTTCGGCCTGACGACCTTGAAGGACGGCCATGTGGACATCTCCGGCTCAAAGCTCCGCTTCGAGTTCCGCGGCAAGAGCGGCAAGGACCACCAGGTGGAGATAGAGGACCGGCGCCTCGCCCGCATCGTCAAGCAGTGCCGCGACATCCCCGGGCAGAAGCTCTTCCAGTACCTGGACGACGAGGGGGAGCGCCAGAGCGTGAGCTCCGAGGACGTCAACTCCTATCTCAAGGAGACGACGGGCGAGGACTTCACCGCCAAGGACTTCCGCACCTGGGGCGGCACCGTGCTCGCGCTCTCGGCACTCCTGGAGATCGGATGCCTGGACGACGAAAAGGAGGCCAACAAGGCCGTCGTCGAGGTGGTCAAGCGGGTCTCGGCGGACCTGGGCAACCGTCCGGCCATCTGCCGCAAGTTCTACGTCCACCCCGCGGTGATCGACGCCTTCGTGGACGGCTCGCTTCCGCAGGTCCTGGAGGACGCCGTCGACGACTCGCCCGGCGGGGACGACGACGGCTCGGGGGGCCTGCGCCGCCTCGAATCCCAGGTGTTGAAGCTGTTGAAAGGCAAGAACGGGGGGTAGGGCCGGTGGCCTGCGACCGAGGGAGAGGTCGCAGGCCACGGACCTTCAGCAGACCCAGACCTCTTCCTGGTAGAAGAACGCGAGCTTCTGCTTTTCAAAGTTCTCGAAGAACTCGGTCCAACTGATCTCTTCCAGCGCCTCTTCCCCGACGATCTCGCCGGGAAAGTCGATCCGAATCCCGCCCGTCCCGTCGTCCTCCGGTCCCCCGATCACCCGGGCGGGCTTGCCTCCGCGCTGTTCGGCCCAGCGCCTTATCTCGTCGTGATTCGTGGTGACGATGTTCGCCAGCATCCTCGAACCCCCTCTCTGGTTGTCTTGGCTGTCTTACCCGTTGATGATTTCGCCTCCGTTTGGATGCAGCACTTGTCCGGTCATGTACGAAGCGTCATCCGACGCTAAGAACACGTAACTGGGGGCCACTTCTTCCGGCTGGCCCGGACGCCCCAGGGGAACGTCCTGGCCGAAGCTCCGGACCTTCTCCTCGTCGAAGGAGGCCGGAATGAGCGGCGTCCAGATCGGGCCCGGCGCCACGCCGTTGACCCGGATCTTCCTCTCCGCCAGATTCTGCGCCAGCGACCGCGTGAAGGCTACGATGGCCCCCTTGGTCGAGGCGTAGTCGATGAGATGCCCGCTCCCCCGGTAGGCGGTCACCGAGGTCGTGTTGATGATCGTGCCCCCCTCGCCCAGGTGGGGGAGCGCCGCCTTGGCCAGGAAGAAGTAGGCGAAGATGTTGGTGCGGAACGTCCTTTCGAGCTGCTCCGAGCTGATGTCCTCGAGGCTCTTCTGCTCGTGCTGCTCGGCCGCGTTGTTGACCAGGACGTCCAGCCTCCCGAGCTCGCGCACGGTCCGCTCGACCGCCTTCCGGCAGAACCCCTCGTCGCCCACGTCCCCGGCGATCGTCAGGCACCGCCGCCCCTTCTCCTCGATGAGCCGCCGGGTCTCTTCGGCATCCTGGTGCTCGTCCAGATAGAGCACGGCGATGTCCGCCCCCTCTTTCGCGTAGGCGATCGCCACCGCGCGCCCGATCCCGCTGTCGCCCCCCGAGATGAGCGCCACCTTGCCTTCGAGCTTGCCGCTCCCCCTCTGCTCCCGGTCCTCGGCCTTGGGCCGCGGCGTCATCTCCGCCTCGATCCCCGGCTGGCGCTCCTGCTTCTGCGGGGGAAGAGATCCCTTCCTGCCGCCCTCTTTCTTCGCAGGCTCCCTCTTCGCAGCCTCTTTCTTTGCCGGTTCCTTCTTCGCCGCCGCCTTTTGGGCCGCCGGTTTTTTCGCCGCCAGCTTTCTGGCCGGCCTCTTCTCGGCTCCCCTCGCCATCGTGCCTCCTCTCGACTTCAGGACTTCAAAGGAAACCCCCCGGCGGGCCTTGAGCCCTCCGGGGGGCGAGAGTGCGGGGTCCGTTTCAGCGGACCAGCGCCTCCTCGTTGACGTGGCTCTCGGCGAGAACGGTCAGCCTCTCGTCGGTGTCCTCCTCTTCCTGGAGGGTCCGCTCGAGGAGCGAGACGTGCTCGTCGCGGCCGAGGAGCTCGGCGTAGGTGCGCACCGTGCCGTAGCCCGCGATCTCATAGTGCTCCACCCGCTGCGCGGCGGCGATGAGCCCGGCGTCCAGGACCGCCGGCTCCCCCTTCATCTTGATCATCTCCTCGCCTTCCTTGACGAGCCCCTTCATGCCCTCGCACGTGTGGCCCGTGGGCTTTTCACCCAGGTCCTTGAAAATCCTTTCCAAACGATTCACCTGCTCCTCGGTCTGCCGCAGGTGCTCGGTGAACGCCTTGCGGAGATCGGGAGACGTGGCCGCCTGGGCCATCTTCGGCAGCGCGTCGACGAGCTGCGTCTCGGCGCTGTAGAGGTCCTTCAGCTGTTCGAGGTAAAGGTCCTTCAGGGATTCGAGCTTCATACGAGATCCTCCTCTTGTTGTTATTCGTGTTTCTCACACCCTCCCGACGATGGAGGGCGGATCTCTCAAGAAGGCTGGACTCCGCAAGATCCGTGCCGGAAGGAAAAGAAGTCGATGAAGATCGGAAAGACGAGGAAGAAGAGGCCGCGAGGTCAGGACCGGCCCGTCGCGGCTCGCATCTCGTCTTCGATCCAGGCGAGCTCCTCCTTGGGCGGGCCGGGCTCGCACACGTAGATCTCGTGCCCCGGCCGCTCGACGATGCTCAAGCCCGCCGAGCGCAGCATGGCCTCGACACAGGCGTGGTTCGGGGCCCACCAGTTCGTGGGATCGCCCGCGAGCCGGTGCTCGATGAAGGCCATGCGGGGCCAGCCCGGGTCCTCCATCGGCTCGCGCTCGTTGATGTCCATGTCCGCCGGAGCGTCGTAGACCTCTTCGCCGGGAGAGGTGAGGGTCTGGAAGATCATCCGCCGCGCGACCCGCCGGGCCACGATGTCGAGGCCCAGGAGCGGGTAGCGGAGGTGGTAGAGAACGCCCATGAAGAGGACGAGGTCGTATTTCTCGTCGACGCCCGCGAGATCGTAGACCTGCATCTGGCGGAAGCGCACCCGGTGCTCCATCCCGAACTGCCCGGCGGCCCAGCGGGCCTGCTTCAGATAGTGGGAATCGTGGTCGATCCCGGTGACGAGGGCGCCGCGCCGCGCGAGCTCGAAGGAGTAGAAGCCCGCGTTGCAGCCGATGTCCAGGGCCGTCCACCCGGAGAGGTCTGCCGGGAGATGACCCCGGATCTGCTCCCACTTGAAGGTCGGGAAATCCCCCAGGAAGTGGTCGGGGACGGTCTCTGTGCCGTCGGGAAGATGGAGGTTGTGGAACCAGGGACCCAGCGCTGCGATTTCGTCCGCGAGGGAGGCCCCCACGGTGCTCGGAGTGTCGGCCATATCTCTCCCAACCGCGCCCAAGCCTGCATGGCGGTTCCCGGTGGGAGATAGCAAATCACCTGCCAGAGAGATTGCCTGGGGGAGAAGGCAAGGACCCAAAGGACAGCAGGGACAGCAAGGGCGTCAGGAAAACCAGGACCCTGAGGACGCAGAGCGTCGGTTCGTGAGAGTTGTGAGCCGGGGGACCCCTCCCCCGAGTTGGGGGACCCCTCCCCCGAGTTGGGGGACCCCTCCCCCGAGTTGGGGGACCCCTCCCCCGAGTCGGGGGACCCCTCCCCCGAGTTGGGGGACCCCTCCCCCGAGTTGGG
>DATHUD010000648.1:0-8572 GCA_035462575.1 Thermoanaerobaculia bacterium | reverse complement strand
AAAGGAACCCGCCAATACCGCGGCCGGGCTGCCGGAATTCGAGAGCGCGGGCAAACCAGGCGCGAGCGGACTCCAGAAGCTCGGGATCGCCGGTCGCCTGATAGAGGCGGTTGAGCACGTGACCGAGCCCGGCGGCGCCGTGGCACAGGCCGGCGTCGTTGACGTTGCAGCTCTCGGGCGGCCGCCGGGCGACCGTGCGGGCCAGCGCGAGCGCCTCGCGCTCCCAGGCGGGCTCTTTCGCCGCCCGGGCGGCGGCGAGCAGCGCCAAGGCGATGCCCGGGTCTCCGTAGCACCAGGCCGTGCGGGCCGGCTGGAGCTTGACGCCGGACCCTGCCGCATAGGGAAAGACCGAGATTTCGCTGTCGGCCAGCTTCTGCGCCAGCAGCCAGGACACCGCTCCCGCCAGCAGAGGCCGTGCCCGATCCGCCGTCACGCCCGATGCGCAGATCCGGGCGAGCAGCGCAATGACTCCGGGGGTGCCGTGGGCGAGCCCCAGGTTGTCCAGGCCCTCGGGGTACCAGGCGCGGTTCAGCTCGGGGACCTGGGCGAGCGGCGTGTGCCAGGTGAGCCCCTCGGAGCGAGGTTGAGCCACCTCCGCCAGGCGCTCGACCACGAGCTCGAGGCACGCGGCGGCCGACGGGCGCGGCAGCCGCTCGAGAGCGTAGACGCCGTAGCCCACAAGGCCGCCCACCAGATCGTAGTCGTGCGGCCAGGGCGTCTTTTGCAGCAGGCCCAGAAGGGCCGCGTCGATCTCCTCGTTGGGATCTTCCTCGTCCTCCCCTTCGGCGGGCCCGCCCTGAAGATGCTCGACCGCCCAGGAGACGCCGGTGAAGCCCGAGAACAGGCTGGGATCGTGACCGGCAGAGGACAGCAGGTCGATCGCCTGCTCCAGCCGCTGATGCGCGAGGTTCCCGTAGTCGCCCCCGGGACGGGCGCGATCCAGATACTCAAAGAAAAGGGCGATTCCTGCCTGGCCGCCGGCGAAGCCTGCGCCGGCGTTGCGGTCCGGCAGGGAGGGCGCTGCGAGGATCGCCTCGGCCACCGCGGTGACGGCGGCTTCCGCCCGGGCCGCCACCTCCCCTGCGAGGATCGGAGACCAGGTCTCTTCGGGAGGGGGCGTCATGAAGAAGCTGCTCCTTTCACGCTGGAGACCGCCGGGGACAGCAGCAGCCACCGATCCCAGGCCGGTTCGAGAGAGGTCGTGGCGGCGAGCAGGGCAAGGCCCACGCCGGCCGCTCCGGTCAGCAGGGACGGATCGTCGCGCCAGTCCATCTGGCCCGCGGCGTCCGGCCCCCAGGTGGTGAACCCTGCGACGCCCCGGCCGGGCTCGCGCAGGTCCAGGGCCCGCCGCATCCAAAGGCGCGCCGCGGCGAGCAGCTCGGGATCGCCGGTCGCCTGGTAGAAGCGGTTGAAGATATGGCCGAGCCCCGCCGCACCGTGGCAGAGGCAGGCGTCGCGGACCCCGCAAGACTCCTCCGGGCGCCGTGCCGCCTTCCGGGCGAGGCGGAGCGCCTCCGTCTCCCAGGCGGGATCTCCGGCGGCGCGGGCCGTGACCCACAGTGTCGCGGCGATCCCCGGATCTCCGTAACACCAGGCGGCGCGCGTCGGGTGCGGCTCCGCGCCGGGCCCCCAGGCATCCGGAAATTCGGAGTCGCCGCCTTCGGGGAGCCTGCGGGAGAGGAGCCAAGCCATCGCTCCCGAGAGCAGCGCGCGCGCCGACTCCGGGGCGGCGCCTGCCGCCAGGGCCTGAGCCAGCACCGGGAGCACCCCCGGGACGCCGTGCGCTACGCCCAGATTGATCATGCCGTGGGGGAATCTCTGACGGTCCCGGGGAAACAGGTCCCACTCCGGCGTCGGCCACGCGAGACCGGTCTCCTGGGCCACGGCCAGCTCTCCCAGGCGCTCGCACACCCGGGCCAGGCAGGCGGCGGGCAGCGGGCCGGGCCCCCGCTCGAGCGCGTAGGCTCCGAAGCCCACCAGGCCGTTCGTCAGGTCGTAGCTTCCGAGCCAGGGGCTCTTCGCGAGCTGCTCGAAAACGGCGGGATCGATCTCTTCGTTGGGATCGTCGGGGTCGTCACGGTCGCGCAGGTGCTCGATCGCCCAGGCGATGCCGAGATACCCCTGATAGAGGCCGGGCTGGTGAAACGAAGAGGCCAGCCGGTCGATCGCCCGTTCCAGGCGCTCGTCAGCGAGCTCCGCATGGCCGGCGCCGGGGCGGGCCCGGTCGAGGTAGGCGAAGAAGAGTCCGAGCCCTGCCTCCCCGGTCGCCAGCGACGCACCATGGGGATCGTCTTCGGGAAAGGCCGGCCACTCGGCGAGAGCTCCGGCGACCGCGTCGATGACAGCGGCGGCGCGAGAGGCCTCCTCGCCGACGAGAATGGGTTGCCAGGTCGAAGGCTTGGTCATCGTCTCGAGCCCAATCGGGTCAGAGATGACTTTATCACTCCTTCGCTATATCTCAAGGGCGCAGGAAACGAGATCACCCGGCCGAGGGCACATCCTTTCATCGAGACAGCGCGGAGGAAAAGTGAGGGGAGTGAAGAAACCGACCCCCGATATCACCGTGGGCACGGTAGCCGGTTCGGACGAGGACGGGGCCCGAGCCGGATCGGGGGTCGGCACGGCCGCGCGAGTGGGCTTGCGCAGCGAGAGCCAGGTTAGGTGATGGATTCCGCGCGGGGCTGCGCGGACCCGCCACCGGCATGCTGACCTCAGTCGTCCAGCCTGTTGGCGCCGCTTAGCGTTGGCTCGTTTTCAAAACCGCGGCCTGGGCGCGCGGGCGGCCGGACGAACTGGCCAATTGCGATGGTACTCCCACGTGACAAAAAGTGCAAATATCCTTTTTTTACCGCACTCCGCCGCCTACCTCGACGCCAGCCCCGAGCGTAGCCCCCGCCATCCGGCGGCACGAGTCGGCGCAGCGGCGGCAGACCTCGGCGCAGCGCCGCATCTCCGCATCGTCCCCCAGGCGCTCGCAATCCTCCGCGCAGCGCTCGCAGACCTCGGAGCAGGCTCCGCAGGTGTAGGCGTGCAGATCCGATCCACGAACCATGAAGTTCGCGCTCGTCTCACAGATCTCGGCGCAGTCGAGGAGCAGCCGGATGTGCGAGGGCTCGGCGTGACGGCCGCCCTTCTGGAGGCAGTGGGAGACCATGCGCAGGCACACCTCGTGGCACTCCTGGCAGTTGTCGATACAGCGTTCCATCTCCTGCATGTTCTGGTGTGGCATGGGGCACCTCCTTGGCAGTTCGGAAGAATTAGCGTGCAAGGCCCACACCAGAGAAGAAGGTTGGCGGGGGCGGGTCCTGGGGACCCGCCCGGCTGGGGGAAGTGGGGTGGGGTGGTTGGCGGGAGGACCTTGGGGTATGTGCAAACTTTCGGTCCCACCGAAAGAACGAACGGGAGAGGCCGATCCCCTCACTTCAGGGAGATAATCAGGGGATGAGCCCATTGAACAGGCTGGCGATGTCCCTCGCCCTGGCGGCGCTCTGTCTCCAGGCGCCGCCCGCGTTGTCCCAGGAGCGCTCCCTCTATTGGTCGGATCTGGCCGTGCGCGCCCGGCTGGACGCCCAGGGGACGCTCCACGTCGAGGAGCGGCAGACCATGGTCTTCACCGGAGACTGGAACGGCGGCGAGCGGAGGTTCAACCTGCGGATGGGCGAGCGCCTGAAGCTCCGGGGCGTCTCGCGGATCGATCCGGAGACGGGGGAGGCGAAGCCCCTGGGGGAAGGAGACCTCTCCCGGGTGGACCAGTACGACTGGGCGGACAACTCCACCTTGAGATGGCGGAGCCGCCAGCCCTCCGACCCCCCGTTCGAGAACACCGAGATCATCTACGTCCTCGACTACACGCTCTCGAACATCCTCGAAGAGAGGGGCGGCCTCTATCGCTTCCGGCACGACTTCGTCTTTCCGGACCGGGGCGGGGTGATCGAGAGGTTCGTGCTCGACCTCGAGATCGATCCGGTCTGGCGGCCGGAGGAGGCGGTTCCCGCGCATCTCGAAAAGAGGGGCCTGGTTCCCGGCGAGAGCGTGATCGTGGGCGCGGATCTGGGGCTCGCGCCGGGGGCGAAGCCCGCCGTTGGCGTCCATCGGGCCGCTCCGGCTCCCCTGCGCTACCTCCTCTTCGCCGTCGCGCTCGGGGCCATGACGACCCTGTACTTCTCGCTTCGCCAGCGCGAGGCCGCGCTCGGGCGCTACGAGCCTCTCCCGCAAGTGCCGGAGTGGGACGAGGCGTGGCTCCGGGAGCATCTGTTCTCCTTCAAGCCCGAGCAGGTCGGAGCGCTCTGGGACCGGCACGTCGGGCCGCCGGAAGTGGCGGCGGTCCTGGCCCGCCTGGTGGGGGAGGGGAAGCTCGCGAGCGAGGTCCGCCCGCAGGGCATCCTGTTCTTCAAGAAAGACGTGCTCCACCTGACGCTCGTGGCGGACCGGGGCGCCTTCATCGGGTACGAGCGCCAGCTCATCGACAAGCTCTTCTTCGGCGGCCGGAGCGAGACGGATACGGAGGCGGTCCGGAGGCACTACCGGAGCTCGGGATTCAACCCGGCCGGGCTGATCCGGCCGGAAATCGAAAGGGCGCTCGAAAACCGCCCGGAGATGATGAAAAAGACCCGGCTCGGAGGGTGGAAGCGGACGGCGTACCTCGCCCTGGGAGCCGCCGTCCTGTTCGGGCTGGGCGCCGCGAGCCAGTGGGAGCGCACGGTGATTCCCGTCCTCATCGTGCTCTTCCTCAGCGTGTGGCTCTCGATCGCCGGCCTGATCGCGGCGTTCCGGTGGAGGAACCGGGTGGAGAGGCTGGACGCCGCGTCGCTGACCTTCCTGCTGCCGGGGTTGATCCTTTATCTCGTCTGCGCCGTCGCCGTTTGCTCTGAGGGTTTTTTGACGGCCCTCGGCCTGCCGCCGGACGTATGGACGAGCGCCGGCTTCGCGCTCCTGCCGCTCGTGCTCTGGAGCAGCCTGCTCAACAACGCGCGGACGCGGGAGACGGCGGAGACGATCCGCAACAGGAAGCTCCTGGCCGCCATCCGCCGCCAGCTCGCCCGCGAGCTCGAAACCCCTTCCCCGCGCCTCAAGGACGAGTGGCTCCCCTATCTCCTCGCCTTCGGTCTCGGAACCCACGTCGACCGCTGGTTCCGTGCGTTCGGCGGCAGCCGCTCGCAGGCGGGAGGCTTTTCCGGGTCCGGCTCGTCGTTCGGAAGCTCGGGAGGCTCGGGAGGCGGGGGATGGACGGGCGGAGGAGGCGCCTTCGGCGGCGCCGGCTCGACCGCGTCCTGGGCCGCCGCGGCCACGGGGCTCGCCTCGGGCGTCTCGTCGTCCTCCAGCTCCAGCGGGGGAGGCGGCGGAGGGGGCGGATCGTCAGGCGGTGGCGGAGGCGGGGGCTGGTAGAAACCTGGAAGCGGCTGACGGAGTCTCGGGACGCGCCGCAGCCTCCCGGAGCGCCTCTCAGGATTTTTCGGAGGGATTTTTCGATTGCAGCTCCGGAATCTCCTCCGTCGCGCCCCTGAATTCTGTGAGGCGCCCTGCAAGGCGCTGGAAATCGCCGAGCAGGCGGCCATGACCGCCCGCAAGCAGGATCTCTCCAAACAGCTCTCGTCAAGGGATGCGGAGCCTGGTACTGCGCCGGTCCACCTGCTTCATTATTGACAATCTACTAAAACGATAGGACACTTGTTTCTGGCGGCTGAGGCCTCGGCTCCGTGCTCGAAGCTCCGGGTGGAACGTTCCCCTTGGAGCACATCAACGAGGAGTCGAGACATGTCCAGAAAGCAACTTTTGTTTCTCGCCGCCTTCCTGCTCTTCGGGGCAGGCCTGGCTCTGGCTGATTCTCGTCTGCAGGTCTTCCTCCCTGGAGATTCCGGACCGGATCCGTCTCACCGCCTGTGGGCGTGGAACCTGAGCTCGGAACCCGCTGACCTCTTCGGCGAATCGTCCCCCGCAACAAAGGTACGAGTAGATCCCGGTGAAGCTCTGGAGGTTTCGGAGCTGCTCCAGGGCAAAGGCCCGGCGGAGCTGCCAGAGGATGCCGCTGTGCTCCTGGTGGCGGCCCCGCGGGATTTCGATCCGAGCGCGTTGGTTATCGACGAAGTACGGGTGCGGATGGAAAAGGCAGGCCGCCGTATGCGTGCTCGCGTGTCTCGGCCTGCCTGGGCCGCGAGCCTGTCGGCGATGGCGGCCGGCAAGGGCCAGCTCGGCCAGGGAGAGTCGGCCAACGTGCCCGCCGAGGCGGACTTGGACGGCCGGGTGCGTCTCGCCGCAGCGCTTGAGAAAGGCACCGCCATTAAAGTGATCGTGAAGGATGAGCAGGGTGAGGTCCTCAGGTCGTTTACGATGACGTCCGGGGCTCCCGTGCGCTTGCAGGTCGATCTCGGCTCCGCGGAGGAGCTCGTCGGCGCTCGCCTGGCCCTGCAGGTTCACCGCGGGCGTGCCGTGGCAGGGACTTCCCGCGGCGCCGGCGGCGGGTTGCGGCCGGTCTCGACCAAGGCGGTCATCTGTGACGCCTCGGTCAGCTCGACCGTCGTCTACTCCGGCAGCTATACCTATTCGGTCTCGGGCTGCCCTGCAAACACCTGCGGCGAGCTCAATATCCGGCGTAACGGCAACTGGGAATTCACCGGCAGCTGGATCTGCACCGACGGCTCGGGAAACGCCACCAAGGGCCCCTGGAACTGGTCAGATAAAGCCAGCGATGAGACGGGAGAGCCGATCTTCATCCGCTGGCCGAACGGCGACACCACCGACGAGGAGACCATCATCGTAGACAAGGCGTGCGCGCAGACCTACCGCACCTCTCCCAACGGCTCGCCGCCGACCAGCTTCGCGGGCTACGCGACGGACAACACCTGGGGAGCCGGGTTCGACTTCGGCGGGAGCTGCTTCTGTGTCTTCAACGATTTGACGACGCCCGCAAACTCTACCTTTCCTAACGCATCGATGTCCCAATCGGGCCGCTGGTACACCAGTTGGAGCTGCACGCCTCCGTCCACCATCTCGGGCCACCAGTACGAGTGGTACGCCTGCTGCCATGACGGGGGCTGCGGCGTCTGCACTCCGTCTTTGAACTTCACCAAGCCCTAGCCCGTAAGCGGGACCATGTCTGAGAGCCGGGAGAGGTTGAAAGATCTCTCCCGGTTCATGGACTCCGGAAGTGTGGAGGCGCGGAAGGCGGGACTCGCCAACCAAGCCGCGCACGCAGCCCTATTTCCGAAGGTGAGGTCATAAGCACTCCATCCTGCCGCCATGTCCTCCGCCTCTTCGACATTGGCGCAAGCGTCGCCATTGCCGGCCGCCTACTGGTGTAGTTGTCGCATAAGTTATTACACTGGAATCACTTCGATGGGGGAGGGGAGGCAAAGATTTTGCTGGCAAGCCAGATCTCTTG
Organism: Thermoanaerobaculia bacterium; assembly: GCA_035462575.1. Classification (GTDB taxonomy): domain Bacteria; phylum Acidobacteriota; class Thermoanaerobaculia; order Multivoradales; family UBA5704; genus DATARR01. Next base: position 1,194 of record DATHUD010000648.1, on the reverse strand, counting down.
ACAGTCCCATAGGCCCGAGACAGACTGGCGAGCGGCCAGGCGGCTGAACGTGCGCCCAGGCTATACAGAGCTAGTTTTACGCCCCGCTGACCAGGGGAGACAGCCAAGTGTCTGACTGGCGCCAACTCCTTGCCCGGTCCGAGCTCCGGTTCGCGGCGCGCCGCCTCCGGCGCGTCCCGATTTTCGCTGGAGCGGTCGTCCTCGTGCTGGCGCTCGGCGTCGGCACGACGACGGCCATGTTCAGCCTCGTGAACGGCATCCTGCTCGCGCCGCTGCCGTACCCGGAGCCGGACCGCCTCGTGCGGCTGACGCATACCGCCAGCAGTGCCGGGCGCGCGACGGTAGACCTCTCGGACGCCATCGTCATGCTCTACCAGAGTGAAACGCGCGCCTTCGACGGTGTGGCCGCGTGGCGATTCGACGACGGCGACCTGGGCCCCTCGGAGGCAGACCAGACCGCCGTTCGCGTCCGTGGCGCGCGCGTCACGGCGAGCTTCTTCGACGTCCTGGGCGTTCCCCCCGCGCGCGGCAGGGCGTTCGCCCCGGGAGACGACCGGCCCGGCGCCCCTCGGGTGGTCGTCCTCTCGCACCGCCTCTGGCAGGAACGCCTGCGCGGTGACCCCGACGCGATCGGCCGACAGATCGACGTGAACGACGTTCCGCGCACGATCGTCGGGATCATGCCACCGCGTTTCGCGTATCCCGCGCGCCAGGTGGAGCTCTGGTTGCCGCTTGCGCTCGACCCGGCGCGTACGCGTCCTGCCACGCTCAATCTCATCGGCATCGGACGGCTCAAACGCGGCGTGTCGAGCGAGGCGGCGCGGGCGGACCTCGCGCGGGTGCTGACCAACCCCGGCGCGTATTTCCAAGGCGATTATTTCCAAGGTGACCTCCAAGGCGACCTCCAAGGCGGCGCCTCCGCGGCCCCATGGCGGGAAACGCACATCGTGCCCCACGTGCAGTCGCTGCGGGATTCGATCGTCGGCCCCCCTTCACAACTGCTCTGGTCCGTGTTCGGCAGCGTGCTGCTCGTGCTCCTCGTCGCTTGCACGAACGTAGCCGGCCTGCTTCTCGTCCGTGCCGAGCGCGCGCAGATGGAGCTCGCCGTGCGCGCAGCTCTCGGCTCCGGTTTCCTGGGGATCCTCGCGCTCACGCTGAGCGAATCCGTGCTGCTGAGCGTGCTGGGAGGTGGCA
>DATHUD010000647.1:0-21137 GCA_035462575.1 Thermoanaerobaculia bacterium | reverse complement strand
CCTCTCCTTTAGGAGAGGGGCAGGGGTGAGGTCGCAGGCCGAGGGCCTTCCCTACACCGCCGCATCCTTCGGAGCCACCACCGGCTCGTCCCGCACCTCCGGCGGCTCGAGCTCTGGGATCGCGGGCTCGGCGGAGCCCATCCCCCTTCTCCCCGTGGGCCAGGTGCCGTCCAGGTCTTCCTTGAACTCGGCGCTGTAGATGTCGAGCACCGAGAGGAAGAGCGCGGCGACCATGGGGCCGATGATGAAGCCCATGGGGCCGAACATGCCGATCCCCCCGAGGGTCGAGAAGAAGACCATCAGGTCGTGCATGCCCGTCTCCTGGCCCACGAGGCGCGGGCGCAGGAGGTTGTCCACGTTGACGATGACGAGGACCGTCACGATCAGGATGCCGATCCCCTGCCAGAGGTTGCCGGTCGCGATCTGGATGAAGGCGGCCGGGTAGAGCACCAGCCAGGCCCCGATCAGCGGGATGATCGACAGGAACGTCGCCACCACTCCCCAGAGGAACGGCGAGCCCACGCCGAAGATCCACAGCGTCAGCCCCGAGAGCGTCCCCTGGACGAGGGCGATCGCCATCGTCCCCTTGACCGTGGCCCGGGAGACCGAGGCGAAGCGGGTGGCGATGGCGTTCTTGTACTGGCGGTCGAGCGGGATCAGGAAGCGGAGCCGCCGCAGCAGGTCCTTGCCGTCCCGGAAGAAGTAGAACATCGTGAACAGCGTGGTGAAGAGGGTCACCAGGATCTGGATCGTCCCCCGCGACGTCTTGTTGATGACGGTCGCCATGAAGCTGCCGGCCGAGCTGACCGCGTCCTTCAGGGTAGAATCCCAGTCGACCTGCTCCAGCCGCAGGCTTCTGAGGAAGGGGAGCGCCTTGAGCCTCGCGAGCGGACCCGCCTCCCCCCTCTTCAGGAGGTCGGGGATCTGCTCCCCCGCCGACTGGTAGAGGGTGATCGCCTCCCGCACCACCATGTCCGCCACCAGGTAGAGCGGCACGATGAGGCCCAGCAGGAGGACGAAACAGGTGAAGAAGGCGGCGAGGTTCTTCCGCTTGCGGAAGATCCGCAGGAAGGCCTCGTAGAGCGGGTAGAATAGTGTCGCGAACACCGCCGCCAGGAGGATCGGGATCAGGAAGGCCTGGACCATCCTGAAAAAGACGATCGTCGTGCCCAGCAGGACGGCGATGAAGAAATAGCGGTTCAGGTTCTTGTCGTTCATGGGTTCCCGTCATTCTTGCACGGACTGAGGGGGCTCCGACATGGCCCGCCGGTTGCAGTACCTGGGGGGACAGGCGGTCCGAGAGGCCGCCCTAGACCGAGAATGTTAGGAGATCCCCCCATGAAGAGACATACGCTGAAGCTCGCCCTTCTGTTTTTGATAACGCCGCTCGCCCTTTCCGCGCGGCCCCCTCTGCCCTCCGACCAGCAGCCCGCCCCGGCTCCGGCGCAGCAGCCCGCAGAGCAGCAGCCTCCGGCCGCTCAGCCGGCTCCCGCTCCCGCGCCTCAGGCTCAGACCCAGGCGGCCGGGGGAGCTTCGGCCAAGGCGCCGGGCGACGTCCAGGTCCTCCTGGACCGCGCGGGCTTCTCGCCGGGAGCCCTGGACGGCAAGTGGGGCAGCAACTCGAAAAAGGCCCTCTCGGCTTTCCAGGCGGCCAACGGCCTGCAGGCTTCCGGCAAAGTCGATCCCGCCACCTGGCAGAAGCTGCTGGCCACGGCCGGCAACCAGGTGGTCGTCGATTACACGATCACGTCGGACGACGCGAACGGGCCGTTTGTCCCGAACATCCCGGAAGACATGGTGGAGAAGTCGAAGCTCGAAAGCCTCGCCTACACCTCTCCGCTCGAGCTCCTCGCCGAGAGGTTCCACTCCACCCCCGAGTTCCTGAAGCAGTTGAACCCCCGGGCCCGCTTCGCGGCGGGAGAGACGCTCCGGGTGCCCAACGTCCGTCCGGTCGCCCTCTCCGGGAAGCCTCCGGAGGGCGGGCAGCCGGGGGCTGACGGCACCGGCGGGCAGGGGGAGGCGGGGGATGTCCGGATCGTCGTGTCGAAGAGCGCGAGCACGCTGACGGTCGAGCGGGGAGACCAGGTCGTCTTCTTCGCCCCGGTCTCGGCCGGCAGCGAGCACGACCCGCTGCCGATCGGCGACTGGAAGGTCAAGGGAGTCGCCCGGAACCCCACCTTCAACTACAACCCGGACCTCTTCTGGGACGCCGAGCCCGATGACGCCAAGGCCAAGATCCCGGCGGGGCCCAACAATCCGGTCGGGCTGGTCTGGATCGACCTCTCCAAGGAGCACTACGGGATTCACGGCACGCCGGAGCCGCGGACGATCGGCAGGACCCTGTCCCACGGCTGTGTGCGGCTGACCAACTGGGACGCCCTGACCGTGGCCGCGATGGTCAAGCCGGGGACGCCCGTGCTCTTCAAGGAGTAGGGTCGCCGCCATGGCCAGGGAGACGAAGCGTGGATTGGGGCTCGCCGTCCTGGGAGGGTTCGTCCTCGGGGCGGCGACGGTCCTGCTGATCGTCTGGCTCTATCAGAAGACCGGCGCGCGGACGACGGTGGCCGGGGCGCCTCCGCCCTCGGCCGAGCCGCCGGTCTCCATCCCGGAGTCGCCGGAGCCCGCTCCCGAAGCTCCCCCGGCGTCCCGTCCCTGGCTCGGCGGGATGCCGCCGGACCTCGCGAGCCGCGACCTACTCGTGCCGGTCCAGGGGATCCCCCGCGAGAAGCTCGAGAACACCTTCGACCACTCCCGGAGCGCGGGTCGGATCCATGAGGCGATCGACATCATCGCCCCGCGCAATACCCCGGTGCTGGCCGTCGAGGACGGGCGGATCGCCAAGCTCTTCTCGAGCGACCTCGGGGGCCTGACCATCTACCAGTTCGACCCCACCGAGGCCTATTCCTATTACTACGCCCACCTGGAGCGCTACGCCCCGGGCCTGGACGAAGGGGACCGGGTCTCCCGCGGCCAGGTGATCGGCTACGTGGGGACCACGGGCAACGCGGGGCCGGACAACCCCCACCTCCACTTCGCCATCTTCCAGTTGAACGAGGAGAAGAACTGGTGGAAGGGGACCCCGGTGAACCCCTTCACGGTTCTGCGCGGCGGGGAAGGGGCGAGGGCGTCGCGGTAGGCCGCCCCTAGTGCTCCGGCCCCCCCGCGTACTTCTTCTCCCCGGCCGTCACGGCCAGGGCGAGCCGGTTCTGGGCCGGCGGCAGCGGGCAGGTGGCGAAGGAGGTGAAGGCGCAGGGCGGGTTGTAGGCCGTGTTGAAGTCCACCACCACCCGGCCGTCCTTGGGCGGCGTGGTGTCCAGGAAGCGGCCGGCGCCGTAGGTCTCCTTGCCGTTCGTCTGGTCGGCGAAGATGAGGGACAGGCCGCCGTCTTCCGAGCCCTGGAGCGCGTCCAGCCGGTAGGTCTTGCCCTGCCAGTCGAACACCACGGCCCCGGGCGAGGGGATCTCCGACACCTGGCCCAGGACGTTGGGGACGGGCACCGTCTTCGGCGGGTTGTAGGGCTCGAAGCGGGCGTCGACCTTCCAGTCCGGCCGGATGGGGTAGAAGTCGAGGCCGTGGAAGGCGGCGAGAGCCTGGCTCTTGCTGTCCTTCACGCGCACGCCGACCTTGTCGCCGCGCTGGATCACGAAAAAGGAGAGCGAGCCGAGCTCGAGCACCGTGGGCTTGCCCTGGGCGTCGGACGTCACGGCCGCCTCGGTGACCGGCTGGCCGTCGCTCGTGACGGTGACGCCGGGCGCCACGCGCACCTTGACCGCGTCCCCCTCGCGGATCAGGGTCCCGGCGAAGGCCGGCGCCTTCCCCTCGGGGAGGATCACCCGGTTGTCCGGGCCGCTGCCGAAGCGGTTCTCCCCCGGCTCCAGCCAGAAGAGGCCGACCAGGGCGAACCAGCCGTCCTCCTGCTTCAGCCCCTCGTTCCGCTCCTTCCTCAAGGCCTCGATCTCCTGGAGGTAGGCGGTATCAGCGGCGGGGGCGGCGGGGGCCGCGGGCTGGGCCTTGGGTGGCGCTTCCGGACGGGCGGAAGCCAGGGAGACGCCCCCGGCGAGGAGGGCGGAAAAGGCGAGGGCGGCTGGGACGGCTCTGCGGTTCATCGTCGCGCTCCTTCGAAAGGTCCGGAGAGGATAACAGCCGCGCCCCCTTGTAACCTTCCCCTCTCTCTCCCGTATTGCTCCACGGGAGGCACGACGCCCCGAAGGAGAGACATCCCATGCTGACGATCCGCGATCTCGTGAAGGTCTACCCCGGCCCGGTCACCGCGCTCCAGGGGGTCACCCTGGACGTGCCGCCGGGCATGTTCGGCCTGCTGGGGCCGAACGGGGCGGGCAAGTCGACGCTGATGAAGATCCTGGCCGGCCTGCTCGAGCCGACCTCGGGGCAGATCTCCCTGGACGGGCAGGACGTCCTCGCCCGGCCGGAGTGGGTGCGGAGCCGCCTCGGCTATCTCCCCCAGGAGTTCGGCTTCTACCCCCATCTGACCGGGGAGAAGATGCTCACCTACCTCCTGGAGCTCAAGGGGGTCGAAGCCCCGGGAGGGTTGAAGCGGCTCGTGGGCGAGCTCCTGGAGCGGGTCAACCTCTCCTCCGCGGCCCGGCGCAGGGTCAAGACCTACTCCGGAGGCATGCGCCAGCGGCTGGGCATCGCCCAGGCCATCGCGGGCGATCCGCGGCTCATCATCGTGGACGAGCCCACCGCCGGCCTGGACCCCGAGGAGCGCCTGCGCTTCTACCGGCTCCTGGCCGAGCTGGCCGCGGACCGCATCGTGCTCCTCTCGACCCACATCGTGGAGGACGTGGCCGTGCTCTGCCCCCGCTTCGCCGTCATCCGCAAGGGGCGGCTCGTGGCGCAGACCTCCCCGTCCGAGGCCCGGGCCGCCCTGGCCGGGAAGATCTTCGAGGGGCGCGTGGCGAGCGAGGAGATGGAGGAGGTCAAGAGGCGCCTTCACGTCACCCAGGCCGTGCTGGTCGAGGGGAAGAACCGCGTCCGCATCCACCAGCCGGACGGCCAGGCCCCCGCGGGCTTCGAGCCCGTGCCCGCCACTCTGGAGGACGCCTACCTCCTCCTGATGCAGGAGGCGGCCGAGCCGCAAGTCAAAGCCGCCGCCTGAGGGCCCGCCCCTATTTCGGGAATTCCGGAAGGGGGCGGCGCGCTTTTGCTCTCTTGCTGCACCCTATGCATTAGAGAAGTTCCTTTGCTTTGGCTGGACCAAACGCCATCCGTTGCCCGCGGCGGGCCTGTGTGAAAGTTGCGCCGCATGGAGGAAGAGATGAGCCGCAAGACTGCTTCCCGAGGGATTTTCGCTCTGGTTCTCGTTCTGGGATTGACGCTGGCCGGCGCGAGCCCCGCGGCGGCGGCCGATCTCGGATCCTGGGGTTTCTCGTTCGACGGCGTGGTCTCCGGCTTCTGGGCCGAGGTGACCGGATGGTTTGGCAGCACGGACAAGGCTTCGGAGCCGATCGACACGATGGACCGCGGGTTCGGGCTCGACCCGAACGGCAACTCGGTCTCGATCGTTCCGGATCACCCGCAACCGGTGGGGCCGAAGGGGTAGCCCAGGGCTTTCTGCCCTGCGGTGAACCGTGAGAGAATTCTGTAGCTTTGTTGATATCGAATACTTCTTGAGGAGGAGGATCGGATGATGGACCATCCAACGCGCGAAACCCTGGAAGGATTTCTGCGCAGCAGCCTGCCGGCGCCCCAGGTCAAGGCGACGCTGGCGCACCTGCTGAGCTGTGACCGCTGCCACGAAGACCTGGAGCCGCTCGCGACGGTGATGTGGAAACCCGACTCCGCGCCCGAGCCGATCCTCTCGCCCGAGGAGGAGGCCGCGTACGACGCCTCGATCTCGGCCGCCTTCACCATGGCCCTCGGACGGGAGCGCGACCTGGGGAGCGAGCGGGAGGTCGCGGAGAGGAAGCTCGCCGAGATCCTCCGCGACCCGCGCAGCGCCGAGGCCCTGCTCTCGGAAACGAGCCTCGCCCCGACGTGGGGGCTCTGCGAGGTGCTCCTCGAAAAGAGCCGGGAGCTGCGGCAGACCGACCGCGCCGCCATGCTCCGGCTGGCGGTCCTGGCGCGCCACGTGGCCGACCGGCTCGACCCGGCGGTCTACGGCAGAGAGCGGAGGACCGACCTTCAGGCCCGGGTGTGGGCGGAGCTGTCCAACGCCTGGCGTCTTTCGGATGATCTTTCCCAGGCCGAGGCGGCCATGGCGTGCGCCCGGGACCTGCGTCTGCGCGGCACGGGCGATCCGCTCCTCTTCGCCCGCATCGCGGACCTGCGCGCCTCGCTCCTGTCCGACCAGCGGCGCTTCGCCGAGGCGTTCCGCATGCTCGACGCCGCCCGGGTGGTCCACGAGCGCTTCGGCGACCCGCACGAGGTGGGGCGTCTCACCATCATGAAGGGCCTGTACAAGGGCTACGCCGGCGATACCGAAGAGGGCCTCCAGCTCCTCGCCCGGGGCCTCTCCCTGGTGGACCGGGAGCGCGACGACAGGCTGGTGTTCTACACGCTTCACAACATCCTCCTGCTCCGCGTGGAGCTCGGGGAGTTCGAGGAGGCCCGCCTCCAGCTCGAGCGGATGCGCCCCCTCTACGCCGCCGAGGCGACCTGGCTCGCCCTCGTGAATCTCCGCCGGATCGAGGGGCAGATCGCCGCCGGTCTCGGCCGTCTCGAAGAGGCGGAGGCTCTCTTCCTGAGCACCCGGGAGGAGCTCGACCGGGCCGGCCTGGGCTACGAGGCCTCCCTCGTCTCACTCAACCTGGCCGAGGTCCGGCTCCAGCAGGGCAAGACCGCCCAGGTCCGGTCGCTGGTGGCCGAGCTGGTCATGGCGTTCCGCGCCCTGGGCGTGGGGCGCGAGGCCATGGTCGCCGTGGTCCTGCTGCGCGACGCCGTGGAACAGGATCAGGTCACCCTGGAGGTCCTCCGCCAGGTGGCGGGCGCCCTCTGGCGCCTGCCGGGCCAGCCGGCCTCGCGGGCGAGCCTCGACGAGATCTAGCGACACCCCCCCGATACTCCCCCTCATGACAGGGCGCCCTCTTTCCGGGCGCCCTCTTTGTTTCTCCCTGCCGGCCCGCCCTTTGCAGTGGGTCCGGGCAAGGAGGAATTTCGATGAACGACAGGGACAACCTCGACCGCGGCCGGATGACGACGATGGAGGCAGAGGCTCCGCCGTCCGCCTCGCGGATCGTCCCCCTTTCCGATCTCCACACCCACAAGGTCGCGAGCGGCGATCCCGACGTCCGTGGCTGGCCCGTGGTCGCCGGGGACGGCAGGACCGTCGGCCGGGTGGACGGTCTCCTGGTGGACACCGTCGCGATGCGGGTGCGCTACCTGGACGTGATCCTGGACCTGGGACCCGCGGCCGGGAGCGGCACGGGCGTCGCGGAGGCGCCCCCCTCGCCGCCCGACAAGGTCACCGCCGACGCCCCGGTCACGATCGGCACCGGAATCGTGGGGACCCCCGGGCTCCCCACCTACGGCACGGTGAGCGCGGCGGGCGCCATGGCCGGCGTGCCGCCGCTCGCGAGCGAGCCCCTGGTCCGCGAGTCCGTGGCCGCCGAGGAGGCCCGCCCGGCGGCTCCCCTGGGAGCCGCCGGCGAGCGCCACGTCCTCATTCCCGTCGGCTTCGCCCGGCTCGGCGGGAGCGAGGACCGGGTCTTCGTGGAGGGCCTCCCGAGCGGCGAGGCGGCGCGCCTCCCCGCCTATGATGGCGGCGAGCTCACCCGCGAGGCCGAGGCGGCGCTCCTCACGCGGTTCGACCGCAGCTCCTATGACGAGAACCGCTTCTACAGCGTGCGCAGGGGGCGGCGATGAGCGCCCGCATCGTTCCCCTCGCCCGCCTGAACGACGCCCGGCTGCCGGAGAGCGAGCCCGACCCCCGCGGCTGGGAGGTGTTCGGAAGCGACGGAGCCAAGGTCGGGGAGGTCGACGATCTCCTGGTGGACGCCGACTCCCATGTCGTGCGCTTCCTGGACGTGGATCTGGACCGTGGCGGAGCGGACGTCCCCGAAGGGGGCGCGTCCGGCCTGGGCCCCATGGCCGAGCACCTGGTCCGGGAGACCCTCTCGGACACGGAGAACGAAATGACCGGCGGAGCGCCCCGGTTCCCCCGGAGCCGCCATGTGGCCGTTCCGGTCGAGCTCGCCCGGATCGAGGAGAGGCGGAGGATCTCGCTCCTCGACCTGCGCTCCGGAGACATGGAGCTGCTGCCGGAGTACGGAGGGGCCGAGATCGACGAGGAGGGGAACCACGCGCTCCGGCTCCGGTACGGGCTGGAGCAGGAGGCGCGCATCGGGTAGATTTCCGCCTGATGACAACCCTCTCTCTGTCTGTCTCGCCAGCCGACGTGCGGGCCGCCCGCGAGCGCATCCGCCCGCACGTCCACCGCACCCCGGTCCTCACCTCGCGCCTCGTCGACGAGCGGGTGGGCGCCCGGGTCTTCTTCAAGGCCGAGATCTTCCAGCGCGTCGGCGCCTTCAAGGCCCGGGGCGCCTTCTCGCGCCTGACGCTCCTCTCCCCCGAAGAGCGCGCCCGCGGCGTCGTGGCCTTCTCCTCGGGCAACCACGCCCAGGCCGTGGCCTTGGCCGCCCGCGAGCTTGGAGTCGCCGCCACCATCGTGATGCCGAAAGACGCCCCGAGCTCGAAGATCGCGGCCACCCGGGGCTACGGCGCCCGGGTGATCCTCTACGACCGGGTGGGAGGGGAGAGCCGGGAGGAGATCGCGCGGCGGATCGTCGAAGAGCAGGGGGCCGTCCTCGTCCCCCCGTTCGACGACGACGCGATCATCGCCGGCCAGGGGACGCTGGCGCTGGAGCTTCTGGAGGACGTGCCGGACCTCGAAATGATCCTCACCCCCTGCGGCGGCGGCGGTCTCCTCGGAGGCACGGCCGTGGCCGCCAAGGGGATCAACCCTCGAATCCGCCTCTGGGGTGTCGAGCCCGAAGCGGGGAACGACATGCAGCGGTCCCTGGAGAAAGGCGAGCCCGTCTCCATCCCGCTTCCTACCACGATCGCCGACGCCCTCCAGACGACCCGCCCGGCCGAGCGGACCCTCGCGATCGTCCAGGCGCTCACCGAGGGCATCCTCACCGTGAGCGACGAAGAGCTCCGGCGCGCCATGGCCTTCCTCGCCGCGCGCATGAAGATCGTCGTCGAGCCCGGCGGCGCCGCCGCCTTCGCGGCCCTCCTCCACGGCAAGGTCCCCGACGCCTCCGGCCGCCGCATCGGCGTGGTGCTCTCCGGGGGCAACGTCGACCCTGAGCGCTTCGGTGCGCTGATCGCGGGGCTCCCGCCTTTATGACCGATCCGTGGCTTAAAATTTGCCATCGAGATGTCGGCATGGGATGATTTCGAGAGACAATTTTTTCTCAAGGAGTCACCATGCCCGCTACCGCCCCACGAGCTCTCCGCCGTGTGAGCCCCTCCACCCTCTTCCGGTCCATCCAGATTCGCCGTCCCGAGCAGATGTACTCCTTGCTGTACAACTTTCCAAGTCTGCGTGAGCTCGGCCTCGATCTGCCGAAACTGTCGAACCAGGCGATTCGGGCGAGCAGTCGCAGCTTTCAATCAGTCGCCAGCGACCTTGCGGACAGCCCATCCGGTCGACCGGCCTTTGGAGCCAGGTACCCGGTGGGTGCACCGGCCCAGCCAGGGTTTCAGGTGCCTGTTCCTGAAGACGACGACAAGCCGGGGTTGGGGAAGTCTGGAGAGGAGCTTTCGCGGAACGAGAGTGAACAAGAGCGCATCGGAGTCGATATTGCTGGCTGGCCAGTCCGGGATCAGGGGGACCGCGGCACCTGCGTTGCCCATGCGATGGTAGCCTGCCGAGAGCATCTCGCATTCGAGCAGGGGGAGGACTGCAAGCGCTTCGATCTATCTGAGCAGTTCCTCTTCTGGGGCACCAAGACACAGGGCGGGGACCCTTCTCCGCACGAAGACGGGACCTGGATCGAGTTCGCGAAGGAAGCTCTCATGCAGGTCGGGGTTTGCCGCGAAGAGCTCTGGCCGTATGACGGCCTGGTGCGGGGCGGCAATGTGACCCACGCCGGTCCGGGGCTACCTACGGGAAGCGCACAGTCCGGAGCGGTACCTTTCTGTCATCCTTGCTCCGAGTATGCGCGCGAGGGTGGTGCAGCGAGAGTGCTGGAACACCTGACCCGGACGCGGCGTCCGGTCGCCATCTCGCTTCCGGTCTTCCGGGATCGGCTGGTTCCGTTGAATACCAATTGGAACACGCCGGTCGGAATTGCCTACGGGGAGGTTCTGGACCCACCCCCGACAGCAGTCGCCGAGAATGGGCACGCCGTTTGCGTCGTCGGTTTTGTGCCGGATGGTGAGGAGCTTCATGGAGGATACTTCGTTTTCCGGAATAGCTGGGGGACAATGAAATTCGGCCGCAGAGCCCCGGTTGAAGGATGGTATGCACCCGCCCCCGGCTATGGCCAGATTTCGGCCTCGTACGTAGACAACTACCTGTGGGAGCTCTGCGTACTGTAATGGTGGTACCATCTGTGCACTCCGAGGTGACTCCCTATGCCCCTGAAAATTTCAACGAGCCCTGACTTCAAGGTCTCTACAGGAGACTTTGGAGCGCGTGTGACACCGGCCGCTCTTATCGTTCCGGAGTGGCTGAACGGGATTCTTCGCCGCCTCAACGTCCGGACGGCGGAGCAGTTCGTCTCTTCCCTCTACTCCTTTCCAGGGGCGTTCGCCCAGGAACTTGGCTGGAGCCTGGAGGATGTGCGACAAGCTCAGAAAGATCTTGTTCATAGGTTACGCGGAGCGGTCCACGCAGAGATCCTGGATCCGGAAGAGCCGCAAGGGCTCGGTTACGGCGCCCTGGATCCGACCCGGCTGCGCCGCTGAGAGCCCGACTCTCCCGATCTCACTCTCTCCCCGTCTGCACGAGAAAGTCTCCCCCCCGCTGGCGAGCGCTTCGCCGTTCGGCTATGCTCTGCGTCCAATGTCCGACCTGGAAGTACCGCCTGACGAAGGACCGGCCGAGGAGGCCGGGTCCGGTGCGCTCCGCTCTTTCCTGGGGCTGTTCGTCGTTCCGCTCCTCGTGGTGATCCTCTGCGTGGCCGTCTTCGTGGGCTTCGGGTGGATCGCCTACGACCGGCAGACGACCTCCGACTATGTGAACGACCTCCAGTCGTTCTGGAAGCCGCGGCGGGTCCAGGCGGCCTACGAGCTGTCGAAGATCCTGGTCTCCGACCCCGCGGCGCTGGACAAGGAGCCCGGGGCCAAGACCGAGGTGCGCCGGCTCTTCCGCGAGGCGGAGGATCCGGAGATGCGGCAGTACCTCGCCCTGGTCCTCGGGCGGACGAAGGACCGCGAGGCGGTCCCCCTCTTGACCGCGGCGCTCGACGATCCGGACGACAAGACGCGCATCTACGCGCTCTGGTCGCTCGGTACGCTGGGCGACCCCGGGGCCCGGGCTTCGCTCGAGGCGGCGCTCGGGGACGCGGACCCGGGCATCCGCAAGACGGCGGCCTATGCGTTGGGCGAGTTGGGCGACCGGGCGGCCGTGCCCCGGCTCGAGGCGGCGTTGGACGACGCGGTGGCGGACGTGCGCTGGAACGCCGCCCTGTCGCTCGCGAGGCTGGGGAGCCGGGCGGGGGTGCCGGTCCTGGAGACGATGGCGGACCGCCGCCTGCTCGCGCAGGTGCCCGGCATCACGCGAGAGCAGCAGGAGGACGCGATCGTGAGCGCCATTCAGGCGCTCGCCGTGGTGGGCGGGCCGGAGCACCGGGCGTTGCTCGACCGGCTCGCGGCGGACGACCCGAGCCTCAAGGCACGGCAGGCGGCGATCGAGGCGAGGAAGGCGCTCGCCGGACGCCGCGCCGGGTCTTGACACTCGGGCGGGAGTTTCGTTACAAAGCTCGGACCTCACATAGGAAACAGATGTAGCAGCAAGGAAAGCTAACGAAAGGGGCCACATGGCTGACGAACGCGAAGGCAGCCCCCCGTCCGAACCGAACGGTCCGGCGAAGAGGACTACCGAAGGAGCCCGCGCTGAAGCGGGAGCTCCGCGCACGGACATTGTCCCTGGGCCGGAGACTCCGGCCGCCACCGCCGACACTTTCAAGACAACCCCCTCCCCCAATCCAGTCCCAGACAGCCCGGCGGTCGCCGGCGGGACGAACGCGCCCCAGGTGAGCCAGCCCGGTCCGGCGGCCGCCGCGGCGAAGCCCGCGCCCGCCCCGGCGGCGAAGCCGGCCGCCGCGAAGGCCGCTCCCGCCGCAGGGGGGGACATGTCGCGGCGCGGCTTCTTCTCCTGGGCCGCGGTCGCGTGGGTGGGCTTCACGGTGGCGATCGGCGGGTGCGTGACCGCCATGGGGCGGTTCATGTTCCCCAACGTCCTCTTCGAGCCGCCCACGAGCTTCAAGACCGGCCGGCCCGAGGACTTCGGGGCAGGCATCGTGGACACCCGGTTCGTGGACAAGTACGGGGTCTGGATCGTCAACAACGAGGGCCGGATCTACGCCCTGATCGCGATCTGCACCCACCTGGGCTGCCCGCCCGCGTGGCTGGACACCCAGAACAAGTTCAAGTGCCCCTGCCACGGCAGCGGCTATTACAAGAACGGCATCAACTTCGAGGGGCCGACCCCCCGGCCTCTCGAGCGGGCGCGGATCTTCATCAGCCCGGACGACGGCCAGATCGTGGTCGACAAGGCGCAGAAGTACCAGTACGAGCTGGGTCAATGGGAAGACCCGAACTCCTTCATCCCGGCCTGACCGACGGAAAGAGGATCATGATCGGCAATCTGAGCAAGAACATCACCAAGACGCAGGTCTGGAAGTCCATCTTCCGGGTGGGCATCCCCACGGACAACCGGAAGCGTGCGCTCGCCATGCTGGGCAACGTGGTCCTCCACCTGCACCCCATCAAGGTGAAGAAGTCCGGCATCCGGATGAGCTACACCTGGTGCATGGGGGGCACGGCCTTCTTCCTGTTCCTCGTCGAGACGATCACCGGCTTGCTGCTGATGTTCTACTACCGGCCGACCGTCGAGTACGCCTTCGTCGACATCGTGGACCTGCGCGAGGCTGCGGCCTTCGGCATCATGCGAGAGCTCCACCGATGGGGGGCCCACGCCATGGTGATCGCGGTCTGGCTCCACATGTTCCGCGTGTTCATGACCGGCTCGTACAAGCCGCCCCGCGAGTTCAACTGGAACGTCGGCGTCATCCTGCTGGTGCTGACGCTGCTCCTCTCCTTCACCGGCTACCTGCTGCCGTGGGACCAGCTCGCCATCTGGGCCATCACCGTGGGCTCCAACATGGCGCGGGCGACACCCCTGTTAGGCAACGAGGGACCGGGTGCCGCCTTCCTGACCCTGGGAGGGCAAAAGTTGATCCACGTCGGCTCCGACGCGCGCTTCGCCTTGATTGGCGGACGCACGATCGGAGGCGCCACGCTGATCCGGTTCTATGTGCTCCACTGCGTGGGAATTCCGCTCGTAGCGGCGTTCCTGATGGCGGTCCACTTCTGGCGCGTCCGCAAGGACGGCGGCATCTCGGGCCCGATGTAGCGGGGGGACGCGATGGAATTCATCAAGAGCGTCGTCAACTTCCTGTCCTACCCGCAGTGGTCGTTCACACTGTCGCTGGTGGCCTTCTTCCTGATGCTCCGCTCGCGCTCGCTGTGGAGCAAGCGGGGAGGGCTCGCCCTGCTCGGCGCGGGAACACTGTTCTTCGTGCTCTCGATGTTCGACCCGAACTTCCGGCTGATCGTCACCAAGCCGGACAACGTGCCCATCGTGATGATGGTGTTCTTCGCCGGGTTCTTCCTCTGGTTCGCCATGTACAAGGCGGTCAAGAACGACGAGAGCGTCAGCCGCGGCGAGCCGATCTTCGAGAAGACCGAGGTCGAGGACCGGATCTTCACCTGGCCCGACCTCGTCTTTTCCGAGTTCATCTGCATGGTCGTGCTGACGGTGGGCATGGTGATCTGGTCGATCGTCTTGAAGGCTCCCCTCGAGGAGCCGGCCAACCCCGCGCTCGCCCCCAACCCGTCGAAAGCGCCGTGGTACTTTCTCGGCCTCCAGGAGATGCTCGTCTACTTCGATCCCTGGCTCGCGGGCGTGGTGCTGCCCGGCCTCATCATCGTGGGGTTGATGGCGATCCCCTACATCGACACGAACCCGAAAGGGAACGGCTACTACACCTTCCGCGAGCGGAAGGTCGAGATCTCGCTCTTCCTCTTCGGCTGGCTCATCCTGTGGAGCCAGATGATCGTCATCGGCACGTTCCTGCGCGGCCCCAACTGGAACTTCTTCGGCCCCTACGAGTTCTGGGACCCGAACAAGGTCGAGGCGCTGGTCAACGTCAATCTCTCGGAGTATTTCTGGATCAAGCTCCTGGGGACGGGCCTGCCCGGCAACTGGTTCATCCGCGAGCTGCCGGGCATCCTGCTGATCGGCTTCTACTTCTTCGGGCTGCCGGTCCTGCTGCGCAGGACGCGCTGGATCCGGAAGTACTACGAGAAGATGGGCCCCGCGCGGTACTACGTCGGCATGACGCTCTTCCTGTTCATGATGCTGCTGCCGATCAAGATGTACTTCCGCTGGCTCTTCAACCTGAAGTACTTCGTTTACATCCAAGAGTATTTCTTCAATATCTAGAGACGGCGCATCCCTCCTTGCGAGGGGGAGGACAGCTAAGTTGACTCCACCGACCACACCGCCCGAAAAGCGACCCGACCGTCACTACAACTTCGGTCGTATGAACATGTGGTTCGCCGTGAGCTCGCTGGGGCTTCTGGCGGTGACGCTCTGGATGGCCTTCGCCGACTACGCGCAGCCGTGGAAACGGCTGCAGGCGGAGTTCCGGAGCCTCGAACGGCAGAAGCTCGTCCGGGAAGCCGAGGCCGAGCGCGCGAGCCTGAACGAGAACGAGCTCGCCACACTCCGCAAGGAGGTCGAGGCGGGGGAGGCGAAGCTCGCCTCGGACCGCGGTGAGATCGACGCGCTGACCGAGAAGATCGGAAAGCTCAACGCGGAGATCTATTCCGCCGACGCCGCCTGGCGCGCGGCGAAGGCCGAGCTGGACGCCCGCCGCTTCGAGTACGACACGGCGCTCCAGCACGGAGGCGACGGCGGGGCCGCGGAGCAGCGCGAAGCCCTGAACGAGGCCCGCAAAAAGCTCGCGGACGAAAAGGCGCGGCTCGAGAGCGCGACCGACCAGCGCGACGCCCTAGAGGCGCAGCTCGCCGAGAAGCGGGCGGCGGTGACCGCGGCGGAGGAGAAGCTCAAGGCTCTGAACGAGGGAGTCGACAGCCTGGAGACGCGGATCGCGAGCTTGAACAAGGACGTCGACTACTTCGTCCTGAACGCGCCGCTCATGGACTTCATCCAGCCGAGCCTCAAGGTCGAGCAGGTGGTCCTGCCCGGGCTCTTCCACAACATCAACTTCACCAACATCGACCGGGTCGACCGCTGCATGACCTGCCACGTGGCGGCGAACCGCCCGGGCTTCGAGGACGATCCGGCGACCCCGGCGATGGAATGGAAGGAGCCGTTCCGCACCCACCCGCGGCTCGATCTGTTCGTGGGCGACGGCTCGCCCCATCCGTACACCCGCTTCGGCTGCACCGTCTGCCACGGCGGGCTCGACCGCGCCACCAACTTCGCCCGCGCCGGCCACAGCCCGCAGAACGAGGAGCAGAGGAAGGAGTGGGAGAAGAAGTGGGGCTGGGAGCCCCAGCCCTACCTCGAGACCCCCATCCTCCCCGCCGGCCTCTCGGAGGCGGGGTGCGCCACCTGCCACGCCTCGGGCGTCTGGACGCCGCAGGCCGAGACGCAGGACGTGGGGCGCGAGCTCGTCGTCCACATGGGCTGCAACGGCTGCCATCCGATCAACTACCCGGCCTACACGGGGCTGAGGAAGCCGGGGCCCGCGCTCGACCGCATCGCGGCCAAGACGAACCCGGGCTGGGCCTACAAGTGGATCGAGGCGCCGCGGGAGTTCCATCCCACGACCTTCATGCCCCACTTCTTCTTCGAGAAGAACACGCAGACCCCGCAGAACAAGAAGCGGCAGGAGGTGGAGATCTCGGCGATCGTCTCCTACCTCTGGGCGAAGTCGGAGAAGCCGGTCTACGACGACGCCGCCGTTCCCCTGGGCGACGCCGTGCGCGGCAAGCAGGTCTTCGAGTCGGTGGGCTGCGCCGGCTGCCACATCCTGGACAACAAGGCCAAGCGGGACGACTTCTTCCCCGTGGTCAACCGCCTCCACGGCCCCAATCTCGTGCGCACGGGGAGCAAGGTGGGCCGCGGCTGGCTCTACGCCTGGGTGAAGAACCCGAAGCAGTACTTCCCGGAGACGAACATGCCGAACCTGCGTCTGACCGACCAGGAGGCGGCGGACGTCGTGGCCTATCTCACCTCGAGCCGGGACGGCAAGTTCGAGAACGTGCGCCTGCCGGCGGTCGACACGGAGCTGCGCGACGAGCTGGTGCTCAGCTACCTCCAGAACACGAACACGATCGAGCGCAGCCGGGCGCGGCTCGCGGCCATGCCCGAGCAGGAGAAGAACGTCTACCTGGGCGAGCAGACGATCACCAAGTACGGGTGCTACGGCTGCCACGACATCCAGGGCTTCGAGGACGCGAAGCCGATCGGCACCGAGCTCACTCAGGAAGCCTCGAAGAACCTCCACCAGTTCGACTTCGGCCACGTGCACGACATCGCGCACACCCGGCAGGACTGGATCTACACCAAGATCCGCGACCCGCGCGTGTTCGACAAGGACAAGGAAAAGGTCAAGGACTACAACGAGCTGCTCAAGATGCCGAACTTCGGCATGTCCGAGCGCGAAGCCAAGGCCGTGCTCGCCAACGTCATGGGCTTCACCAAGGAGTCGGCGATCGCCACCCGCCGGGCCGGGAACGATCCGCGCACGGCGGCGCTGGCTGAAGGGCGCAAGCTCGTCACCCGCTTCAACTGCCAGGGCTGCCACCTGATCGAGGGGCAGGGCCACGCGATCAAGTCGCTGATCCAGGATCCGGCCATGCTGCCGCCGAACCTGGCGGCCGAGGGCGCGCGCGTGCAGGCCGACTGGCTCTGGGCCTACCTCCACGATCCCAGCCGGGTGACGATGCGGCCGTGGCTCACCGTCCGCATGCCCACCTTCGGCTTCACGGACGAGCAGGCGAACACGGTCCTCACCTACTTCACCGCGCGGGAGAACACCCACCCCTTCCTCTCGCAGCCCGGGGCTCCCGATCCGCGGAGCCTCGCGGTGGGCGGTGTCGTGTTCTCCATGTTCCAGTGCGCCAAGTGTCATCCGGCCGGCGCGGAGGCCGCGAAGTCGACCGGCGTGAGCGCCGACCTCGCCCCGTCGCTCCTCCTGGCCAACGACCGGCTGCGCTATAGCTGGGTGCCGGACTGGATCAAGGATCCCCAGAAGTGGGTGCCGGGCACACGGATGCCGTCCAACTTCCCGGAGGTCAAGCCCGGGGAGTTCACGTCCCCGGTCGCCCAGGCGATCAACTCTCCGGCTTTCGCCGCACAGAAGCAGCAGATGATGCGGTACTTCTCTTCCGAGGCGGAGCTCAATGCCTACCTCGCGGATGTCGACAAGGTGACCGCGGCTCTGCGCGATCACATCTGGAGCCTCTCGGGAGGACGCCGGCCCCTGGTGGCGGCTCCCGTGACGGCGAGCGCCGGGACCGAAACCGGCATGGCAACGGGGGCGTCCGGCGGCCGTTGACGAGCCCGGGATGCGTGAAACCAGAGCCGGCCGCTGTGCAATAATGCCGCGGCCGGCCCATCCGGACCGGCGGAGCCCTCACCGTTCATTCGAACGAAGCAGGTCATAATTCAAGGAGGTTTGTGCATGACCAGGAATCGACTTTGGCTGCTCCTCGCCGTCTGCGCGCTGCCGGTGCTGGGCGGCTGCGGTGGTGGGGGGGAAGAGACGCAGACCGACGAGGCGTCTTCCGAAGCTCCGGCCGCCGATGCCGCGGCCGTAGATACGGCCAATGCCGGCAAGGTGACCGGCGCCATCACCTATGACGGCCCCGACACCGACACCCCGATCGCGATGAACGCCGATCCGCAGTGCGCCGGCCTCCACACGACGCCGGTCGACACCAATGCCATCGCCGTCAGTGCCGACAAGAAACTCGCCAACGTCTTCGTCTATGTGAAGACGGGCCTCGAGGGCAAGACCTTCCCGACCCCGACCGAGAAAAAGGTCCTCGACCAGCAGGGCTGCCTCTATCACCCGCGCATCCAGGGCCTCCAGGTAGGCCAGCCGCTGGTGATCAAGAACAGCGATCCGACGCTCCACAACATCCACGCGCTGCCCACGGCGAACGCCGAGTTCAACCAGGGCCAGCCGTTCCAGAACATGGAGTTCGAGAAGACCTTCGACAAGCCGGAGGTGATGGTCCACTTCAAGTGCGACGTCCACCCCTGGATGACCTCCTACGTCGGCGTCCTGCCGCACCCCTACTACGCGGTGACCGGCGACGACGGCAGCTTCACGATCGACAAGCTCCCCCCGGGGAACTACACGATCGAGGCCTGGCACGAGTCCCTCGGCACCCAGACCCAGCAGGTGACCGTGGACGCCAACGGCACGGCGACCGTCAACATCGCCTTCCCGCCCAAGGCGTAGGCAAGACCTTCCCCGAACACGGAAACGCCCCCGGCGACGGGGGCGTTTTTCATTTGGGGGCGATCTCTTACGCCGGTTACGCCGGCTCTTCGAAGCGCAGGGCGGTGTCGTACTGAGCGCGTTTCAGGAAGGAGGCGACGCTGGCTACGAGATCGAGGCCGGCCGTCTCGGCCTCCACCGCCTGCTTCCAGAAGGCGAGGGCGGCCAGCGCTTCGCGGTGGATCTGGCGGGAGGAGAAGATCGGCACCATCTCCTCGGCCAACCGCTTGAGCTCAGGCAAGCGGCGCTGCTCGGCGTAGACGAGGGAGAGATCCAGAGAAACCAGGGCGATGTCGTAGGCGGACCCGGGACCTTCGGCGAGGAATCCGTCCCGGGCGGCCAGGAGGAGCGCCTCGGCCCGGTCGTACTGCCCGAGCCCGCGGGCGATCCGCCCTTCGACCCATTTATGGGGATGGCTCGCCCAGGCTTCGGGGAACTGCTGATAGAGCAGCCGGGCCTTGACCAGGAGCTTCTGCGCCTCCATGAACTGACCGGCCTCGGCCAGGTCGTCGATCAGGTTGTGTCTGGCGATGAGCATCAGACGCGGCTCGCGCGCCGGGTCGATCAGGCCGAGGGCCTTGTAGAGCAGGGGGATGGCCTTTTCGGGAGAGCCGGCATAGCGGTGGACGGTCGACATCTTGACCAGGGTCCTGCCCGCCCGATGCCGTTCGCCGAAACGGAGGAAGATGCCGCCAGCCCGCCGCAGGAGGGCGAGCGCTTCGTCGAACCGCCGCTGCGCACGCAGGAGAGAGGCCTGGAGATCGAAGAGCACCGCCCGTTCCGTCGCCTCTCCGGTCCCCCGCTCCAGATGCGCGGCGGCGACCTTGAAGGCCTCTTCGGCGCCCCTGAGATCAAATCGCAGACGATGTGCGTTCCCGATCGCGGCCCAGGCGCGGGCCCTCAGATCTCCGGCTCGCTCCGCGCCGACCTGAGGTTCCAGGTGGTTGGCGATCTCGAGGCCGAGCCAGGCGAAGGCTTCCCCGAAATCCGCGTTTTGAAAGCTCTGCTCCTGGCTCTTCGCAAGCAGGAGATCGAACAACCCCCAGGTGTGGAAACGGGGGTTGTTGCTCACCATGAGCTTCCGCCTCTCGGCAGGTTGCTCCAGGAGCTGGGAGAGGAGAGCCGGTGCTTCGGAGCGCTCCCTTTCGGCAGCGGTTTGAAGCTGGCGGGCCCGCGGAGAGAGGCGGTCGAGCACCTCGCCGTATCCTCCGGGGGTCTGGGACTGCGATTCTTCGAGGAACCTGGCCGTCAGAGGGCTCGGCCGGGCCCGCAACATCGCTTTGGCCTTGGCCTGACAGTCGGCGCAGCCGAGCACATGATCAAGCGCGTCGCCGGATTCGTTCGACGGTGCGGTGAGGAGCTCCTGGATCAGAAAGTCGTGGGGGTGAATCCTCATGGGTAAAGCCCTCGCTGGAAGAGAGATCCGACCCGAAGGCGCTCCCGGTTACGGTCGCCGGTCCGGACTCTCGAACTGCATCAGAGAAGAGAAGAAAAACTCGCATCCTAAAAGATATGGTTGCCGCCGAGGGGGTAAACGGGACAAAAAAGGCCGCCGGCCCGGACGACGGCGGCCTCGAAGGGGGATTTAGTGGTTCCCGTCGGGATCGAGCTGCGGCCCCTCCTTGTCCAGAGACGGGGTCAGATCGTCTGGGGTGGAGGTGCCGGTCGCGAGGACCGAGGCCAGCCATTCCCAGACGACCGAAAGAAGGTCTCTCCTCCCCTCAAATCCCAGGACATCGAACGGTACGGCGCCGAGGGAGCCCGTAGTGAGGGCGACGAGCACGAGCACAACGGCTAGCGAACGCGTCTTCCGAGACATGGAAATCGATCCCCCTGAGGTAGCCGCAGAGATGGCCGCCATGGCCGCTCGGGGCCCGCCTCCTTTGAAGTTGCTGAAAGCTTGCTGAGAATACTCCACTCAGGAGGTAGACCCCCAGGACAACTCCCTTCGATCCGCACCCTCCAGGGAGTGGTCCGCATTCGAAGAGAAGACTTATGTCCCCGGAGTTTGTCCTGGCGGCAGAATACTACCAGCTTGGGGTCATTTATGGTCTGCCCAGAGGATGCGGCTTAGATCAGCCTCCGTCCTCGCAGAAACTCCACCATCAACTCCCAGAGGCGCTCCTTGCGGTCATTCAGACGGTGGTCGCCGTCGGCGAAGAGGTGGAGGTCGATCTCCGGGAAGGTGGCGCGGGTGGCGAAGTCGACGACGTTTTTCCAGGGAACGGAGTCGTCCCTCTTGCCCTGGAGGAGGAGACAGGGGGTGCGGTAACGGGCGTAGAGAGTCTCCAGGGGGTAAGTCCGCATGTCCTCGATCAGGCTCCAGCGCAGGTCGCAGGCGACGAAATCGTTCTTGAAGTGGATCGTCCCGGTCTCTTCCCAGAGACGGGCCCGTTCCGGTCCGGCCCAGGTGAGGAGGCCGCGGTCCATCTCCAGGGCCGGGGCGATGTGGAGGCCCGC
>DATHUD010000646.1:0-12515 GCA_035462575.1 Thermoanaerobaculia bacterium | reverse complement strand
TGGAGGTCGACTCCCGGCAGGCTCCAGCCGCCAAAGTAGAGCGTCACCCCGAGGGCCGAGAGCGCCGCCATGTTGGTGTACTCCGCCTGGAAGAACACGGCGAAGCGCATGGCGCTGTACTCGGTGTGGAACCCGGCCACGAGCTCCGATTCCGCCTCCGGCAGGTCGAACGGGAGACGGTTCGTCTCAGCGAACGAAGAGATCAGGAAGACGAAGAATCCCACGAACTGCGGGATGAACATCCACACGTGCTCGCGCTGGTAGGCGACCACGTCGGAGAGATGGAACGAGCCCACCGGGAGGAGGACCGCGAGCACCGAGATGGTGAGCGCGAGCTCGTAGCTGATGAGCTGCGCCGAGGCGCGGATCGAGCCCAGGAGCGAGAACTTGTTGTTCGAGGAGTAGCCGGCCATCACCAGCGAGTAGACCGAGAGGCTCGAGAGCGCGAGGAACAGGAGCACGCCCGCGGACACGTCCGCCACGATGAGGCGGATCGTCCGGCCGCCCACCTCGAGGTCCGGCCCGAAGGGGATGAGGACGAAGGTGGTGAAGGCCGGGATGAGCGCGAGGACCGGCGCCATCAGGTAGAGCGGCTTGTCGACCGACGACGGGGTCACGTCCTCCTTGAACATGAACTTGGCGGCGTCGGCGAGCGCCTGGAACAGGCCGAAGGGGCCCACGCGGTTGGGGCCCGGCCGGTCCTGGATGAAGCCGCACGTCCGCCGCTCGACCCAGTTCATGATCGGGGCGACCTGCAGGAACATGACGAACATCAAGCCATATTTGAGGAGCGTCGCGGTCAGCTCGGGATTCACGACGAGACCTCCCGCACCGTCTCGGAGCCGGTGCCGCCGACCGCCACGGGGCCGGCCTCGGGCACGTTCAGCACGGAGCCGGTCGCCGGCAGCGTGCGCCAGGAGAGACCGGCGAAGGCCGGGACCTTCTCGGCCATCTGGTCGAACACCTGGCCGACGCTCTGGGTCTTCGACCAGATCGGATCGAAGCGCTGGAGCAGGTCGAGCAGCACCTCGATCGTGGGCCGCACCTGGCCGGGGGCGGGGAAGGCCTTCTCGAAGCGCTGCACCCGCCAGTCCACGTTGACGAACGTGCCGTCCTTCTCCGCGTGGTGGGTGACCGGCAGGGCCACGTCCGCCACCTTGGCGAGCGGCGAGTCGGCCCAGCCGAAGACGATCAGGAACTTGGCCTGCCGCAGCCGCTCGACCACTTCGGGCCGGTAGGCCACGGCGGAAAAGTCGCTGTCGCAGACCACGAGGACCGAGCACTTCGCGGCGCCGTCGCCCTTGAGGAGGTCGTCGGCCGTCAAGCCGTCCATCCCCGCCGTCAACCCCGCGATCTCGACACCCCGGCGGTTCGGAGCCATCTCGCGGCCGGTGATGCCGCCCTTGACGTTGGGGATCGTCCGCTCGGGGCCGACGTCCACCGGCACCACGCGGTGCGGCGTGCCGGTGAATTCCGCGAGTCGGGAGAAGAGGTACGCCTCTTCGGACGTCAGGTAGCCCGAGCCGAGGAAGGCGATCGAGCCCTCCTGGCGGGCCCGCAGGCGGGTCGCGACCTTGTCCAGCGCGTCTTTCCAGGAGGCGACGTTCATGCCTGAGTCGCCGTTCCCCTCCTGGCGCACGCGGACGGAGGCCAGGCGCGGCACCGTCTTGTAGCGCTCGAAGGTGGCGCGGCCGTAGTCGCACATCCAGTAGTCGTTGACCTCGACGTTGAAACGCGGCTTGTAGCGCTTGATGTCCCCGCGCCGGTGCTCGACCGTGATGTTGCAGCCCACGTCGCAGCCGGTGCAGATCGAAGGCTTTTTATCGAGGTACCAGACGCGCTCGGCGAAGCGGAAGCGGGTGGAGGTCAGAGCGCCCACCGGGCAGATGTCCACGACACAGGTCGCGAGCGGGTTGTCGAGCGGCTTGCCCGGGAAGGTGCCGATCTCGCAGCGGGCTCCGCGGTTGAAGAAGCCGATCTCGCCCGTGCCCGCGATCTCCTGCGTGAAGCGCACGCAGCGGGTGCACTGGATGCACCGGTTCATGTTGAGGACGACGTTCGCGCCCAGCGGGATCCGCTCGCGGCCCGGGTAGGTCCGCTTGTCCTCGTACTGGAAGCGGGAGAACGCCACGCCGTGCTTGAAGGAGTAGTCCTGGAGGCCGCACTCGCCGGCCTGGTCGCAGATCGGGCAGTCCAGCGGGTGGTTGATGAGGAAGAACTCCATCATCCCCTTCTGGGCCTCGGCGACCTCGGGCACGTCGGTGCGCACCACCCAGTTGTCGTTCTCGACCTTCATCGAGCAGGCGGCCTGGAGCTTGGGCATCTTCCGGCCGCGGTCGGAGATCTCGACCAGGCACATGCGGCACTGGCCCACGACGGTCAAACGCGGGTGGTAGCAGTAGTGGGGTATCTGCACGCCGGCCTTCAAGGCGGCTTCGACCAGGTTGGTCCCGGTCTCCACCTCGATCGTCCGGTCGTTGATCGTGACTTTGGGCACTGGGTTACGCTCCGTTCTCAGCTGTTCTCAGTCGTTCCCGAAGTGGCGCCGCCTGGGGAAGGGGCAGGCCTTGTCGCGGACGTGCTGATCGATCTCTTCGGGGAACTGCTTGACCAGCGACGAGACCGGACCGATGGCCGCGTCCCCCAGCGCGCACAGGGACTGGCCGCCGATGTGGCCGCAGATCGAGAGGAGGAGCTGCTTGTCGCGCTCCGTCCCTTCGCCATGCTCCAGCCGCTTCAAGACGAGCTCCATCCAGTTCGTCCCCTCGCGGCAGGGCGTGCACTGCCCGCAGGATTCGTGATTGAAGAACTTCGCGAGGCGCGCGACCGAGCGCACCATGCACGTCGTGTCGTCCATCACGATCACGGCCGCCGAGCCGAGCATCGATCCCGCCTTGGCCACCGTGTCGAAATCCATCTTGATGTCGATCTGATCGGTTTTGAGGATGGGCGCCGAGGCCCCGCCGGGGATGAACGCCTTCAAGGGCCGGCCTTTCCACATGCCGCCCGCGGCGTCGAGCATCTCCCTAAAGGTGATGCCGATCGGGTGCTCGTACGTGCCCGGACGCTCCACGTGGCCCGAGATCGCGTAGAGCTTGGGGCCCGTGTTCTTCTCGTCCGTGCCGATCGATTTATACCAGTCGGCGCCGCGCGTCAGGATGTGGGGGACGTTGCACAGCGTCTCGACGTTGTTGATCACGGTGGGGGAGCCGAAGGCGCCCACGACGGCGGGGAACGGGGGCTTGACCCGCGGCTGGCCGCGCTTGCCCTCGAGCGACTCGAGCATCCCGGTCTCTTCGCCGCAGATGTACGCGCCCGCGCCGCGGTGCACGTACATGTCGAGCTTGAAGCCCGAGCCCATCACGCTGTCGCCCAGGAAGCGCTCCTGGTAGGCCTCTTTCAAGGCCTGCTCCAGGATCCGCGCCGACTTCGTGTACTCGCCGCGGATGTAGATGTAGCAGGTGTTCGCCTGCACCGCCCAGCAGCAGATGGCGCACCCCTCGATCAACTGGTGCGGGTCGTGCTCCATCAGCAGGCGGTCCTTGAACGTGCCGGGCTCCGACTCGTCCGCGTTGCAGACGAGGTATCTGGGCTTGTCCGTTCCGTCGTTTTTTTTCTTGGGGATGAAGCTCCACTTGAGCCCCGCCGCGAAGCCCGCGCCGCCGCGCCCGCGGAGGCCCGACTTCTTGACCTCCTCGATGACCGCGTCCGGCTCCATTTTCAAAGCCTTGGCGAGCCCTTCGTAGCCGCCGCTCTCGCGGTAGCCGCGGACGGTCAAGGCCTCGGGCTTGCCGACGTTTCGGGTGAGGACTCTCTCGAACCCAGCCATTTACTCCAAACCTTTCAAGACCTGCCGCACCCGGTTCGGGGTGAGGTTCTCGTGGTATTCGTCGTCCACCATCATCATGGGCGCCGTGTCGCAGGAGCCCAGGCACTCGAAGTGGACGTAGGAGCAGCGGCCGTCCGGCGTCACCTCGTCCTCGCCGACCTTGAGCTCGGCTTCGAGCGTCTCCATGATCTCTTCGGACCCGCGGAGCTGGCAGGAGAGGTTGGTGCAGACGCGGATGCGATGACGCCCGACCGGCTTCTGGTGGTAGAGGTCGTAGAAGGTGACGACGCCGTAGACTCGGGCCGCCGGCAGATCGAGCTCCTGGGCGACCGCCTGGATCGCCTCGTCCGGGAGCCAGCCGCCCCACTCGCGCTGGGCGATGTGGAGCGCGGGGAGCAGGACCGCCTCGGTCGTGGGATAGCGCTTGCGGATCTCGTCGAGCTCCGCTCTCGCCTCCGCGGGGAAGCCCCCGCCGCGGCGCTGCTCTCCCGAGGGCTTCATGGATGCCGGTTCGTGAACGCTCATAGATGCAGCCTCAGGGGCCGGCGCTCGCGCTGCGGCCCGAGGTTGTCGAGCCCGCCCTTCAGCCAGACGTAGGCGTACCCGACCAGGATCAGGAAGATGAACACCATCACCGCCCAGAACAGCTCCCAGCCCCCCTCGCGCAGGATGAGCGCCCAGGGATAGAGGAAGGCCGCCTCCAGGTCGAAGACGATGAAGTCGATGGCGATCAGGAAGAAGGCGATCGAGAGCCGCTTGTGCGAGCGGTCGAGCATGGGCATGCCCGACTCGATCGGCGTGCCCTTGACGAGGCCGCCGCGCTGGTTGCCCCCGATCTTGCCGAGGGTCCAGGAAAGGAGGAGGATGACGACCCCCATCGCGGTCGCAACCCCCAACGCCAGCAGGACTGGATAGTACCGCTCCGGCACAGGGACTCTCCTTCGGGAATTGATCTCTGAGACATCCCATGACAGGGTTGAGCAAACCCCGTGCCCGGGACGCGGTCCGTGCTCGTGAAGGATGTCACAAGCTCGGCCTTGAGACAAGCGGGGCCCTCACCCCAACCCTCTCCCAGCCTCCGCCCCCCGACCGGGAGAGGGAGCCCTTGTTAACCATCCCCCTCCAATCCTCGTACTGTGTTCCTACGCCGAACCTTTCGAAAGGAGCCGCCCATGACCGCGCCGTCCCGCTTTGCCCTCCTCGCCCTGGCCTTCCTCGTCCCCGGGCTCGCGGAAGCCGCTGCTCCGGACCCGGGAAGGAGCGCCCTGGAGGCCGCGCGTGAGGCGTACCGGGCGGCAGGGCCGTTCCGGGAGACCCTGGATCTCAAGGTGGAGTTTCCGGACGGCCGCTCGAAGATGCAGGGCCTGGACTACGGCGTCGGAGCGGGAGGCGGGGCCTTCCTCTCCCTCTCGTCGGACGGACAGGAGGTCTTCCGGATCGTCGGCCGGGACGGGCGGATGGTGGCCACCCAATTCAATGTGGCCGGGCGTTACACGGAGGTCCCGTACGACGGGAGCCTCGCGGTGGCCCTGGAGCGGAGCGGCTCCGTGCAGTCCGGGGTGACGGCTCCGCCGCCGGTCGTGGCCGCGCAGGGGGGAGGATTGGACGCGTTCCTCGCGGCCTTCCAGTTCGGCCTTCTCGGACCTCTCCAGATTTCCGGCTTCCGGCCGGCTCAGGGGGAGTCGGGGATCGTGGAGGTGGATCTCTCGGCGCCCAACGGGAGCGCCACGGTTGGGATCGACGCCGCGTCGCACTATCTGCGGGAGCTCCGCATGACGGTCGGGGAAGGGAAGGAGCAGGTCCGGGCCTCCGGCCCCTTCCGCTTCACCGCGGGGGACCCGGGCAAGGCTCTCATCCTGCCGGATCTGACGGGCCGGACTTCGGTTGCGACCTTCTCCGAGATGGGGTCGAGCGGCTACCCCCTGGGCCAGCCGGCGCCGGATGTGACCCTGCGGACTCTCGACGGCGGCACCGTGCGGCTGGCCGACCTCCGCGGCTCCGTGGTGGTCCTCGACTTCTGGGCGACGTGGTGCGTTCCGTGCTGGGAGGCTCTCGCGCACACCGAGGAGCTGGCGGCCTGGGCGAAGTCGTCCGGCCTTCCCGTGAAGGTCTTCGCCCTGAACACCATGGAAAATGCCAAGGGCGAGGAGCTGCACCGCCAGGTGGCCGAGTTCCTCCGCGCGAAGAAGCTCGACCTTCCAGTCCTCCTGGACTCCGTCCACGACGCCTTCTCCGCCTTCCACGAGCCCGGTCTTCCGAGCCTCGTGATCATCGGCAAGGACGGCAAGCTCGCCCGGTACCACGCGAGCCGCATTGCGGACATGGTCAAGACGGTGCGCGGCGAGGTGGAGGAGCTTCTGAAGGCTCCGGCTCCCTGAGACAGTCCCGGCATGCGCAACGCCGGCTCAGCGCGTCATCCATCGCCCCGGCGTTCCCGCGCAGAGCGAGCGTCCGGCGCGCCGGGACGGGGTAAGGCGCGCTGGGGCAGCGCAGGCCGCGCTGTGCCGGCGGGCGGGACATTGTCCCGGCGATGCAACGCAGAGCCGGCGTACCGCGCGCTGAGGCGGTGCAAGCCGCGCTGCGCCGTCTCCGGAGACATCATCCCGGCGTTCTGGCGCAGAGCCGGCGTTCGCAGCGCTGGGGTGATGTACGCCGCGCCGAGCCAGCGCAAGCCGCGCTGTGCCAGCGAGCTGGACGTTGTCTCAGCGATGCAACGCAGAGCCGGCGTACCGCGCGCTGAGGCTGTGCAAGGCACGCTGCGCCGTCTCCGGAAACATCGCCTCGGCGTTCTGGCGCAGAACCGGCGTCCGGAACGCCGGGACGATGTACGCCGCGGCGGGCCGGCGGATCGCGCGCCGGGGCGATGTTTTCCGCGCTGGCCCGCTTGAAACGTTCCAGCGGGTCTACGACAAGAACGGCTCGGGCTTCTTCCCGATCGACGAGCGCGTGATCTTCGAGACGGGGGACGGGATCTCCCACACGCGGTTCTTCGGGGAGCCGCGGGTGCAGGAGAAGATCGTGGAGTGGCTGGGTAAGGGAGCGGCGGGCGTCAGTTCCCGAAGACGTCTTCCAGCCGCTCCGCCGTGAGCACCCGCTCTCCCCAGGCGAGCAGGCTCTCGGCGTCCGCGCTCCGGACCCGCTCGTGGGTTTGTGGGTCGAGGCGGCCGAACTTGCGCCCGAGCAATCGCAGCAGAAGGTCGGCTTCTCCCTTCTGGCGCCCCTCTTTCAGCCCTAGAAGGCGCCCTTCCTCCCGAAGCTCGCGATTCCATTCTTGGACTCTCTTGGCCAGCATGGTTTCGAAATCCTCCAGACTTATCGTTTTTGGAATCTGCTCGTCCTCACCCCGACGGGGCATCAGGACACGATAGATCCAGACCAGCAGTGCCCGTCTCAGAGGAGCGTCTTCCGGGCTGCTCAGGAGCGCAGCGAGGCGTTCTGTCCCCTGCTCGAGCGCCTGCCGTTCTGTGTTTTTCTCCAGCCAGAACACCTGGGCCGTGACGCTGTCCCGGCGGGCCAGATCCGGGAGATCGTACTGTCCCTCGTCGATGACCCAGTACCGCAGGCGCGGCACGTAGGATTCCGCCGTTTCGTCGACGTGCTCGATGAGCTCGGCCAGATCCCGCGGTGC
This sequence comes from Thermoanaerobaculia bacterium, assembly GCA_035462575.1. Classification (GTDB taxonomy): domain Bacteria; phylum Acidobacteriota; class Thermoanaerobaculia; order Multivoradales; family UBA5704; genus DATARR01. The sequence goes on along the minus strand of DATHUD010000646.1, from coordinate 5,058 downwards.
CGACCACTCCTCCTCTCCATTGTAGATCACCAGGGGGATGACGAGCGGCAAACGCCCGTCCGCCGTCAGCTCTCCCTCTTTGAGGAGATCCTGGTAGAGCAGGCCCATGTAGGTCATCAGGCGTACCGCCATGAAGCGGTCCACGCGGGACTGATGCTCGATGAGGAGGTACACGTAAGCGGGAGATCCGTCGCGCAGGCGCAACTTCCAGAGGAGGTCCCCCTCGCGTCCCTTGAGCCCCACGGAAACGTAGGAAGCGTTGACCCGCTTCAGGGTGGTGAAGTCGAGCTTGTCGACCCAGGGCTCCTCGACGAACTCGCGAACAAGCTCTTCGACCATCCGGGGGTAGGAGAACAGGGAGCGATAGCTCAGATCCTGTTGGCCCACAGCTCTCCACCCGATCGCCGCACGACGTTCCCGATCTCCATGCCGCTGGTCTCCTCGATTGTGTCCGAGATCGTATCAAGAGAGAACGCGCTTGTCACCGGGACATCTGTACGCGCGACCGGATGCTTCAGCCGAAGACGACCTTGTCGTAGACCTCCGCCAGGGCGAGCTCGCATTGGAGAGACGGCAGGGAGACGGTCGAGTCGAGCCCTTCGAAGACAGTGAGGAGCCATTGGTTACCGTCTTGCCGGAAATAGTGCTCTACCCGGGGGCGGCTCTGGTCGACGAGCAGGTACTCCGCGAGCGAATCGATGCTCTGGTAGTGCTCGAACTTCTTCCCCCGGTCGTAGCTCTCGGTCGTGGGGGAGAGGACCTCGATGAGGACCCTGGGATTCAGAAGAGTGTCGACGTGATCGTCCTCAAAGCGGGGCTCGCCGCAGACTACGACGACATCGGGGTAGGTGTAGAGCCCGGTCAAAGGGATGTGGATCCGCTGGTCGCTAGAGTAGACCTCACAGGGACGCGGCTTGAGCTGTGCGCTCAGCTCCCCGGAAAGGTTGACCTTGACGAGACTGTGCCAGCGGTTGCCCCCGCTCATCGCGAACATCTCGCCGTCCAGGTACTCGCTTCGAATATCGGCCTGGCGTTCGAGAACCAGATACTCCTCGGGCGTTAAATAGGGCATGGCGTAAGCGTCCTCGGCCCTCCATGATACGCCCTTCCCGGCCAGGGAATGCCCGAGCCGGAACCGCGGTTTTCATCAGTTCGGCAAACTCTGTTTCTTGTAAGCGGGCTCCCGGGATCCAGGCGAGCCGGTTACAATCCGAGCGCCCAGATTGCCTCTTGCTGTAGGACCACTCCTTCCAAGCGGACTCAATCGACAGCTTCCAGAGAAACGGGTCAGGCTCTGGGCCGTACACAGAGGTCCGGAGGACCGGGAACGAGGAGCCTTTTTCGTGAAGGATTACGCCAGCGCGCTCGCGAAGCTGTCGCCTGAAAAGCAGGCCCTGCTCGCGCTGCGTCTCAAGAAGGCGCAGGGGGAGCCGGCCCGGCGGCAGGGCATTCCGCGGCGCGAGGCCCCCGACGCTCCGGCGCCCCTCTCCTTTGCGCAGGAGCGGCTCTGGTTCCTCTCCCAGCTCGGCGTGGGGGGCGCCTACAACGACCGGAAGGCGTTCGCGCTCCGCGGCGAGCTCGACGCCGCCGTCCTCGCCGCGAGCTTCGACGAGATCCGCCGGCGCCACGAGGTGCTCCGCACGGTGTTCCGCACCGTGGACGACTCCCCCGTGCAGGTGGTGCGGGAGTGGAGTCCCACGGGTGTGCCGCTGGTGGACCTCTCCGCGTTGCCTCCCGAGGAGCGCGCGGCCGAGCTGGCCCGGATCGGGCGGTGGCAGGGGGAACGCTCCTTCGACCTCGCGGAGGAGAGCGCCTTGCGGACGACGCTCGCGCGGCTGGCGGAGCGGGAGCACGTCCTCTTCCTCACCATGCACCACATCGCCACGGACGGCTGGTCCTGGGAGGTGCTCCTGCGGGAGGTCGCGAGACTCCGGACGTCTTTTTCCCGAGGGGAGCGTCCGGCGCTTCCCGCCCTGCCGATCCAGTACGCGGATTTCGCCGCGTGGCAGCGCCGGCACCTGGCGGAGGGGGCGCTCGACGAGCAGCTCACCTGGTGGACCCGGGAGCTCGCGGAGAGCCCTCACGCGATGGAGCTTCCCACCGACCGCCCGCGCCCGGCGCAGCAGAGCTTCGAGGGCGCCGAGATGCCGTTCGATCTCCCCGCGGACGCCTGTGAGGCGCTCCGGGAGCTGTGCTCCCAGGAGTCCGCCACGCTGTTCATGGGGCTCCTCGCGCTCTACGGGGTCCTGCTCGGCCGGTATGCGGGGCAGAGCGACGTCCTGGTGGGATCTCCCACCGCCGGCCGCCGCTGGCCCGAGACCGAGCCTTTGATCGGCGTCTTCATCAACACGCTGGTGATGCGCGTGGAGCTGGCGGGCGATCCCACGTTCCGCGAGCTGCTGGGCCGGATACGCAAGTGGAGCCTCCAGGCGTTCGACCGCCAGGACGTCCCTTTCGAGCGGCTGGTGGATGCGCTGGGCCTCCCGCGGGACCTGAGCCGGTCGCCGTTGTTTCAGGTGCTCCTCGCCGTCCAGAACACCACGCGCGGAGGTGGACTGGAGCTGGGGACGGGGCTCGACCTCGAGCCGTACGCGCTCTCCGGAGCCTCGGCCAAGCTCGACCTGGAGATGGCGTTCCTGGACCAGCCGGGAGCGCTCGCCGGCTCGCTCGAGTACAACACCGGCCTGTTCGACCGCACGACGGCCGCCCGGCTCCTCCGGGGCTTCCGGACGCTTCTCGGGTCCGCGGTGGCCGCGCCCGACCGCCCCCTCTCGCGCCTCTCCCTCCTGGGCGAGGCCGAGCGCTTCCAGATCCTCCGCGAGTGGAACGACACGGATTGGGAGTCCGGCCGGGAGGCGACGCTCCACGAGCGGTTCGAGGCGTGGGCGGACCGCACGCCGGACGCGCCCGCGGTGGTGGCCCCCGGGCGGGAGCTGACCTACCGGGAGCTGGACGTCCGGGCGAACCGGCTGGCGCGCCATCTGGCGGACCGCGGCCTGGGGCCGGGCGACTTCGTGGGAATCCAGCTCGACCGGTCGCCCGAGATGGCGGTGGCCCTCCTCGGGGTCTTGAAGTGCGGGGCGGCGTACGTGCCGCTCGATCCGGCCTATCCCGCGGCGCGGATCGAATGGATTCTGGAGGCGCTGTCGATCCGCTGCGTCGTCACCCGGGAGCTGATGGAAGAGGACCTGAGCCACCTGCCGGCGGGGAGGCTCGGGCGGCGGGCGGATTCGGGCGATCTCGCGTACGTCATCTTCACGTCAGGGACGACCGGGACTCCCAAGGGGGTGATGGTCCGGCACCGCCCGGTGATCAACCTGATCGAGTGGGTGAACGGCACGTTCGGCGTCGGCCCCGGAGACCGCGTCCTCTTCGTCGCCTCGCTCGGCTTCGACCTCTCGGTCTACGACGTCTTCGGCCTGCTGGCCGCGGGCGGGAGCGTGCGGGTGGCAACGGACGAGGAGGTGCGCGACCCGGAGCGGCTGGTGCGCATCCTGACCGAAGAGCCGGTCACTTTCTGGGACTCGGCCCCGGCGGCGCTCCAGCAGCTCGTTCCGCTCTTCCCGGAGGAGCCCGCGGCCGCGGCCCGGCTGCGGCTGGTCTTCCTCTCCGGCGACTGGATCCCGCTGCCGCTGCCGGACGAGGTGCGCCGCACCTTTCCCGGGGCGCGGGTGGTGAGCCTGGGCGGCGCCACCGAGGCGACGGTGTGGTCGAACGTCTTCCCCGTGGGGGAGGTGGACCCGGCCTGGCCCAGCATCCCCTACGGCCGGCCGATCCGGAACGCGCGCTACCACGTGCTCGACGCGGCGTTGACACCCTGCCCGGTGCTCGTGCCGGGCGACCTCTACATCGGCGGCGAGTGCCTCGCGGCGGGCTACATCCCGGACCCGGAGCTGACCGCCACGAAGTTCATCCCCGACCCTTTCAGCCGGAGCCCCGGAGGCCGTCTCTACCGCACCGGCGACCGCGCCCGCTCCAAGGCGGACGGCAACCTGGAGTTCCTCGGGCGGCTGGACCAGCAGGTGAAGATCCGCGGCTTCCGGATCGAGCTGGGCGAGATCGAGTCCGTGCTCCTGGCGCACGCCGGCGTGCGCGCGGCCGTGGTGCTTGCGCGGCGCGGCGCGGCCGGGACGCGGCTGGTGGCCTACGTGGTGCCCGAGGAGGGGGCGGAGCTGACGGTCGACCGGCTCCGCGAGGCCGTCCGGGAGCGCCTTCCGGAGTACATGGTGCCCGCCGCCTGGATGCTGCTCGCCGCCCTGCCGGTCACGGCCAACGGCAAGCTCGACCGCCAGGCCCTCCCCGAGCCCGCGGCCGAGGCCGCGGCGGAGGAGGCGGAGGCGCCGCGCGGCCCGGTCGAGGAGGAGCTGTGCCGGATGTTCGGCGAGCTTCTGGGCCTTCCGCCGGTCGGAATCCGCGACGACTTCTTCGCCCTGGGAGGCCACTCGATTCTCGCGACCCGGCTCCTGGCGCGCGTGCGCTCCGCCTTCGGGGCCGAGATCCCGCTGCGCCAGATCTTCCAGGCGCCGACGGTTGCGGAGCTGGCCGCCGCGATCGGCCCCCGGGGCGCGCCGGTCCGGGGGCTCCGGCCGGGGCCGCTCTCGGAAGGGCCCTTCCCCGTGTCCTTCTCCCAGCGGCGGCTCTGGTTCGTGGACCGGCTCGAAGCGGGGAGCCCGTACTTCAACATCGCCACGGCCGTGCGGCTGGACGGCCCGCTGGACGTGGCAAGGCTCGGCCGGGCCCTCTCCGAGGTCGCGCGCCGGCACGAGGCGCTGCGCACGGTCTTCGCCGAGCGGGAGGGCGAGCCGGTCCAGGTCGTTCTGCCGCCCGCGCCGGTGGCGCTCCCCGGGGTGGACCTCTCGGCCCTGCCCGGCGAGGCGGAGGCGCGGCTCCGGGCCACGGAGGAGGCGCGGAAGCCCTTCGACCTCGCGCGCGGGCCGCTCCTTCGCGCCCTGCTCCTCAAGCTCGGGAAAGACCGGCACGCCCTGCTCTTGGTCGTCCACCACACGGTGGCGGACTGGCTGTCGCTGGGCGTCCTCGTGCGCGAGGTGACGGCGGCCT
>DATHUD010000645.1:0-25907 GCA_035462575.1 Thermoanaerobaculia bacterium | reverse complement strand
GACCGCCTTCTCCCGGCAGCGCAGGACGCGCACCCGGAGCGTGCCTTCGGCCACGCTCATCCGCAGGCTCATCTCCCGGTAGGAGAGGCCCGCGACTATCATCCGCCACATCTCGCGGCACTCCTGCGGCACCCGGTCGAGCACGCGCAGGAGGAGGTCCTTGTCTTCCCCCATGGAGGCGAGGGTCGGTGGCTGGATCGTGGGGCCGTCCCCCCGGTCGACCGCTTCGAGATCCGTCCACTGCCACTTGCTCTGGGAGCGGATCTGGTCGAGGCAGGTGTGGCTCACCACGCGCCAGAGATAGGTGCGGAGGCTCGACTCCCCCCGGAACTTCCCCTGGCCCAGGAGCCGGGTCACCTCCAGCCGCACGTCCTGCAGGACATCGTCCCACCGGTCCGCGAGCCGGCGCTGGTAGGGCCAGGCCGCACGGGAGATCCACCCGTCCACAGTCGCTACCGCGTCCGCGTCGCCCTCAAGAAACCGGGCGACCATCTCCTGGTCTTGGGTCGCCATCCCGTAGATCCTATCCTGTCTATACTTCGACCCGATATCCGGTTTTCTGACGTGAGGTAAGATGGGTAATCTGACTTGGATCGAACCTGCATCGTGACGATCCCTCTCCTGACCCTCCGTCAGATCCTCCCGGTCTTCCGGCTCGCCCGGCTCGGGCTGCTCCTGGCGGCCGGTCTCGTCCAGCTCGCCTGCCAGACCGGCGCGCCCGGGCCGCCCGCGGCGGCGGCCCCCTCCCCGGAGCGCGCCGAGCCCCCCCTCGTGCCGGGTGCTCCTGTGGAGCGCCAGCTCGAAACGGGCGGGAGCCGCGAGGAGCTCCTGCGGCTGGAGGCGGACTGGTACCTCCTGCTGACGGTCCGGCAGAAGGGGATCGACGTGGCCGTGAGCCTCCTCGACCCGAACGGCCGGGAGATCGCCGCGGCGGACGATCCCGAGGGACGCGTCCGGCCGGAGCGCCTCGCGGTGATCACGTCCCTCCCCGGGGAGCACCGCTTGAGGATCACCCCGCACGATCCCGCGGCTCCAGGCGGGACCTATGAGCTGCAGATCCGGGAGATGCGCCCGGCCGGCCCCGGGGATGCCGGGCGGATCGCCGCGGAGAAGGCTTTCGCGGAAGGAAGACGACTCGAGGTCCGAGGCGACCGGGAGCGCAGACGCCAAGCCCTGCCCCGGTTCGACGAAGCGCTCGGGCTCTGGCGCAAGGTCGGCGATTCAGAGGGGCAGGTCCGGGCGCTGATCGAGCTCGCCGTGGTCAACTACGAGCTCAAGAGCTTCAAGATCGCGGTCGAACAATGCGAGGAGGCGTTGCGGCTGGCGCGGGACGCCAATGATGAGGAGGGGATGGCGACAGCTCTCCACCACATGGGCAACGCCTACAGCTCTCTCCAGGATTTGCCGGCGATCGACCGGTACCAGGAGGCTCTCGGGCTCTGGCGCAAGCTCGGAGACCGGGGAGGCGAGGGGAGGACCCTCTACAGCCTCGGCGTCCTCTTCCTCGGCCAGAGAAAGCAGGACCAGGCGTTCGAGGCCCTGAATCAGGCGATCCCGCTCCTCCGCGAGGTGGGCGACCTCGGCACGGAGGCGAACGCGTTGACGTCGATCTCGGCGATCTATCTCGACCGGGGAGAGACCGGGCAGGCTCTCGATCTGATCGACCGTGCCCTGGGTCTCTCCCGGAAGGTGGATCAGGTGGACTCCGAGGGCCTCGCGCTCTACCACCTGGCGAGAGCCCAGAGGCGACGCGGGGAGATGGAGAAGGCCCTCGAGAATTTTCAACAGTCTCTGGAAATCAATCATCGATTGGGATCGCAGTACGAGGGTCTGGCCATTCTGGCTCTCGGCTCCGTGTATTACGACCTGGGGGACCTGGAGCAGGCCCGCGCGTACTACGAACGGGCCCTGGACCTGAGCCGGGATCTGGACCCGAAGGCGGAAGGGAGAGCCCTCAACAACATCGGCTGGATCCTGTACCGGCAGGACAAGCTGGAGGAGGCCCTCGATCACTCGAACCGGGCGCTCGCGATCGGCAGGGTGGAGGACGGGTCCCTGACCGCCGCGGCTCTGCACAATGTCGGAGTGGCGAAGGTTGCGCTCGGCCGGCTGGAGCCGGGGCTCGCGGCTCTGACCGAGGCCCTGTCGATCCGCCGGGAGACGGGGACCCTGTTCGACCAGACCCAGACGCTCCGCGAGATCGGAACGGCCTACCAGCGCCTCGGAGACGAAAAGCGGGCCGCGGACTCCTTCCGCCAGGCGCTCGACCTCACGCGGCAGATCGGGAGCCCGAGCCAGCAGGCCGAGGTCCTCTTCCGCCAGGCGCTCCTGGACCGCGACCAGGGGAGGCTCGATGAAGCCTTGCAGAGGATCCGGGAAGCCCTGGACATCGTCGAGTCGGTCCGCAGCCGCGTGGCCTCGGAAACTCTGCGGACCTCGTTCTTCGCCTCGAAGCGGTCCTATTACGAGCTCTACGTCGACCTTCTGATGCGACTGCATGGCACGAAGCCTGACGGCGGCTACGAAGCCGCGGCGCTCGCCGCGAGCGAACAGGCCCGCGCACGCGGGCTTCTCGACCTGCTCGCCGGGAAGGTAGACCTGAGGCAGGGCATCGACCCCACGCTGAAGCAGCGGGAGGCCGAGCTCGTGGGCCAGCTCTCCTGGATTCTCGACCAACTAGGCCGGCAGAGATCCGCCGCCGGAGCGGCCGAGGCGGAGGCCTTGCGCCGTCGGCTCGCCGGGACTGAGGCGGAGATGGAGCGGCTCGAGGCGGAGATCCGCCTCCGGTCTCCCCAGTACGCCGAGGTGCGGTACCCGACCCCTCTGGATCTGGACGGCGTCCAGACGCTGTTGGACGGGAGGACGGCGTTTCTCGAGTACTTCGTCGGCCGGGAGAGCTCATTCCTCTTCGTGGTGACCCGCGAGGGTTTGACGAGCTACCGGTTGCCCCCTGCGGAGAAGCTCTCCGGCCAGGTGCTCTCCCTGCGGGAGGTGCTCAAGGAGGCGAACAGCCTCCAGCTCCCCCGCTTCCAAAAAGAAGCCCTTCAACTCTACGAGGATCTCCTCGCGCCCGCCGCGGAGATCCTCGCGGACAAGCCCGATCTTCTGATCTCGCCGGACGGCCCGCTTCATCTCCTGCCGTTCGAGGTGCTCCTGACCGGCGAGGCCGGCCGCTCCTTCTCCAATTCCTCGTACCTTCTCCGGACCCACGCGGTTTCCTACGCCCCCTCGGCCAGCGTCCTCGGAGGGCTGGGCCGACTGGAGCCCGCGGACGAAAAGGCGTCCAAGGTGTTCGTCGGGTTCGCGGACCCGGTCGCGGCAGCCGGCTCGCCGGCTCTGCCGACCCGGTCCGCGGCGAAGGCATCGCTCTCCCCGGAGCCGGAGCTGCCGCGGCTGCCAGGAACCCGCGACGAGGTCCGGGCCATCGCGGACCTTTATCCGCAAGAACAAGTCGCGCTTTACATCGGCGACCTCGCGACGGAAGAGAACGTCAAGAGCAACCAGATCCTCGAGAGCGCCTCGAGGATCCATTTCGCGACCCACGGCCTGTTCTACGAAGACCGGCCCGAGCGGTCGGCCCTGGTGCTGACGCCCCCCGGGCCGGGCTCCCACGAGGACGGCTACCTCCGCGTGGACGAGATCTTCAACCTGAAGCTGGGGGCCGACCTCCTGGTGCTGTCAGCCTGCGAGACCGGCCGGGGCAAGCACGTGCGGGGAGAAGGCCTCGTGGGCCTGACCCGGGCCTTCCTCTATGCCGGTGCCCGGAGCCTCGTCGTCAGCCTCTGGCCCGTTCAGGACATCACAACGCCGGAGCTGATGGTCGGCTTCTACAGCCATCTCGCGCCCGGACAGTCCAAGGCCGAGGCCCTGCGGCAGGCGAAGCTCAAGATGATCGGGGAGGGGCGGGCGCACCCCTACTACTGGGCTCCGTTCATTCTGGCGGGCAATCCCCGTTGATCGGTTGATCGACCGGCTTCTGTAACTTTCCGGGCTTTCGATCGCCTCTTCAGGCGATAACGGATTGAATTTTAATTTTCTTATTGCAATTTACAAAAGTAAACCGCCCGCAAGGAGGAGAGGGCCGTGCCAACCAAGTTACAGGATACCGAGAAGACCACCAGCAGTGGTCCGAAGTATTATCCTCCTGAAGATCCCGCAACGTCGTTGACGAGCACCACGGACGCCGCCAAGAGCCCGGCCTCGACTCCTGCTTCCAAGTGAGTCGGACGGAAAGCTGGTGAACGTCGAACTGAAAGGGGAAAAAATATGCCTCCGGATGAGGAAGTGCAGCCGTCTGAAGAGCAGATTGAGGGTGGCCCTATGTACTACCCGCCCGAAGACCCGGGCTACATGCAGGCGGCCGGCACCGCCATTGGAACGGCCGGGGTTATCGTAACCACGGCTGCGGCGAGCTCCGGTGAAGCCGGGGCGGAAGCGATGCTGGGCACGGGCCTGCCCGAGTCCGTCGCCGCCGGCCTCAGTTGGAGCCTGGCGTTCCTGTCCAATGGATCAAACCTCCTCTGGTTCGGAATTTTCCTGAGTGCGGTGGGGGTGGGGCTCAACTGGCTGAGCCTCTACGTGCGGCACAAGAAGCCGAGGTGGTCCTTTCTGATCCGCAATCCGGCCCGAACCTAGACCTCCCCGGCCCTCGTCATCCGTACACTGCTTCAAAGCCGCCCCGCCGGTTCTCCAAGGCGGGGCGGTCGTGTCTATACTGGAGGCTCTAAGGAGGAACGGATGAAGACAGCCTTTCTGGGAATCACAGCCGCCGGGATCGCCCTGGCATGCATGGCGCCGCTCGCGGCGCAGACGGCAGCGAGACAGGAGGCGGATATGGACGTCGTTCCCGTGCTCTCCGTGGCGGGATCGGGGCAGGCGCGCGTCACGCCGGACGTGGCGAACGTCCGCCTGGGGGTGCTCGCCCAGGCCGAGACCGCCCGCGCGGCGCAGGACCAGGTGAACCGGACGGCCAGTGCCATCCTCGAAGCCATCAAGAGGCAGGGCGTGCGGCAGGAGCAGATCCAGACGTCCGAGCTGAACCTGAACCCCGTCTACTCGCAGGGCCGGCCGGACGGGCAGTTCCAGGAGCCGAAGATCGTGGGCTACCAGGCGTCGAACGTGGTCTCGATCCGCCTCGAGGACCTGGACAAGGTCGGCCCGGTGGTCGACGCCGGGCTCGCGGCCGGGGCCAACCGGCTGGACGGCGTGTACTTCGGCCTGAAGGACGAGGGGCCGGCCCGGGCGGCGGCCCTCACCGCGGCCGTGGGCGAGGCGCGCACCAAGGCCGAGGCGCTCGCCCGGGCGCTCAAGGTGCGGCTGGTCGAGATCGTCGAGGTCACGGAGGGGGGCGTGGCGGTCTACACCCCCACGTTCCAGAAGGCGGGCCGCGCGGCCATGGCCATGGAGTCCTCGATGGCCGACACCCCGATCTCCTCGGGGGAGGTGTCGGTGGACGCGAGCGTGACGCTGCGCTACCGGATCACGCCGTGCGCGGCGGAGGGGCCCTGCCCGTGACGGAAGGAGCCGCCCTCTCGGCCGAAGAGGTCGTCGCCCGCTTAGGCCTCGCCCCGCACCCCGAAGGGGGCTTCTTCCGCGAGACGTTCCGTTCCCCCGCGCCGCCCGGCGGGCGCGGGGCCTCGACCGCGATCTACTACCTCCTCCGGGAGGGGGAGGTCTCGGCCTGGCACCGCGTGGACGCGGACGAGGTCTGGCACCACTACGCCGGAGCCCCCCTGGAGCTGACCCTCTCGGCCGGCGAGGGGAGACGCGACGCCGTCCGCCTGGGGGGAGACCTCCCGGCGGGCGAGCGCCCGCAGGCCGTGGTGCCCGCCGGGGTCTGGCAGACGGCCCGGACGCTCGGCGGGTGGACGCTCGCGGGCTGCACGGTGGCGCCGGCCTTCGACTTCGCCGGATTCGAGCTCGCGCCGCCCGGCTGGGAGCCGGAGCCGTGAGGGCGCTGCCGTTCGCGCTCTCCCTCGCTCTCCTGGGAGCCTCGGCCTGCGGTCCGGGCGAGGAGCCGGAGGCCAAGGCCCCCACGGAGGATCCGGCGACGGCCGTGGCCATCCCCCCGGGCGGTCCTCCCCCCGCCCGGCGCTTCCCCGCTCTCCCCGAAGAAGCGGAAGCGGCGGTCCTCGCGGTGCGCAAGGCCGCGGAAGCGGGAGACCTGGAGGCGTTGCGCCCCTGGATGGCGGACGGCTTCAGTTGGAGCTTCGGGGGCGACCTGGACGCGGACCAGGCGATCGCCAGATGGCGGGACCGCCCCGAGGTGCTGCGGGACCTGGTGGCGGTGATCGACCGGGGCTGTGTGGCCGGCGAGGAGGCCGAGCGGGTGATCTGCCCTCCCGAGTACGGCTCCGACCCGGGCTACCTCGGGTACCGGGCGGGTTTCGTCCGCCGGCCGGAGGGGTGGCGGATGACTTTCTTCATTGCGGGAGACTGAGCTAGCATTCCAGGACTTCGAGCTCTTCGGGAGGACCATGAGCCAGACCGAGACGCGTTCCGCAGATCCCCCGGCCGAGGACCTGAACCCCTTCCACATCGCCCAGACGCAGTTCGACAACGCCGCCCGCCACGTCCCCTCGCTCAAGAACGGACTGTCCGAGTTCCTGAAGTCGCCCTGCCGGACGATCACCCTCCGGTTCCCGGTGGAGATGGACGACGGCTCGGTCCGGACGTTCTCGGGCTACCGGGTGCTCCACAGCCGGGTGCGCGGACCGGGCAAGGGGGGCATCCGCTATCACCCGGACGTCACCGAAGACGAGGTGCGGGCCCTGGCCTCCTGGATGACGTGGAAGTGCGCGGTGGCCGACATCCCCTTCGGAGGCGCCAAGGGGGGGATCATCTGCGATCCCAAGAAGCTCTCGCAGGGGGAGCTGCGCCGGCTGACCCGGCGCTTCGTGGCCGAGCTCGGCGACAACCTCGGCCCGCACACGGACATCCCCGCGCCCGACGTCAACACCGGGGCGAGCACCATGGCCTGGATCTACGACACCTACCAGATGATGCACGCCGGGGGGAACAGCCTCCCGGTGGTGACCGGCAAGCCGCTCGAAATCGGCGGCTCGCTCGGACGGCGGGAGGCGACGGCCCAGGGGGCGCTCTTCATCACCCGGCGGGCGCTCGAGCGGAGCGTCGTGCCGTCGCTCCCCTCGCTCGCGGGGGCCACGGTCGCGGTCCAGGGGTTCGGCAACGCGGGCGCGATCGCGGCCGAGCTGTTCGCGGCCTCCGGGGCGCGGATCGTGGCGGTCAGCGACTCCCGGGGCGGCCTCCTCCGGCCGGAGGGGCTCGACGTGGCCGCCGTGGTGGCCCACAAGGAGCGGACCGGCGGCCTCTCCGGATTCGCCGGAGCCCAGGCGATCGGCAATGACGAGCTGCTGACGACGCCGTGCGACGTCCTGATTCCGGCGGCGCTCGAAAACCAGATCCGGGGGGACAACGCCCGCGGCGTCCAGGCCCGGCTGATCGTCGAGGCGGCCAACGGCCCCACGACCCCGGAGGCCGACCGCATCCTCTTCGGGCGCGGCATCCCCGTGCTGCCCGACATCCTCGCCAACTCGGGCGGGGTCACGGTGAGCTACTTCGAGTGGGTACAGAACATCGAGAACGAGCGCTGGGGCTTCGAGGAGGTCAACGTCAAGCTCCGGGAGAAGATGGAGGCGGCGATGGACGCGGTCCTCGATACGCGGGACCGCATCCGCCAGGAGACAGGCGAGGAGGTCGACCTGCGGACCTCGGCCCACGCCCTGGCGATCGGCCGCGTCGCCCGGGTGGCCCTGGAGCGTGGGATCTGGCCGTAGCGGAGCCGCCCCTATTTCTTCTGCGCGTTCTGTGCGTCAGGGCCGTCGATCTTGGCGGCCTCGGTCCAGAATTCGATCTCCTCGGGGCTCATGTTGCCCACGGGGCGCAGGCGGGCGTCCTGGAAGCCCCAGCGCTCGACGTCGATCATGTACTGGGAGCGGGAGAGGATGGTTCCCCGGCAGAGGCGGTTTTCGGTCGCCTCGCCGTCCTCCCGGCGCTTCAGGCGCTCGGTCAGGGTCTGCAGCACAGACTCCGGGATCCGGTGGGCCTCCCCCGGATAGATGTAGCCGAACAGGGTGAGGTGGGAGAGGAGCACCCGCCAGTCCCCGTTCGAGCCGAAGCGGTAGAGGAGGCGCTGCCAGTCGAGGTTTTCGGCCGAGTGGAGCAGCAGGTGGGCCACGTCGGCCCCGTCGTAGCGCTCGCGCTCCATGATGAAGGACTTGGACCAGATCATCTCCTCGGCGGGAATGAGCTTCGCCGGGGTGTCCAGCACCTCCTCGTCCACCGCGTGCTCGAACCAGAGGTCGTCCACCCGGGCGACCCCGTTGCCGGAGCCGAAGATCACGTCCACGAAGTACTCCCCCAGGTAGCCCTTGCCCAGCCAGTGCGCGAAGCTGCGCTCGACCTTCAAACCCATCTTCTCGAAGATCGCGAGGGTGCGGTCGTAGTCGCGCGGGCGGACGAAGATGTCGAAGTCCTTGGTGTGCCGCACGACCCCAGTGTAGCGGGCGTAGGCGTAGGCGCCGCCGACCAGGAAGGGCAGCCGCTCTTCCTGGAGCGTGGTCATGGCGCGGCGGTAGAAATCCCGGGCCTCGGTCGAAAGGACCTCGTTCCCGTTCTGTTCGCCGGCTCTGTCGTCTTTCGAAATCATATTGAGAATCGCCATGGCGTGGTCTCTCCGTTGAGGCCATCCTGCGACAGCAAGAGACGTACCACGCGTCTGGCACGTGTCTTGCCCTTCCGGGAGAGCGACGAGGGGAGGGACGATGAAGCGGAAGAACGGGATGTTGCGCATCGGTGCGCTGGGAGACCTTCACTACACCCGAAACCCTGAGCCCACGCCGGTACGGGAGCTGCTTACCCAGGCCGGGCGCGAGGCCGACGTGCTGCTCCTCTGCGGCGACCTGACGGACCACGGCCTGCCCGAGGAGGCGCACGCCCTGGCCCGCGAGATCCACGCGTCGGTCAGCATCCCGGTGGTCGCCGTGCTCGGCAACCATGACTTCGAAGGGGGCCAGGAGGAGGAGATCAAGAAGATCCTCGGCGAGGGCGGCATCCGGGTGCTGGACGGCGACGCCTGCGAGGTGGAGGGGGTGGGGTTCGCGGGGGTCAAGGGATTCTGCGGCGGCTTCGGCAAGCGGGCTCTGGGCCCCTGGGGGGAGAGGATCATCAAGGAGTTCGTCCGCGAGGCGGTCGACGAGGCACTGAAGCTCGAATCGGCGCTCGCGCGCCTGCGGGTCAAGTCGCGCATCGCCGTGCTCCACTACTCGCCGATCCAGGAGACGGTCGAGGGGGAGCCGGTCGAGATCTTCCCCTTTCTGGGCTCCAGCCGCCTGGAGGAGCCGATCAACCGGTACAAGGTCCACGCCGTGTTCCACGGCCATGCCCACCGCGGCCGGCCGGAGGGGAAGACGGCGACCGGCGTGCCGGTCTACAACGTGAGCGTGCAGCTCCTCGGGCACTCCTACCCGGAACGCCCGCCGTTCCGGATCTTCGAGGTCCCGGTGGACGTGGAAGAGGGCGCCGTCGTGGGCGCCGGCACCTGACGATCGAGATGAGAAAGGAGAGATCATGCCTACCGCCTGGAGCAACAAGGACGAGCGCATGTACGAGCACATCAAGGAGAGCTCGGAAGGGAAGGGCCTGCCCGAGAAGCGGGCGAAGGAGATCGCCGCCCGCACGGTGAACAAGAACCGGCGCGAGGAGGGGCGCACCCCTAACAAGACGACGCAGGGGACGGGAAACCCCAACAGGTCGCTCGCGGACCGGACGGTCGGCGAGCTCAAGAACATCGCGCGGGATCTGAACGTGGAAGGCCGCAGCAAGATGAAGAAGGACGACCTGGTCGAGGCGATCCGCAAGAAGCGGAAGTAGGAGCCGCTGGCCCCCCCTTCCGCCTCCAGGTACAATTTACATCCCGGGAGCTGCGACGCGGCGGAGGATGGCGGCGAAAGAGTAGGATACGATCCGGCGTGATGAAGAGCAGCGAGGGATTCGCGTTCGTCCGGCCGGGCCTCCACCTCTACTACCGGATCCTCGGCGAGGGATCGGAGACGGTGGTGGTGCCGAACGCCAACTGGCTCGGGGACCTCCTCCATCCGCTCGCCGAGGGGCGGCAGGTGATCTTCTACGACCCGAGGAGCCGCGGCCGGTCTTCCGCCGTGACGGACGGGCGGCACCTCTCGGTCGAGGAGGACGTGGCGGACCTCGAGGCGTTGCGGCGCTACTTCGGGCTCGAGCGGATGGCCCTCCTGGGCACGTCCTACCACGCCGCGGTCACCGCCCTCTACGCCATCGAGAGCCCGGAGAGGGTTTCGCGGATGCTCCTCGTCTCCCCGATCACGCCGAAGATCCCCGGCGAGTGGGCGCAGGAGACGCCCTCCTCGGAGATCCTGATCCACCCGCCGGGCATCCCGCGGCTCGAGGAGATGCAGCGCGAGGGGATCGATCAGGAAGACCCGGTCGCCTACTGCCGCGCCTGGTTCCTCTACTTCCTCCTCCCCGCCATGATGGGCGAGCTCGGCGCGGCCTCCCGCTTCCCGCTGGACGACGTCTGCTCCTTCCCCAACGAGTGGCCGCAGCACACCATGCCGCTCTACTTCGAGCACATCATCCCCAAGATGGAAGGCTGGGATTTCCGCCCGGGCCTCTCCGGTCTGGACATGCCCCTCCTCGTGCTCCAGGGGACGGACGACGTGGTGCCGCTCGAAGCCTCCCGGGAGTGGGCGGCCCACGCCGCCAACGCCCGGTTCCTGCGCATCCAGGGGTCCGGGCACCATCCGTACATCGAGCGCCCCCAGGAGTTCTTCGCTGCGGCCGAGGCCTTCCTCAAGGGGTCGTGGCCGCAGGGAGCCGAGATCGTCCGCTACGCGGCGTGATGGTTCCCGAAAAAGCGAACAGAAGGCTTCCCAGAAACAGAAAAGTCGTCTCCCCCACCAGCCGGACGAGAAGGCCGGTCGCGAGCGAGCCTGTGGTGAGGTCCGCCGGGGCGAATGCCAGAGCGATCCCCACGGCCGCCGCCTGACCCGAAACGGCGAGAGCGAGCCCGGAGACGAAGGCGCCGGAGTCAGGCCGGCCGACTCCGAAGAGGAGAGCGAGCGTGGGGAGCGCCTGGAGAAGGATCACGATGGCCACGGCCCCGGCGAGCCCCGAGAGGCCATCGGCCAGCCGGAAGGCGAGCCGGACGTCGAGCGTCGAGAGGCTCGCCGTCTCTCCCAGAAGGCGGGCGAGGACGGCGGGGAGAAGACCGCAGAGGAGCCCGGCATCGAGACCCCGGCCGCGCAGGGCGTACCCCGCCGCGGCTCCCAGAACACAGACGACCGGCAGACCGAGGTCCGGCCCCGCCGGACCGAGCCGGGCGTCCAGAAGACGGAGCCCGCCGAACGCCACGACGGCGAGGGCCGCCAAAGCCAGCCTCGGGGTGGGGATGGTTCCCACCCTTCCCAACGCGGCGAGCGCGAGGAGAATGGCGGCCCAGGGGAGCCCGGCGACGGCGAGGGCGATCCCGATCCAGAGCGCCGCGTCGAGCCAGGTGGCGGCGTGGCGCCCCTCGGCTCCCAGGACGAGTTGGCGGCAGACGCCCAGGCACCCCGCGAGCGCGAGGACGACTCCGAAAGCCGGGAGCCAGGGACGGGAGGGAGCTCGCGACGGGCGGGCCGGCAGGGCGACAATCAGCCGGTGGAGGTCGCGCTGGCGGAGCGTGCCCAGGTCTCCCCGCGGCAGACCGGGCCCGCGGACCACGACCGGGGTCCGGACCACGTCCTCCTCCGGCCCGGCGTGCCCTCCGGAGGCGGTGACGCCGTGGTCCGAGGTGACGACGACCGCCGTGTCCGGCCCGGCCCTCTCGACGAGACGGCCCAGGGCGGCGTCGGCGCGGCGGAGGGCGTCCCCGTACTCCCGCGCCCGGGCGCCGTGGAGGTGGGCGGCGTCGTCCGTCTCGCTCAGGTGGACGACGACGAGCCCGGTCCCGCCCCGGTCCAGGGCGGCGAGCCCCGCCGCGAGCACCCGCGCGTCGTCCCCCGAGACCGTCCCGACGATCTCCGATCCCGAAAGCCACGGACCGTAGAGGTCCGCCCACAGGCGGGGGCCGGCGGCGAACGAGGGGTGGACCGCGGCGAAGATCCCGCCGGTCCTTGAAGGAGTCGTCCCGAAGTCGTGGAGGAACGAGGCGGGCTCCGGGACCACCCCCTCCGCGATCGTGCGGATGCCCGCCACGGTCGAGGGGATCAAGGACTCGACGAGGGCCACCCCGCGCCCGCCCTCCCCCGCCAGCCGGACGAGGTTCGGCATCACCCGGAGATCGCGCGAGGAGTCCTCGCGGAGAGCGTCGATCACCACCAGGAGGACCCGCCCCGGGGCCGCCTCGCGGGCCGGCGGCACGGCGGGAACGGGAGAGGGGCCGAAGAGGAGCCGGGCGTTGGCGAGGACCGCGACCAGAAGGACGAGGGCGGCCGCGTTGCCGGCGGTGGCGATCCGGACGAGGCCGGGCCTCACGGCGCCGGGCTGGGGCTGTACGTCCGCCCCTTCCAGCCCGCGGGCCGGCCGAGGAGCTTCCTGCCGAGCGCCGTCCACTGAATGGCGAGGAACACCAGGATCGCGAGCGGCTGGAGAAGCGCGCCGTCGACCGGCTGGTGGAACCGCCGGGCGGCGGCCAGGCGCGGCAGGTAGACCGCGAGGGTACCCACGGCCGCCGGGGCCGCGGCGGCGAGGGGAAGGGCTCCGAGGACCGCCAGGACGAGAAGGACCGGCGGCAGCACCTGGCCGAGGACGAAGAGGAGCGTGACCGGCACGATCTTCCCCGCGGAGGCGAGCCCCTCGACGGCGTTTTTCGAGAGGCCGCGCCAGACCTCCCCGGCGTTCCTGTACATGCGGCAGGAGGCCACGTCCGTGGCGTCGAAGAGGTCGGTCGCGAGCCCGGCCTCGCGGAAGACCCGGGGGAGGGCCACGCCGTCGTGGAGCGAGCCGCGGATCGCCGTGTGCCCGCCGGCCTTCTCGTAGCCGGACGCCCGCGCCAGGAAGAGCTGGCCGCAGCCGGCGCCGTAGGCCGGGTGGCGGCTCTTCCTCATCCGGGCCATGGGCAGGAACCCCAGCAGGATGAAGTGCATGAGCGGGATGAGAAGCCGCTCGAGGAACGTGACCGTCTCCTGCCGGGGGAAGCCGCTCGCGAGATCCGCCCCGGAGGCGTCGAGGAAGGCCGCGGCGCGGGCGAGGCCGGAAGGCGCCAGGCGCACGTCGGCGTCCACGAAGAGGAGGAGGGGATTCCTGGCGTGCCGGGCGAGGATGGCGCAGGCGTGCTGCTTGCCGCACCAGCCCGCGGGGAGAGGCGGCGCCGTCTTGAGGCGGACCCGCGGGTCCCGCGCGGCGATCCCGCGGACGACCTCGGCGGTGCGGTCCTCCGACTGATCGTCCAGCACCACGACCTCGAGGTCTACGTCCGTGCTCGCGAGCGCCGCCTCGACCGCGCCGCCGATCGCCCCCTCTTCGTTGCGCGCCGGGATGAGGACCGAAATGGACGGGCGCGGACCTCCCGCGGCCGGCCGCGGCGGGGGCGCGAAAAGCCGGAGGTTCCGCCGGAAGACCAGGGCCGGCAGAAGCGCAGAGAGGGCTGCGGCGACCGCGAGGGCGACGGCGCTCAAAGCTCCTCGTCTCCGTGCTCCGGCCGGAAGCGCTCGCCCTTGACCCGCGCCTTCAACCGGCGCCAGGCGTCGTAGACCCCGCCCACCCCCGCGCTCCCACCCAAAAGGACCTCGAAGCGGGCGGCGTCCCTCGCGAGCGCCTCGGCCGCGAGGGCGTCCTGCGCCTCTTCGAGCCGGTTCTCCAAGACCGCCGTCCAGTCGCTCGCCCCCAGGTCGGCGGCCGAGGCCGGGAGCTCCTCGCCGAAGCGGGAGAGCGCCTCGGGGAACTTCTCCTCCCAGAACGGGTACTCGATCGCGAGCGGGAGGAGCATGGCCTGCCGCGCCCGGGAGGCGAGGTGGCCGAGCCCCGACCGCAGCTTGACCGGCCGCTCGCGGGGGTCGGTGAAGCGCCCCTCCGCCGCGATCCAGAGGGCGGCGTCCGGCCGCGCGAGGATCTCCTGGGAGATCGAGAGGAAGCGGCGGGCGCCCCGGGCGGTCCCCGGCTCGACGCCGAAAAAGCCCAGCCGCTCGAAGAACCGGTACTTGCCGAGCGCCGCGGCATCGATCGGCCCGTAGTGCCGCCTCTCGGGGAAGAGCTGGTGCGCGAGGCGCAGGCAGATCAGGGGGTCCCACCAGGCGGGGTGGTTGAAGTAGACGATGAGCGGCTTGTCCCGGATCGCCACCGGATCGGGGCGCTGGGACTTGGATAGACGGACGGCGTGGAAGTGGCGCGAGAGGTAGTGCTCGCAGTAACGCCCGAAGGCGGAGAGCAGGAGGGGCGAGAGCTCGGGGGAGCCCCCGTCCCGTCCGCTCCGGCGCTCCGGAGCCGGTCCTGGATCTCGCGGGTCCACGGTCGAGTTTCCTCTGCAAAAAAAGCGCCGTTACGCGCTCCGCCGCGCCCGGGCGCCGCCGGAGACGATCCCGTCCCGGTCGAGCGAGTCGGCGGCGATCCAGCCGGACATCAGGACCATGGGCATGCCCGGCCCCGGGTGCGCCGCGCCGCCGGCCAGGTAGAGGCCTTCGACGTCGCGGCTCCGGTTGGCCGGCTTGAAGGCGCCGAGCATTCGCCCATGGCTCGCGAGGCCGTAGATCGCCCCGTTCAGCACGTGGTAGCGGGTGTGGATGTCCTCCGGGGTGAGCGCGGATTCGAAGACGATCCGCGCTTCGAGATCCTCGAGCCCCGCCGTCCGCGCGAGCTTGTCGAGAATCACCTTGCGGTAGCCGGGGAACATCCGCTTCCAGTCGTGGTGGCTCCGCAGGTACGGCGTGTGGACGAGCACGTAGAGCGCCTCGCCCCCCTCGGGGGCCACCCCCGGCTCGGTCCGCGACGGAGCGCAGAGATAGCAGGTCGGGTCGGGCGCCGGCTCCCCCTTGCGGTAGATCCAGTCGAACTCCTCCTCGGGGTCTTGCGAGAAGACGAAGCCGTGGTGGAGGAGGTGCGGATAGGCGCGGTCGAGCCCCAGGTAGAGGACCACCCCGGAGCAGGCGGGCTCGTAGCGCCGACGGCTCTCGAAGCGGCGCGCGGCCCGGTGCCCTTCGAGGAGCTCCCGGTGGGTGCGCACGGCGTCGGAGTTCGAAACGACCGCGGCCACGGGGATCCGCTCCCCGGAGTCGGTCTCGACGGCGGTGACCCGCCTCCCCTCGGTCACGATTCGCCGCACACCGGTCCCCTCCCGCACCTCGACGCCGAGCCCCACGGCGAGCTTCCGGAGCGCCACGGGCACGGCCCGGGTGCCGCCCATCGGATACCAGATCCCCTCCGAGGTCTGCATGTGGGCGATGCCGCAGAGCACGGCCGGCGAGGCGTCGGGCGCCGAGCCCACGTACTGGGTGAAGTGGTCGAGCATCTGGGCCACCCGCGGCTCTTTCACGTGATGGCGCACCGTGCCTGCGACCGAGCGGCCGAACCGCAGGGCGAGGAGGTCGCCCAGGACCGACGCCTTGAAGGTGGTGCCGGCCTCGAAGGTGTCGGAGACGCCGCCGACCGAGCGCCAGAAGAAGTAGCGGTCCGAGATCCCGTGGAGGCGCTCGGCCATGCCGAGGAACCGGCCGTACCCCTCGGCCGCGCCCGACTTCGGGGCGAAGGCGTTGAGCGTCGCCTCCATGCGCCCGGGATCGGCCACCAGGTCGAGCGTCGAGCCGTCCTCGAAGAAGCACCGCCATTGCGGATCGAGCGCCACGAGGTCCAGCTCGGTCGCGAGGTCCCGCCCCGCCTCGGCGAAGATCCGGGCGAGCACGGAGGGCATGGTGAGGATGGTGGGCCCCATGTCGAAACGGAAGCCCTGCTCGGAGAGCACCGCGGCCTTGCCTCCCAGCCAGGGGTTGCGCTCGAACAGCGTCACCCGGTGGCCGCGCGCGGCGAGCGTGGCCGCCGCGGCGAGCCCGCCCAGCCCCGCGCCGACGACGGCGATCCGATCCGTGGATTGAGCCATGATCTTTCTCCTAAGAGGAACGTCCGGAGCCGCGCCCCCTCCGGACGAGGGCGGCGAGCAGGGCGGAGAGACCCCGGAGGCGGGATCGCAGTCCGCCGCCGTGGGTCAGGGTGAGATAGGCCCGGAAGAGGGCGGCGTCCTCGGGATGCCGCTCCTCGAGATGAGGGAGTCTCCTCCCCCGCCGGACCGAAACGACTTTGGGGACGGTCATCTCCAGCAGCCCCTCGGCCCCCCGGGTCACGCCGAAGCCGCTCTCCCCCCGGCCTCCGAAGGGGAGCCGGGGATCGGCCGTGGGCACGATGACGTCGTTGACCACCACCACCCCGGCCCGCACCCGCGAGGCGAACGCGAGCGCCTCCTCCTCGGGGCCGAAGACCGAGGCCCCCAGCGCGTAGGGGCAGAGGGCGGCGGCGGCCAGAGCCTCCTCCGAATCGGAAACGGGCATGAACGAGATCCTCGGGGCGGGACGCTCGGCGAGGAGCGCGGAGATCCGCTCTCCGAGAAGGGCGTCCAGGGAGTGGGGAACGAAGACCCGCCGCGGGGCGATGCAGGTGGCCCCACCGTTCAATGTCAGGCCGAAATGGACCGCCCGGGCGACCCGGTCGAGATCTGCGCCGGGGAGCACGAACAGGGCGTCGCAGCCGGACAGCTCCATGGTGGCCGGCACCAGCCGTGAGGCGAGCTCGGCCAGCACCTTCCGGCCCGTCGACGCCGACCCGGTCAGGAGCACCTTGTCGACCCCGGCGTCGAGCGCGGCCCGGACCGTCTCCGGGTCTTCGGGCAGCACCGTCAGAAGCCGCGGGTCGAGCCCCGCCTCGGCAGCCAGCGCGGCCACCCGCCGGGCCGCGAGGCTCCCTCCCCGGCCCGGCTTCCAGAGCACGGCGTTCCCGGCGGCGAGCGCCTGGAGGGCCTGGACCCCGGGCAGGAAGAGCGGGTAATTGGACGGAGCCACTACCAGCACGAGCCCCAGCGGCTCGCGACGGACCTCGGCTTCGACCCCGGAGAGCCAGAACGGACGCCCTTGGGCCCCAAGCCAGCGCGGGGCGAGAATGTGCTCCGCCTCGCGCTCCAGGAACCGGCAGGCGTCGGCGAGCGGAATCACCTCGGAGGAGAGGACCTCGTCCTCGGACCGGTCCCCGGCTCCGCGAGCCGCTGCCACAAGCTCCGAAGACCGGAGGGCGAGGAGATGGCGCAGGGCACGGAGCGTCCGCAAGCGCTCCGCAAGCGGCCGTGAGGCCCAGACCTCCTGCGCCTCCCGCGCCGCTTCCATGCCTACACCGCCTCCGCCAGGGGGGATTCCGGCTCGACCGGGGATCTCCGGGAGACCGCCCGCGGAAGGGCCCGCACCCCGAGGTCCTCCATCATCAGGCGGGACGAGATGAGCGCCGACTGGAAGATGACCGGCAGGCCGCTGCCCGGGTGGGTGCCGCCGCCCACGAGGTAGACACCGTCCAGATCCTCGAAACGGTTGCGCGGACGAAGATGGAGCATCTGCCCCAGGTTGTGAGCCAGGTTGAAGGTAGCGCCGCGGTGGATCTCGAACCCCTGGTCCCAGTCCCGGGGGGTCACGATCCGCTCATAGCGGATCCGGCTCTCGACGTCCTCGATCCCGACCTTCGACAGGCGGGAGAGGGCGAGCGCCCGGAAGCGGTCGCGCTCGCGGCTCCAGTCCACGTTCGGGTGCTCGTGGGTGACCGGCACCAGCACGTAGAGCGTGCTCATGCCGCGCGGGGCGAGCGTCGGGTCGGTCACCGAGGCGTTCTGGACGTAGAAGGACGGGTCGTCGGAAAGCACGTGCCGGCGCTCGATCTCGTCCAGGTTCCGCTCGTAGTCCTCCGAGATGTAGATCGTGTGATGGGCCACGTCGTCGTAGCGCCCGTCGATCCCAAGATAGAGCATGAAGGTCGAGCAGGAGAACTTCTTCTTCTCGATCCGGTCGTTCGTCCAGCGGCGCCGCAGGCGGTCCGGCACGAGCCGCGTCATGGCGCGGGCGAAGTCGGCGTTGATCAGCAGGGCGTCCGAGCGGTAGACGCCCGCGTCGGTCCTGACCCCCACGGCGCGCCGGCCTTCGAACAGCACCTCGCGCACCGGCTCGTTCAACCGGATGTCCACTCCCAGCTCCCGGGCCACCCGAGCCATCGCCTCGGTCAACGCTCCACACCCACCGACCGGGTGGAAGACGCCGTACTCGTACTCCAGGAACGACAGGATCGAGAACAGGCTCGGGCACTGGAAGGGGGACATTCCCAGGTACTTTGACTGGAACGAGAAGGCGAGCTGCACGCGCGGATCGCTGAAGTAGGAGCCGAGCTCCCGCCCGAGCGACCGCCAGGGGCGCACGAGAGGGAGGAGCTTCAGCATCCGGGGCGAAAGAAGGTCCTTCCAGCTCAGGAACGGCGTCTCGATGCAGGGCCGGAAGCGCTCGAACTTGTCCCGGTTGTCGTCCAGAAACCGGGCGAGGGCGCCCGCGTCGTCCGGCGAGAGCTCCGCGACCGAGCGGTCCATCCGCTCGACATCCGGCGTGGCCATGAGCTCGCCGCCGGCCCCGAACACGAGCCGGTACTGCGGGTCGAGCCGCACCATGGGGACCTCGCGATGGAGGTCATAGCCTACAGACTCGAAGATCTCTTCGAGAACCCTGGGATAGAGGAAGAACGTCGGGCCCACGTCGAAACGGAAGCCGTCCTCCTCGATCGTCGAAGTGCGCCCTCCCACCCGGGGCAACCTCTCCAGGACCGTGACGTCGAGCCCCGCCCCGGCGAGCAAAATGGCGGACGCGAGCCCCCCGGGGCCGGCTCCGACAATGGTTACGCGCTCTCGCATCTGGACCTCCCTGCCGTGGTTACATCTCCTCACCCAGGGAGAATTATCCATGTTGTCCATGTTTTGTCAAGAATAGTACACAGACGAAATGGACGAACATCGGACAAACACGGACAGGGAGAGGAAAGAGGGAGAGGGGAGGCTTCAGCCGAGGCCGAGGAGACGTTGCGCCCAGCCTCTCCAGCCCAGGAAGAGGTTCGGCTTTTCGAGGCGCGTCAGGGTCCAGCACTCCTCGTCCGGCTCGGTTGTCGGCCGGTGCTCGGTACCCGGAGCGTAGGCGGCGTAGGCGCCAGCCTCCCAGGTTCCCCATTGATCCTCGTAGCCGCCGGCCAGGACGAGGACGTCCTCCGGGCCGAGGTGGACGTGGCGGGGGAAGACCCGCCGGGGGTCCATGCGGGCGAGGATCAGAGCGCTGCCAGTCTCCCAGTCGCGCAGCAGGACGGCGTACCGGGCCCCGCGCACGAGCGGCCGGCGCCAGCGCAGCTCGAGGATCACCGGGAGCTCGCGCAGAGCCCCCTCCGGCAGGGGGAGCCCCGCGAGGAGAGGGTTGGAGGGCGGTCCCGGGGGGAGCGCCTCGATCTGGCTCCGCAGCCGTTCCCACAGGTGCCCCGTGGGGAGCTCCGGGACGTCGAGCCTCTCGAGGAGAGCTCCTCCCACAGAGCTCATCTCGCCGGCCGTGGCCCGGCACGAGGGGCAGGAGCCCAGGTGCCCCTCGACCATGACCCGGTGAGGCAGGTCGGCCTGGCCGGTGGCGACGGCGAGAAGGAGCTCTTCAGGAGGATGCATGTCCGTAGGTCCGTTACCTTCTCTACGCCGGCCGCAGCGTTGCGGATGAAGCGGGACGGGCTCTTCGATCAGACCGCTCGATCAGCCCGCGTCGACGCCCCGGCTCTCCAGATCGAGGAGCCAGTCCTTGCGCTCGCCGCTTCCGACGTAGCTGCCGATTCCCGACCCGGTGACCACGCGGTGGCAGGGGATCACGATCGGAATCGGGTTCTCGAGCAGGATCGAGAGGACCTGCCGGGCCGCCGCGGGCCGGCCCGCGGCGTCGGCGATCTCCTCGCAGGTGCGGGTCCTGCCGTACGGGATCTTGGCCGTTTCCTTGAGGACGCGGCGGGCGAAGCCGTCCAACCCGCTCGATCGGAGGTCGTATTCCAGGTCGAGCTTGCGGCGCGCCCCGGCGAAATACTCGGAGAGACGGCCGAAGACCTCGTCCAGGAAGTCGGAGCCGTCGATCTCGGGGAGAGGCACGAAGGCCGGCGCCTCCCTCTCGTCCGGCTCGATGATGAGACGCGTCACCGCGGTGCCCGTGAGCTCGACGCCCAGGCAGCCGATGGGCGAAGGCATCAGGACCCTCAAAGCCTTCGCCGCGCCCTGGGGCGCCTCAACGGCCCGCTCCTGTGTTTCCATGCGCAAAGGGTAGCATGGCAAAACCTCCCCTGGAGCCTGCCGGAGCCAGGGCTTTCAAGGCCCGGATCCGAGGAACGCAAGCGCCGAGTTTTGTTGCCCGGCACGCCCATTGTTGCCGCAGACCTCTCCATACTCCGGGCCTTCCACTACAAGCAGAGAAACAACTCACCTGGAAAGGCAACTCGACTCAGTCCTCTAAGATACTCACATCAAAGAACTTATGCTTGAAAGACCGCGTCCTTCCCGGTACATTCCCGGACGTGAAAATGTTCGCCTACGTCGGGGAGACCCTGCGCCGGCTCCGCAAGGACCGGGGCAAGACCCTGGAAGAGATCGGCAAGGACGCCGGGCTCGGCCGCGGCCAGCTCTCCCGCATCGAGAACGGGCACCAGGAGGCGACGCTCTCGACCCTGGAGAAGATCCTCTCCTCGCAAGGGGTGAGCCGCCGCGAGTTCTTCAGGCGCTACGAGCTGGTGGAGTCCGAAGCCCGGGAGCTCGAGCGGGCCTCCAAGGCGGCTCCGGGCCGCCCCGGGGAGCCGGAGAGGGAGCGCTGGGCCCAGGAGATCCAGGAGGTCCTCGGCAAGGTGGAATCCTTCGTCCACGCGACGCTCGACCAGCCGCGCCCCATCGCGCAGGGCGCGGTCGAGGTCGGAGATCTGATCGTGCTGTTCCGGGTCGTCCCCAAGCATGCCGAGCCGGAGCCCCGGGAGGAGACCGGCCCCGGCGCAGGCGGCGAGCCGGAAGCCCCGGCCGGTACTCCTCCGCGGGCCCGCAAGAAGAAGCGCTGAATCTCCCTCCGTTCTCTTTTCCGGGCACCAGGAGGACCAATTGGCTCCCAATCTTCTTCGTGCGTATCCGGAAGGCGCTACTTGTAGCTCACGACGACTACACCTGAAAAGCGTAAGTGATTGGAGGACAGGTATTTACGCTTGCATCCCGTAGCGTCCACCCGATACATTTCCTGCATGACCATGTTCACCAACCTCGGCCGGACGCTCAGCCTTCTTCGCGAGCTCCGGGGCAAGAGCCAGGCACTCATCGCCCGGGAAGCCGGGATCGGCAAGAGCCAGCTCTCGAAATACGAAAACGGTAAGGAGCTGCCGAAGCTGGATTCCCTGGAAAAGGTCCTGAAGGCCCTGGAGGTCGGGCACTTCGAGTTCTTCTACACCCTGTACCTCGTGGACCGGCGCGCCGCGGACCTGGCGCGGCCCGGAGGAGAGGGGGGAAATGGGGCCGACCCCGAAGAACCGCCCGCTCCGTTTCGCGAGGAGAGGATCTTTCCCCCTCCCATCTTCGAGGGGAGCCCGCTCCTGGCCGAAGCGACCGACCAGGCCTTCTCCAAGGTCTTCAGCGACCTCCTGCTGCTCTATCGCCGGGTCTTCGAGCAGATCGTGTTCACCACCCGGCCCGATTCCGAAGACTTGAAGGCTCCGAGCTAGATCTCCGCGACCCGCACCGTTTTCTCCTCCCACCGGGCGGCGGCGAGCTCGCCGCCCAGGTCCGCGTCTCCCCGGTAGGGGCGGTTCGGAATGCGCCGGCAGGGCACCGCGAAGGTGGTGGCCCCGGCGAGCGGGAACGGCGCGAGGTGGACGGTGTCGCCCCGCACCTCGCCCCGCAGGCCGTGGCGCTCGAACGGCTGCTGCCATCGATTGCAGGCCGCGAGCGAGATCAGGTCCGACAGGTCGAGAAAGCGGTAGTCGGACGCCACCTCCTCCTCGGGCACGCCGGTCTCTTCCAGAAGCCCCCGCTCGAGCTCCGAAAGATAGGCGAGGAACGGATCCCACTCCTCCTGCCCCCGGCGGTCCCGATGGAGGACCAGGGCGTGGCGCACGACGAGAAGGGCCGCGTAGGGGTGCTCCCCCGAGTACCGGGCGGTGCCGCGCTCCCAGATCGCGATGCGGTCCTCCCGGGGAATGGAAAGGAAATCGTGCGGCCCCCTCCTCTCGGGATCGCAGCGCGGAGCGGAATCGGCCTCGCGCCAGCCGTTGTCGTGCTCGCGGGCGGCGAAGAGGAGCTCTCTCCGCCGGGGGTGGCCGGGCAGGCCGTCCGCCCGCCAGAGCGACAGGAGCTCCCCCGAGAAGTGCGCGTGGTCGGGCTGGGTGACGAGCAGCAGGGTCGGGCCTTCGGGAACGACGATCATGGCGTGCCTCGCAGGGTGTTCGGGGTGGGACACCGCCCCACCTCGCGGCGTGGGGACCGGACTCGCCTGCCATAGTAAGATGCCCGCGCGATCTCGCCACCATTCCAGACGATCCCGTCGAGCCCAGTCGCAGAGGAGTCGCGGTCATGAAGAAGATCAGCCGGGAGGACGCCCTCGAATACCACGCCCGGGCGCCCAAGGGGAAGATCCAGGTCGTTCCCACCAAGCCCACCGCCACCCAGTGGGACCTGTCGCTCGCCTACAGCCCCGGAGTCGCCTACCCCTGCAAGGCCATCGAGGCCGATCCGCTCCTCGCCTACGAGTACACGGCCAAGGGGAACCTGGTCGCCGTCATCAGCAACGGCACGGCGGTCCTGGGGCTCGGCAACATCGGGGCCCTGGCCGGCAAGCCGGTCATGGAAGGCAAGGGGGTCCTGTTCAAGCGTTTCGCCGGCATCGACGTCTTCGACCTGGAGGTCGCGACCACCGACCCCGAAGAGTTCATCCGCACCGTCAAGCTCCTCGAGCCCACCTTCGGGGGGATCAACCTCGAAGACATCCGGGCGCCCGACTGCTTCGACATCGAGCGGCGCTTGAAAGCCGAGATGAGCATCCCCGTCTTCCACGACGATCAGCACGGGACCGCCATCATCTCGGGCGCCGCGCTCCTGAACGCCCTCACGGTCGCCGGCAAGAAGATCGCGGAGGTCCGCATCGTCTTCTCCGGGGCCGGGGCGGCGGCCCTCTCCTGTGCCCGGCTCTACGTGCAGCTCGGGGCCCGCCGGGAAAACATCACGCTCTGCGACACCCACGGGGTCATCTACGCCGGCCGCACCGAGCGCATGGACCCCTACAAGCAGGATTTCGCCGTGGAGACTGAAGCGCGCACCCTGGCCGAGGCGATCGCCGGAGCGGACGTCTTCATCGGCCTTTCGATCGCCGGCGTCGTGACCCCCGACATGGTGCGCTCCATGGCGAAAGACCCGATCGTCTTCGCCATGGCCAACCCCGATCCCGAGATCGGCTACGAGGAGGCCAAGGAGGCCCGCCCGGACGCCATCGTCGCGACCGGCCGGAGCGACTACCCGAACCAGGTCAACAACGTCCTCGGCTTCCCCTTCCTCTTCCGCGGCGCTTTGGACGTGCGGGCGACCGACATCAACGAGGCCATGAAGCTCGCGGCGGTCAAGGCGCTCGCCGACCTCGCCCGGGAGGACGTGCCCGACGCCGTGCTCAAGGCCTACGGCCTGGATTCCATGCGCTTCGGCCGCGAGTACCTGATCCCCAAGCCCATCGACTACCGCGTGCTCCTCCGCGTGCCCCCGGCCGTGGCCAAGGCCGCCATGGAGAGCGGCGTCGCGCGCATCCCCATCGACGACTTCGACGCCTACCGGGGGCGCCTCGAAACCCTGATCTCCCGCCGCCTGGAGCTCATGCGCAGCGTCATCGACCGCGCCCGGCGCGATCCCCGGCGGGTGGTCTTCCCCGAGGGGGAGCACGACCAGATCCTGCGCACGGCCAAGATCCTGGTGGACGAGGGGATCGCCCACCCCATCCTCCTCGCCCGCCGCGAGGTCATCGCCGAGCGGCTCCGCGCCCTGGACCTCCCCGAGGACCGCCTGACCTTGATCGATCACGAGACCTGCGAGAAGTTCGAGCCCTACGCCCAGCGGCTCCACGAGATCCGCCGGCGCGACGGGATCACGCTGGCCGAAGCCCGGAAGCGGATGCGCCTGCGCAACTACTTCGGAAGCATGATGGTCGAGATGGGGGACGCCGACGGCCTGATCTCGGGGCTCACCCAGGCCTATCCCGACACCATCCGGCCGGCGCTCGAGATCATCGGCACCCGGGCCGGGGTCGCCCGGGTCTCCGGCGCCCACGTCCTGATCGTCCAGGGCCGCCTCTTCTTCCTCGCCGACACCACGGTGAACATCGACCCGACTCCCGAGCAGCTCGCGGAGATCGCCCTTCTGACCGTGGGCTTCGCGCGCCGCTTCGGGGTCGTGCCGCACGTCGCCATGCTCTCCTTCTCGAACTTCGGCTCCAACGAGCATCCGTCGGCCAAGAAGGTCCGCCGCGCCGTCGAGCTCGTGAGCGCCGCGGATCCGGACCTGGAGATCGACGGCGAGATGCAGGCCGACACCGCGGTCTTCGAGCAGATCCTGACCGAAAGCTACCCCTGGAGCCGCCTGAAGCACCCGGCGAACGTCCTCATCTTCCCCGAGCTCCAGTCGGCCAACATCGCCTACAAGCTGATCTGGCGCCTGGCCGATGCCGAGGCGATCGGCCCCGTCCTCCTCGGCATGGCGAAGCCCGTCCACGTGCTCCAGAGCGGCCTCGAAGTGTCCGACATTGTAAACATGACGGCCCTCTGCGTCGTCGACGCCCAGGATCTAGGGTGAGGGAATGACTGGAAGCCCGGCGTTTCTTCGTCTACACTGGAGGGAACTCCAGTTTCCCTGAGCGAATCACCCGACTCGATCGGATAGAAGGAGATCCAAGCCATGAAGCGCATTTCAACTCTCGTCCTGTGTGCCGCCCTGCTGCTCGCGGTGGCTGCCGTCCCGGCCATCACCAGCGCGGCCGCGAGCGACAAGCCGCGTGTCGCGGTGCTCGAGTTCAAGAACAAGGCCGACAACCAGTGGTGGTACAAAGGCGGCGCCGAGGCGGCGCAGGACGTCTTCGTCACCGAGCTCGTCAAGAGCGGCAAGTTCCGGGTGGTCGAGCGCGAGCAGCTCGAGGCCCTCATGCAGGAGAAGAACCTCACCCTTTCCGGTGACGTCGATCCGAAGACGGCCATGAAGATCGGCAAGCTCCTCGGCCTGAACTACCTGCTGGCCGGCTCGGTCACCGAATACGGCAACACCAAGGTGGGCGGCGGCGGCGGCGGCGTGTTCGCCGGCAAGAACAAGTTCGTGGCGGCCATGAACGCCCGCCTGATCGACTGCAACACCGGCGAGATCGTCTGGGCCGACGAGGCGCGCGCCGAAGAGGCCAGCGTCAAGGTGTCCGTCTTCGGCGTCGGCGGCGGCGTGGACGACGACCGGATGTTCGACAAGGTCCTGAAGCCCGTCATCCAGCAGCTCACCGCGAGCCTGAAGGCCGCCGACCTGTAATCCCCCTTCGTCCATCGCCAAATGAAAGGGCACCCGCGAGGGTGCCCTTTTTGTTGGGGGATTCCCGAGGCGTTGCCGCCTCGGGCCCTCACCTCCCCGACCCTCCTCTCCCAGCCCCCTTCCAAGCCGCCGGGAGAGGAGGGAGACTGCTTTGCCGAGGGATGCAAGGGCTCCCTCTCCCGGAAGGGCGGGAGGGGGTGGGAGAGGGTTGGGGTGAGGGCCGGGCGGCGGAGCCGCCCGGGAAACCCTAGCCCTGCGGCTTGAACGCCACCCGGAGCGTCGTCCACATCTTCACGCGGATGCCGTTCTTCGTGGCCGGCTGGAAGACGGCCCGCCGCGCCGCGTCGAGCGC
>DATHUD010000644.1:0-2016 GCA_035462575.1 Thermoanaerobaculia bacterium | reverse complement strand
ACCGTGCCTGGACCGCCGGTCGACGTCGCCTTGCCGGGTGCCGCGCCGCTGGTCGTCGACGTGCCGGCGATCGCCGAATCGGCCTTGATCGGTTCCGTCGCGCTCTACGATCCGGCAGGCAAGCCGCTGGAGGTCCTGTCGCCTTCGGGTCAGATCGACAACCGAGCGACCGTCGTCGGCGGGCGAGCCATGATTGCAGCCGTGCCCGCCGGGATCTGGAGGGTCCAGGTGGAGACTCCGGACGGCCGCCAGTGGAGCACCACCGCCACCACCGACGGCCAGCGCCCGGCCGCCGTAGAAATGCAGTGAGGCGTCCCTCACCGCCCTCTGGCAGAGAACCGGTATACGAAGTTGAGCGCGCCCCCCCAAGGTCGCCACGCCTAGCGGCGGCAAAGGTGGCAGCGGTGGGAGGTGGAGTCTTTCCCACCGCTTCGACATAGGGAGACTCCTCCGGGTCCGAGGTCCAAGGGCTTCTCGGCTGGTGGACGTGATGCACACCGAGCAAGGCCCCGCCTCTTACCTCGATCGAGTACAGCACGGTAGTGCTCGCCGGCTCCGGTAGGCGCGGGACGCAGCGGCGACCTCCGGCCACTGCCGCGGCTAGTACTGGGTCGCCGAGCACGGGATGGAAAAGGGGCGCCGCCCGCCGAGGAGTCTTTCTGGCGTGCCTCGTCCCTCCACGCGCGGACTGATGCCGCGCGGAAACCCGCAGGGTCCCCCCGGCGGGTGGCGGCGTCCCCATTGCCTCCGACAGTAAGCCGGTGCGGCCCTACGGGCCGGGTGCAAAACGGGAGCTAGCCAGTGCTATGTGCTACGCGGCTCCGCCGCTCCGCACATAGCAGGCTAGACCGCATTCGCGGCTTCGCCGCTCAAGCGGAAAAGGCGACCTGGCGCGCTTCTCGGCCGACGGCGAGATCGAGTTCCTCGGCCGCAACGACGACCAGGTGAAGCTGCGCGGCTTCCGCATCGAGCCGGGGGAGATCGAGGCGGCGCTGGCCGGCCATCCGGCGGTCCGCGAGGCGGCGGTGGTGGCGCGGGAGGAGGGGCCGGGGGAGGTGCGGCTCGCCGCCTACGTGGTGCCGGCGGGACCGGGGCCCGGGCCGGAGGCGGGGGAGCTCCGCGACGCCCTCCGCCGCGTCCTGCCGGAGCATATGGTGCCCGCCGACTTTGCGCTCGTCGACGCCCTGCCGCTCACCCCGAGCGGCAAGGTGGACCGCGGCGCCCTGCGCGCCCGCCTCCCGGCCGGCGAGATGGCGCCCGCGGCCGAGCCCGGCGGCGGTCTGGAGACCGAGCTCGAGCAGCTCGTCGCCGGCATCTGGCAGGACCTCCTGAGGCGCGGGTCGATCGGCCGCGACGACAACCTCTTCGACGTGGGGGCGCACTCGATCCTCGCCATTGAGTTCACCTCCCGCGTCTACGACGCCCTGGGCCTCGAGGTCCCCCTGCGCCTCCTCTTCGAATCCCCCACCGTCCGCCGGCTCGGCGCGGCGATCCAGGAGCTCTTGATCGAGCAGATCGACAGCCTCACCGACGAAGAGGCCGAGCTTCTGGCGGAGTAGACATGACCCACGATTACCCCCTCCTCGAATTCGATCCGGAGAGGCCGGCGCTGATCGAGCCCCGCCACACGATCACAACGGCCTCGCTGCCGGAATTGGCGGTGGCGTGTTTCTTCAAGGACGTCATCGACGACATCGTCCTGCGCGACAACCTGGTTCCGCTGACCGCGCAGCGGAGCGAGATGGGGCAGCACCCCATCTATGAGATCACCTATCGCAAGCGCCGCATCGCCATCTTTCATGCGGGCTCCGGGGCGCCCTTGTCTGCGGGTCTGCTCGAGGGGGCGATCGCTCAAGGCGCCAAAGTGATCATCGCTTGCGGCGGCGCCGGGGTGCTCGATCCGGCGATCCCATTGGGGCAGATCATCGTTCCGACCGCCGCGATTCGTGACGAGGGCACCTCGTATCACTACCTCCCGCCCGGACGCGAGGTGGCGGCGAATCCCCTCGGTCTCGA
>DATHUD010000643.1:0-1617 GCA_035462575.1 Thermoanaerobaculia bacterium | reverse complement strand
CCGCTTCCTCCTCGACCGGACCGCAGAGGGCCGGGAGCCGGCGCCCGATGATGCCAAGCAGGCCGGCCGGCTGGCGGAGCTCCTCGGTGATCTCCCCCTGGCACTCGCGCAGGCCGCAGCCTACATCTCCCACACACGGCTGAGGCTCGCCGACTATCGTGGCGCTTGGCAGCGGACGCTCGGCTGGTATGACTCCCGGCTGATGCAGTACCCCGCATCGGTCGTCGTCACCTGGCAGACCACATTTGAGCAACTCGCCCCCACCGCGGCCACCCTCCTTCGCCTGACGGCCTTTCTGGCTCCCGAGCCCATTCCGGTCGCGATGTTCGAGGACGGTTCCGACGAATCATGTGGAACCTATTCCCCAGCCAACTGAGAGAACCCGTTTCCTTCGTGACCAGAAAGAGCCAAGGATGACAACGCCTTTTGCAAGAGCCTCCTTCTCGCGCCCGCCTGAAAAAAGTTTGAGCGATGCCGTCGCTGTTTTACGTCCATCTAGGTATGGCCAGAAAACTGCGCATCGTCCCCGAAGGCGGGGGTCTCTTCGAGATCACCTGCCGCACCATCCATGGACGCCTCCTGTTCCGCCCCGGACCGGAGCTCAACGACCTCTTCGTCGGCGTCCTCGCCCGAGCCGCAAGGCTCTATGAAGTCTCTGTTTCGGCCGCCGTCTGCCTCTCCAACCACTTCCATCTTTTGATCTGGGTCGACGACGCCCTCCAACTCGCCCGCTTCATGGGCTACGTCAACTCCAACTTCGGCCGCGAGGTCGCCCGCCTCAGGAAGTGGCCCGACAAGGTCTTTTCCAGACGCTACCAGGCGATCCCCGTGAGCAACGAGGAAGGAGCCCAGGTGGAGAGACTGAAGTACATCCTCAGCCACGGGGTCAAAGAAGATCTGGTCCTGCGAGCGGCGGATTGGCCCGGCGTGCACTGCGTCGAGGCTCTGCTTTTGGGCATCCCCTTGACCGGGTACTGGTTCGATCGCACCCAGGAGTTTGCCGCCCGCCGCCGGGGAGAGTCTTACGACCGGCTCGCCTATGCCACAGAGGAGACGCTCGTCTTCGCTCCTCTCCCCTGCTGGAGCCATCTGTCACCGGAGCAGTACCGGCAGCGGGTCCTCTCCCTGGTCGAGGAGATCGACGAGGAGACGACCCTGCGCAGGAGCCGCACCGGAGCGCGCCTGCTGGGCCGGGACGCCGTGCTGGCGCAGGACCCGCATCACCGTCCCGCAAAGGTCAAGAGGTCGCCCGCGCCTTTCGTCCACGCGGTGACCAAGGCTGTGCGCCGCGAGCTCTGGGAAGCGTACGCCCAGGTCGTGGCCGCCTACCGCACGGCCGCCGATCGGCTGCGCGCCGGGGATCGGGGGGCGGTCTTCCCCTCGGCTGCTTCCCGCCGGCTCTGCCCTTCGTGGGAGGCTGATCGCACCTCTGGCCGCGCCTACACGCGGCTAGGCAGGCTAACAGAAGGACCTCTCGCGCGCCGAGTGATCGAGCGAAGGGGAGACGTGTACCTTGAACGCATGAATGAGCTTGAAAACCGACCTGGAGAGCCGCCGAAAAACACCTGACTGAGCTCCGACACTCTCGATCGAGGGCAGAAAAGAGGCTGCGAGCGG
>DATHUD010000642.1:0-5004 GCA_035462575.1 Thermoanaerobaculia bacterium | reverse complement strand
GGTGGTGAAGCGGGTGCGGGAGAAGACGGCGGCCATGTCCTCCACGGACGTGCCCACGTCCTCGGCGGTGACGTAGCATCCCTGGAGGTCGGTGAGGAAGGCGCCGTACTCCTCGTAGATCCGCCGCCGCGCGGAGGCGTCACCCGCCTTGCCGGTTCCCTGGGCGATCACTCCCTTCCCTCCCCCCCACCAGAGGCCGGCAAGCGCGTTCTTGTGCGTCATCCCCCGGGCGAGGCGCAGGCCGTCCCGCAGGTAGCCCTCCACCGTGTCGTACCGCCAGAAGCGGACGCCCCCGGCGCCCTGCCCGCGACACGTGCGGTGAACGAAGATCCCCTGGAGGACCCCACTCTCGGGCGCCACCTGCACGAAGATCCCCTCGTGCCGGTCGAAGTCGCGCCGGTCCGCCTCGAAGAGCCGGGCGAGCGGCACGAGGGCCGGGTGTGAGGCGAGGATCCGGTTCGAGTCCGGGTCCCACACGAGATAGAAGCGGCGGATGCCTTCGCGGACGAGGAATTCGCAGAAGTCGGCCGGAGAAAGCGACTGGATGTCCAAGGACGAGCCCCCCAGGGAATGCCCGCCGGGGGATCATCCCGGCGGGAGGGGGGAAGGCTATCAGGAAAGCGCGGCGGCGCTCAGGGAACGGCGGCGCCCGCGCCGTCGCCGAGCAGGGAGTCGAGAGGCCCCCCGGAGCGCCGCAGGTCGAACAGGAGCTGCATCCGGGCGAGATCGCTCTTGATATCGGCCAGGATTTCGTTGCGGACGTTCTCCCGGAGCCCCTCGTGGCGGGTCTCCAGTCGAGCGATCCGTTCGATCAGCGAATCGATCTTGACCTCGATCCGTTCCTGGATCCGGACGATATCCGTCGTCCGCGACTCCAGAGCGCTCAGCTTCCGAACGGTATCCCACAGCTCGCCGGAAATGCTCATCCAGCGAGGGTTCCCAGCTTCGACTCAATCCGCGCCAGGGAATCCTGAACGAGGGACAGGTGGTCCTCGATCCCGCGGACCGAGGCGTCGATCCGGCGTCCGACCTGCTCCAGCTCCGCAGCCTCATCCACGCCCTGCGCCTTTCGCGGATCCGCGATCCGCTTGATGAAACCGAGAAACGCAACATCGGCACCCATTGTCGGCTCCTCTCTCCCTGTTCGGGCCCTTGAGTTCCGTGGAGAGGATACCACAAATCGTGGCGCTAGATGTAGCACCCACGCTTCAGCGCTTCCCGCTCCTCGACCGGCCCCCACCGCCGCCCCCTCTCCCCCACGTACTCCGACTGCGGCCGGATGAGCCTTCCCGTGGCGAGCTGCTCCAGGCCGTGGGCCGTCCAGCCCGCGACCCGCCCCACGGCGAAGGTGGGGGTGAAGAGCTCGACCGGCAGCCCCAGGCCGTGGAGGAGGAGCGCGGTGTAGAACTCGACGTTCGTGTCCAGGCGCCGGTCCGGCTTGTGCTCCCGGAGCAGGCGCAACGCCGTGGCCTCGACCGAGCGGGCGAGCTCGTAGAGCGCCGTGTCCCCTCCCCGCCCGTAGAAGCGCTCGGCCGCCGCGGCCAGCACGTCGGCCCGCGGGTCGCGCACCCGGTAGACCCGGTGGCCGAAGCCCATGAGCCGTTCGCCCCGGGCGAGCCTCTCCCGGATCCACGGCTCGGCCCGCTCCGGCGAGCCGATCTCGAAGACCATGTCGAGAGCGGGTCCGGGAGCGCCGCCGTGGAGGGGGCCTTTCAGAGCCCCCACCGCGCCGGTCACGGCCGAGATCAGGTCGGAGCGGGTGGAGAGGATCACCCGGGCGGTGAACGTCGAGGCGTTGAGGCCATGATCGGTCACGGTATTGAGATAGGTCTCGAGCCCCCGGACTCGCTCCGGAGAAGGCTCCTCCCCCGTGAGGAGGTAAAGGAAGCTCGCCGCGTGTCCGAGGTCGGCCCGGGGCACGATCGGCTCCTCGCCCCGAAGGAGCCGCCAGTACGCGGCCACGATCGTGGGAAACGCGGCCACGAGGGTCACGGAGTCCTCCCGGGGGGCCTCCCCCGCTCTGGGGACGAGGCTCAGGGAGCCCGCCGCCATCCGCAGGGCGTCCATGGCCTCGACCCGCCGCCGGGCTGCGGCGCGTAGCAGGTCCAGAGTCTCCGCGGGCAACGCCCGCCAGGCGGCGAGGCGGCTCCGGAGCGCCGAGAGCTCTTCGGCCGTGGGCAGATTGCCGGTCCACAGCAGGTGGATCATCTCCTCGAACGACGCCCGGGGGGCGATCTCCTCCACCGGGTATCCGGCGAGGAGGAGCACTCCGGCCTCGCCGTCCACGCTGCTCAAACGGGTCGTGGCGGCCACGACCCCTTCCAGTCCCTGTTTCGTTCCGTCGCTCATGGGCGATCTCCTTTCGCTACGCCCTCATGTTCGGACCGCTCCGCAATGTTGTCAATCTTGATTCATCGATCAATCCATGGGACCTTTGGGGCGTGACGGACGACCGTTTTCTCACCGCCCAGGAGGCCGCCGCGGAGCTGGGGATCTCGCTCGCGACCCTCTACGCCTACGCGAGCCGGGGGATGCTACGCTCCGAGGCCGTGCCCGGCGATCCCCGGGCGCGGCGCTACCCCCGGAAGGATGTGGAGCGGCTCAAGGAGAAGAAGGAGCTTCGGAAGGAGCCGGAGCGGGCCGTGCCCAAGGCGCTCAACTGGGGCGCTCCGGTCCTCGAATCGGCCATCACCCTGGTGCAGGAGGGAACGCTCTACTACCGCGGCCGGAACGCGGTCGACCTCGCGTGGACGGCGAGCGTCGAGGAGGTGGCGGCGCTCCTCTGGACGGGCGATCCGGCCGATGCGGAGCGCCTTTTCCGCGAGGAGCCCCCGGCGCTCCCCAAGCCGGCCGCCTCGGCCCTCCTGGCCGGAGACCTGACGCCCGTAGAGCGCTGCCAGGTGGCCCTCCCCCTCGCGGGAACCGTGGACCTCGCAGCCTATGACCTCCGGCCGGCGGCGGTCGCGGCCACGGGAGCGCGCATCCTGAAGCTCCTGGGGAGGATCGCCGCGGGCCTCCCCTCCTCTGACGGCTCCGGGATCGCGGCCACCCTCCAGGAAGGCTGGGCCCCGGGGCGCCCCGAGGCCGCAGGCCCCATCGGCTCCGCCCTGATCCTCGCCGCGGACCACGAGCTCAACGTCTCGGCCTTCACCGCCCGGTGCGTGGCCTCCGCCGGGGCGACGCCCTACGACGTGGTGACCGCCGGGCTCGCAGCGCTCAAAGGCTCCCGCCACGGCGGGCACACGGAGCGGATGGAGGCCCTCTTCCGCGAGGCCGGATCGGCCGCGGGGGCACGGCGGGCCCTGGCCGACCGGCTGCGCCGGGGCGAGGAGATCCCCGGCTTCGGCCAGCCGCTCTATCCGGACGGCGACCCGCGCGGCGCCGCCCTCCTCGGGCTGGCCGCCGAGATCGCCCCTGGCTCTCCCGCCGTGACCTGCGCCCAAGCGCTCGCCGAGGCCGGGCGGGAGCTGCTGCGGGAGCACCCCACGATCGACTTCGGCCTCGTTGCGCTCGCCCGGGCCCTGAACCTGCCGGAGCGCACTCCCCTCGCCCTTTTCGCCCTCGGCCGCACCCTCGGCTGGATCGGCCACGCCCTGGAGGAGTACGCCCTCGGCCGGCTGATTCGCCCCAGGGCCTCCTACGTGGGAGAGAGGCCCGAAGGCTCCTCGTAGCGGGCCGCCTCGAGACAAGACAGGACAACTCGTCTCCCCCCAGGACGCCGCTCCCCCTGAGCTTCGAGACAGTGACCTCAAATTGTCTCAATATTGTCTCAGCCTCCCGAAATAAGCTGCGGAAAACAAGGGCCTTGCCGGTTTTCCGCAGAATCTCCGGAGCCTTCCTGTCTTCCATGTCTAGAATTGTCTTGACTGTCTTGATCCTTGTCTTTAGGCTGTGAGCCTGATGAAGAAGGTCCGCAGCCCGTCCTACCCCGCGCTCAGCCTTCCGGAGGCTCTCGACCGGGCCAGAACGTTGTACGAGAAGGAGCACCGCGCCGAGGTCCGTCCCGAGATGGCGGTGTCGTATTGGGGCTTTGTGCCCAGCAGCAGCGGCGGACGCCGGATCCGGACGGCGCTGGAGGCGTTCGGCCTTCTGGAGGGGGAGGACAGGATCCGGATCACCGACCGGGCGGTCCGCCTGCTCCTGGACGAAAGCGGCCCGGAGCGGGAGCGGCTTCTCGGGGAGACCGCCCTCCTCCCCCCGCTTTACGCCAGGCTCTGGGAGCGGTACGGCCCGAACCCCCCCGCGCCTCGGGAGCTGCGCTTGAAGCTCATCCTGGACGACGGCTTCAACGAGAACTCGGTGGACGGCTTTATCCGGAGCTACCTCGAAACCCTGGAGTTTGCCGGCCTGCGGGGAGATCGTCTGGAGCCCGCTCCCCCCTCCCCGCCGCCTCTGCCGCCCTTGAAGTCCTTGCCTCCTCCCCCACCCCGGCCCGCGGCCGAGGTCGACCCCGCGGTCTTCCCCCTCTTGGACGGCAACGCGGTCGAATTCAAGATCCGCCGGAAGATCTCATCCGAAGAGGCCGAGGACCTCCGCGCCATGTTCGAGATCTGGCTGCGCAAGATCGTGGAGCGCTGAGCGGAGCCGCACCACCTCGCCCACGACCACCGTGGACGGCGCCTTGAGCCCGGCCCGGGCGGCGTCCCGGGCGATGGTCCCGAGCGTCCCGGTCACCACCCGCTCGCCGGGCAGGGTCCCCTGCTCGATCACGGCGGCGGGGGTGTCCGCGGGCCGGCCGTTCCAGAGGAGGCGGGCGGCGATCTCGGGGAGGCGGGAGAGCCCCATGAGGATGACCAGCGTGTCCACCCGGGCGAGGTTCTCCCAGTTCTGCCGGTCCCCTTCCAGGCAGTGGCCGGTGACCACGGCGAAGCCGCCCGAGATCTCCCGGTGGGTCACGGGGATTCCGGCGCGGGCGGGGACTCCCAGCGCGCTCGTCACCCCGGGGACGACCTCCCAGGGGACTCCCGCTTCGGCGCAGGCGAGCGCCTCCTCCCCGCCGCGGCC
>DATHUD010000641.1:0-2407 GCA_035462575.1 Thermoanaerobaculia bacterium | reverse complement strand
GAAGGTGACCGACTTCCCTTGAGCCCAGGCGATCTCCTTGGCCGCGTGCTTGTAAAGGATATTGCGGTCGGCCTGGATGAGCGCCTCGCTGAAGCGGAGGTTGATCTCCTGCTGGCCGAGCCCGGCCTCCCCCTTGCTGGTCTCGACCGGCACGCCGCTCTGGTCCAAGTGGCGCCGGATCGCGCCGACCAGATCCTCCTCCTTGGTGCCCTGGAAAATGTGGTAATCCTCGTTGTACGTCCCCATCGGCCGCAGATCGTGATAATTCTTCGCCCGCGCCTCCGCGAAGCTGTCTTCGAAAACATAAAGCTCGATCTCCGTGCCGCCCATCACCGTGAAGCCGGCCTCTCGGGCCCGCTCGAGCTGGCGCTGCAGCATGCGGCGGGGCGACACCTCGACCGGTTTCTCGTGGTGATCGAAAAGATCGCACAGCACCAGGGCCGTCTTCGGCAGCCAGGTGGCCCGGCGCAGCGTCGTCCAGTCCGGAACGCAGTGGAAATCGCCGTAGCCGGTCTCCCAGCTCGTGTACTTGTAGCCGGGGATGACGTCCATCTCCATGTCGCAGGCGAGCAGGTAATCGCAAGCGTGAAAGCCCCCGCCGGCCACCTGCTCGACGAAGAAGGAGCCGGTGATCCGCTTGCCCATCAGGCGGCCGTACATATCGGGAAAGGCCGCCAGCACCGTCTCGATCTCGCCGCGCTCGACGAGGTCGCCCAGCTCCCCCCGGGTCATCATTCCGCGCACGGGCTTGTCGCTCATCATCCTACTCCTCCGCGATGAACACGCTCTTCCACTCGCTGTAGTGCTCCAGGGCCGACGGCCCCAGCTCGCGCCCGACGCCGCTGCGCTTCACGCCGCCGAACGGCATCTCCAGGTGCACGCTCCAGCTCGAATTGACCGAGATCACGCCCGTCTCGATCGCCCGGACCACCCGCAGGGCCCGGCCCACATCGCGCGTCCAGAGCGAGCCCGAAAGGCCGTAGACCGTGTTATTGGCGAGCCGGATCGCCTCCTCCTCGCTATCGAAGGGCAGGATCACCACCACAGGTCCGAAGATCTCTTCCTGATAGATCGCCATGCCGGGATCGACGTCCCGGAAAACCGCCGGCTCGTAGAAGCTGCCCCGGTCGTAGACGTCGCCCTTCATCGCGCGCCCGCCGGTGCAGAGCTTCGCGCCCTCCCCCACGCCGCGGCGCACCCAGCCGTCTACCTTCTCGCGATGCTCGGGAGAGATGAGCGAGCCCATCTCGGTCGCCTCGTCCAACGGATCGCCGACGCGGATCGCCCGGGCCCGCTCGACGAAGCGCTCGACGATCTCCTCATAGACCGGCCGCTCGACCAGCACGCGGCTCCGGGCGCAGCAGTCCTGCCCGGCGTTGCCCAGGGCCCCGGAGATCGAGGCTCCGGCCTTCTCCAGGTCCGCGTCCGCGAAGATCAGGTTGGCCGACTTGCCGCCCAGCTCCAGGGAGACCCGCTTGACGTCGCCCGCCGCGGTCCGCATCACCTCGCTGCCGACCTCGGTCGAGCCGGTGAAGGCGACCTTGCGCACGTCCGGATGCCGGGCGAGCGCCGATCCCGCCGCGCCGCCCGGTCCCGGCACCACGTTGAGCACGCCGGGCGGCACACCGGCCTCGGCCGCCAGCTCGGCCAGCCGCAGCGCCGAGAGCGGAGTGGCCGAAGCCGGCTTGACCACGACCGAGTTGCCGAGCGCCAGCGCGGGAGCGACCTTCCAGGTGGTGATGGCGAACGGGAAGTTCCACGGCACGATCAGGCCGCACACCCCGATCGGCTCGCGGAAGGTAAGGCCGGTGCCCGGCGCGCCGACCGGAACCGTCTGCCCGCCGAACGCCGGAATGAGGCCCGCGTAATACTGGAAGCACGCAGCCCCCATCTCGACCTCGCCCCGCGCCTCCTGAATGGGCTTGCCCACGTTGCGCGCTTCGAGCGTCGCAAGCTCCTCCGCCGCCGCCCGGATCCGCTCCGCCAGCCGCAGCAGGATCTTCGCCCGCTCCGAGCTGGTGGC
The DNA here is from genome assembly GCA_035462575.1 of Thermoanaerobaculia bacterium. Taxonomy (GTDB): domain Bacteria; phylum Acidobacteriota; class Thermoanaerobaculia; order Multivoradales; family UBA5704; genus DATARR01. The sequence goes on along the minus strand of DATHUD010000641.1, from coordinate 384 downwards.
CCGGCGCCACTCTCCCTTCTCCCAGGAGCACCGGGCCGCAGCTACCGCGGCGTCGATGTCCTCAGGCCCCGCCTGGGCGACCTGAGCGAGGACTTCGCCGGTCGCCGGCTCGATCACCGGGGCGGACCGGCCGGAGCGGGCCGGCACCCGCTCGCCGTTGATCCAGAGTGCCTGTTGTTCTTGGGGATCGTGATCGGCCATGACAGGCGGATCATACTCATTTCAGGCCAGGATCGGCCTCTCCACCCGCCAGATTTTGCGTATGGTATCGTCCGACTCGGAGTCCCGGAGACACCCCACGGGGCGTCTCTACATTGGGGGATCGGCGGTCGTGGTGACGGCGGCGGCGTTCCCCTTCCCAGACGGTTCGGAGAGGCACTGACG
>DATHUD010000640.1:0-11337 GCA_035462575.1 Thermoanaerobaculia bacterium | reverse complement strand
CTGGAAATACCGGGCCGTTTCCACCAGAGGCGACAGCAGCTCCTGAGAAGGGACGTAGTCCCAACGGACCGCGTTCACGACCTCCCCCAGGGTGACGAGGGTTTTTCCGCCAGCTTCGGGGCGCATGCTAGGGTGCCGCCTCGGCCACGGGCAAGCCCCGCGCGGTCGACAGGAGCCCGGAGTCGACCGAGCCTTCGTGGGATTGGAGGAGCCGCTCCAGGCGGGCCTCGGTGCCCACGAGGAAGCGGCACTCCTCGCCGGGCGAGCGGCCGCACCGGACCTCCAGGGCGGCGAGCGTGCGGCCCGACAGATGGGAGAGGAAGCCCGCGTGGAGCCCGGCGATCAGGTCGCACACGGGCCCTTCCCGGTCGCCGAAGAGGTCGGCCATCGGGCTCGCGTGATGGCGGATCAGGAGCAGGCCGCGCGACCGCAGGTGGAATTCGACGTCGAAGCGCCCGAGCCCCACGGGGCCGAGCGATCCGGAGAGGCACTCGAGCGCCATCTGGAGCTCGGCCTCGCGCAGGGTGACCCCGTGCCGGCGCTGGATCAGCCGCTCCACGCGCTTCGCGTGCTCTGTGCCCCACCCGTGGCCGAGCCGGTTCAGGGCCTCCCGCCGCCGCTCCGCGGGCGCGTGGCGCCAGAGCGAGTCGAGAGCGCGCCAGAAGTCCTCGTTGACGACGACGGCCGGCAGGCCCGCCGCGTCGGCGAGCCGCCCGCGGGTGGGATCGGGCGCCAGGTCCGCGGAGAGCGCCAGGTCGAGCTTGCGGACGCGGTTGACGGTGACGATCACCTCGTTGTTCAAAGGCGAGCGGACGAAGCCGATCCGCACGTGCTGGCGGCCGTGGCGGAAGCCGAACTCGAACTCGAAGGAGAGGGACGGCTCCCTTAGGGCGCCGCTCGCGAAATCGCGGAACCTCCCCTCGAACTCCTGCACCTGCGTGCAGGGAGCCACCTCGCGGAAGAAGCTCTGCCCGAGCACCTCCCGCGGGTTCTTGCGGGCGAGGTCCGCCTCGTAGCGGTTGTACTTGCGGATGGTGCCGTCCGGAGCGAGGGCGATGTAGCCGAACGGCAGGGCGTCGATCTCCGCCGCCGAGAGGGCCGAAAGGTCGTCTTGCATGGAAGAGGTCACTCCCCGGGCCCGGCGTCGAAGCCGAGCTCGCGATTGAAGCCGAGGGATTCGAGGTCGTCCTGCACCGCCTCGGTGATCTGCCGGAGCTTGCGCAGGGGGAACCGGCCGGGAAGGGCCTGCTCCAGAAGGGCGAAGAGCTGCCGGAGCCACAGCGCCGTGGCGGAGACCACCGCCTCGGCCCCGCCCGGACCCTCCTGCCACCGGGAGGAGTCGCCCTCGGCCGAGACCGCCCCCTGATCGCTCACCCGGAAGGCGCCGAGCACCGGGTGCTCCGCCGCGAGCTCTTTCCGGACCTGCTCAAAGCGCTGCGCGAGAAGGGCCGGCTCCAGCATCTCCGAGGCATAGGAGGAGGTGACGTTCAAGAGCGTCAAGGCCCGGTGCACCGCGAGGAGCGGACGCGGCGGCGCGGGCGGCGGATCGGGGATCGCGGCGTGCGGCGGAGCGGCGTCGCGCAGGGACTCGTCGCGCCGCCGCATGGCTTCCAGGAGGAGCGCCGAGGTGGGCTCGAAGATGCTCTCTGTCACCGCCACCGGGCTGAAGTCCGCCTCGAAGGTCCCCTCGTCCCACAGCGCCATCTCGTAGACCGCCTCCCGCCCCCGGCTGCCCCCTTCGAGCTCGGCATCCGCCACCCGGCCGTCGCGCAGCCACAGGGTGCCGTTCGTCTGCCGGTGGCGCAGCAGGATCACGCCGCTCCGGCGGCTGGCCTCGGCGGTCTGCAGCAGGTCGGGAAGGGAGAGCTGGCCCAGGGAGCCGACCAGAGGAGCGAGCTTGGCGTTCATGATGGTTTTCTTGGACGGGGAGATCGTAGGGGAGGTCTTCGGATTTGTCAAGGTGTTGTCCAGGAGTGTGTCTAGGTCCAGCCGCCAGATCCGGCAACAGGACCCGGCCGCCCCCAGGTCAGCCGCCGAGCCGCCGCCCAGGGCTTCCGTCCCGGGCTCTCCGGACAGCGCCCCCTGGGGCGCCGTAACGTCAGCCCAGGGTGGAAACCCTGGGCTCAGTTTCGGGGATCGTCCGCAAGGCGGCGAGATCGTCCCGCAAGTCGGCCAGGGAATCGACGAGGTGAGCCTGGATCTCGTTCAGGACCCTGGCATAGTTCGGCACCGCCCGGCCGCCGACGATCAGCGCGGTGCGCGGGCCGACCAGGCGGCGAAGCTTCTTGAGCTCGTCCACGAGGATCGGGTCGTCCGGCGGATAGGTGATGCTCAGGGCGACCGCGCGGGCCCCCTTCTGCAGGGCTGCGGCGGCGATCTCCTCCGGCGGCAGGTCCGGCCCGAGATAGGTGACCTGCCACCCTTCGCCGGCCGCGGTGGCGGCGACGATCAGGGCGCCGAGCTCGTGGTGCTGCCGGGCCGGAGTGGTGACCACCAGATGGGGGGCGGTGTCCTCGGCGTGGTAGGCGTTGCGCATCCCGCCCAGAAAGGAGCGGACGACCGAAGAGGCCATGTGCTCGTGGATCGGGCGCAGCGCTCCCTGGTGCCACAGATCCCCGATGCGCTGCATCAGCGGCACGAGGAGCTTTTCCAGGAGGTTCGACCGGGAGAGGGCCACCGAGGCGCGCTCGATCTGCACCTCGAGCTCCCGCACATCGAGCCGCTGCGCCGCGGCGATACAGAGGTGGAGAAAGGACTCCGCCGTCTCGTCCACGCTCCCGGGTAAGGCCGCGGGCAGGGGGCGCCTCGGCGGCGACGGCGGAGGCGCGGGCTCCTCGTCGATCAGCGCCTGCAGATCCTGGCTCGAAAGGCCGGCCACCTGGCCGATGCTCCGGCCGGTGTTCACGACCCGTCTGAGGAGCAGGAGCCGCTCGATGTCGGCGTCCGAGTAGAAGCGCCGGCGGGTGTCGGTGCGCCCGGGCTCCACCGCGCCGTAGCGCCGCTCCCAGGCCCGGATCAGGTCCGGCTTCAGGCCCGTGCGGCGGGCGACCACCCCGATCGGATGGCGCGGGGTGTTGTCCGTTTCGGTTCGATTGGCCGCCATTGCACGCAGAGCGTAGCAAGGCGTCTATACGGTGTCAAGGAAAAGGTCTTCGTAGATGTGGACAGATACTTGACAATCGCACCTGTCCCGGTCTATTGTTTGGGTTCAAGGGCGCCGGTCCCAGGCGTGGGTGGGGGTGGCGGGCGGGGTGGTGGAGAGGGTGGACCGGTGCTCTTTTTGAATTTCAGCTTCCTTGATCAGTCCCTCCGATGGGGCACGGGCCGCGGGATCCTTCCTTCGGTCCGTTGCCCTCTTTTTTATACTTTATACGTCCTCGCCCGACTCCCACTTCTCCATGTCGCGCCGCTCCTTCTTGGTGGGCCGGCCGGCTCCCTTTTCGCGGAGCACGGGCGTGCGGCGGAGCAGTCTTTTCAAGGGATCGGCGTCCGGCCGCGGGGGGCTCTGGTCTTCGTAGAGGGCGGCGGCCTCGGCCTTGGGCACCGGCTTGTCCTGAAGCTCCTTGACGATCAGCACGCGGGTCCAGTCCCCCAGCTCAACCTCGATCCGGTCGCCGGGGACCAGGTTGCGGTGGGGCTTGGCGGTCTGGCCGTTGACGCGGACGCGGTTCAGATCCACCGCGTGGGTCGCCTGGGTCCGGGTCTTGAAGACCCGGGCCACCTGGAGCCATTTGTCGAGGCGGACGGACATGAAAAGAGTCTATCCGACTCGTCCCGCCCGGAGTGGCGGTAAGCTATCGCCGTCATGCGCGTGCCCCCCGATGAGTTCGAAGCCCTGGTCGAGCAGGCCCTGGACGGCCTGCCCGAGGAGTTTGCGGAGCTCCTGGACAACGTGGCCGTGATGGTGGAGGACGAGCCCGATCCCGAGGATCTGGAGGCTCTGGGGATGGAGCCGGACGAGGAGCTCCTCGGCCTCTACCAGGGAGCGCCGCTCACCGAGCGCGACACCTTCTACAACGCCGCCCTCCCCGACCGCATCCTCATCTATCGCGGCCCCATCCTGCGCTCCTGCGAAAACCGCCGCCAGGTGATCCGCGAGGTGCGGGACACGGTCGTTCACGAGCTCGGCCACCATTTCGGGATGGAAGAAGAGGACATGCCTTACTAGAGGAGGCCTCTGCGCGCCCGTGCCGATCGAGATCTTCCTTCACGACGCAGTCTCCCTCCTCGCGGCTTCGATCGCGGTCCTCCTCGTGTGCAACCGCTTCCGCATCCCGTCGATCGTCGGCTTCCTGCTCACCGGGCTGCTGATCGGCCCGTCGGGGCTGCGCCTCGTGGCGCGGACCGAGCAGGTGGAGCTGTTCGCCGAGATCGGGGTCGTCTTCCTGCTCTTCTCGATCGGCCTCGAGTTCTCCCTGGAGCGCCTGCGCCAGATCCGGCGCTTTTTCTTCCTCGGCGGCTTCCTGCAGACGGGGTTGACCACGGCGGTCACCGCTCTTCTGGCGATCGGGGCCGGGTTCGGCCTGCCGCGCGCGATCTTCCTGGGCTTCCTTGCGGCCCTCTCCAGCACCGCCATCCTCCTCACGCTCTACGGCGAACGGCGGGAGCTCGACGCGCCCCAGGGGAAGATCCTGATCGGCATGCTCCTTTTCCAGGACTTCCTCATCGTGCCGATGATCGTGCTGACGCCGGTCCTGGGTGGGGCCGTCCAGGCTTCGGCCGCGGCTGTGGCCGGGCGTTTCGCCGTCGCCCTCCTGGCCGTCGCCCTGGTGTTCGTCGTCGCGCGCTACCTGATGCCCCGGCTGCTCCACCTGCTGGTCCGCACGCGGATCCGGGAAATCCTGGTCCTGGGGGCTCTTCTGGTCTGTCTGGGCATGGCCTGGCTGACGGAGACGTTCGAGTTCTCCCTGGCTCTCGGCGCGTTCATCGCCGGCATCATCATCTCGGAGTCGGAGTACAGCCATCAGGTCGTGGCCGAGGTGACCCCCTTCCGCGACGTCTTCAACAGCCTTTTCTTCATCTCGATCGGGATGCTGCTCGACCTCCGTTTCGCCCTGGACAACGCCGGGGGCGTCCTGGCGCTCGCGGGGACCGTCCTGGCCGTCAAGTCCGCCGCCGCGGGCACGGCCGCCGCGCTCCTCGGCTTTTCCCGCCGGATCGTGACCATCGTCGGGCTCGCCCTCGCCCAGGTCGGGGAGTTCTCCTTCGTGCTGCTCGAAGTGGGGCGGACCCACGGCCTGGTCGACGGCGCCCTCTATCAGACCGTCATTGCCGCCTCGGTCCTCACCATGCTCGCCACTCCGGCTCTGGTGAGCCTCGCCCCGGCCCTCGGCTCCTGGCCCTCCCGCGCGGCCGGGGGCGCTCCCGCCGTGCCCGCCGGGAACCCGGGCAGCCGGCCCCTCCGCAATCACGTGATCGTCGTCGGCCTGGGCGTCAACGGCCGCAATCTCTCGCGGGTGCTCAAGTCCGCGGGGATCCCCTACGTCGCCCTGGAGCTCGACCCGGACATCGGGCGCCGGGCCCGGGCCGAGGGGCAGCCGGTGATCTATGGGGATGCCACCCGGCGGGAAATCCTGGAGAGCGCCGGGATCTCCCGCGCCAGCGTCATCGTCTTCGCCATCTCCGACCGCGAGGCGGTGCGCCGGGCCATCCGTTTCGCCCGCGAGCTTCACCCTGGAGTCCACATCATCGTCCGCACGCGCCTGGTGGACGATATCGAGGACCTGGAGCGGCGGGGGGCCGACGAGGTGATCGCCGAGGAGTTCGAGACCTCGATCGAGATCTTCACCCGCGTCCTGCGCCACTTCCGGGTGCCGCGCAACATCATCCTCGCCGAGACCCGGGCCCTGCGCGGCGAGAGCTACCGCATGCTGCGGTCTCCGGGCGTCGAGAGGGGCACCCCGGAGGCGCTGCTCGCCCTCCTGTCCGCCGGCACGACCGACATCTTCCGCGTCGAGCCGGAAGGCCCCGCGGCCGGCCGTTCCTTGAGGGATCTCGACCTGCGCAAGCGGACCGGAGCGACGATCCTCGCCGTCGTCCGCGGCGAGCGGCCCATCACCAGCCCTTCCCCCGACCTCCTCCTCGAAGCGGGAGACGACCTCGTGCTCATGGGCTCCCACGCCGCCATCGAGAGCGCCTTCGACACGCTGGAGGCTCCCCCGCCCGGACTGGCCCTGGAATCCTCTGCGTGAGACGCTCCCGACGCCGGCTCCTCCTCCTGATGCTCACCCTGCCGCTCCTGGCGGTGGTCACGGCCCTCCTCTACATGTGGGGCATGGCGGAGCTCGAGGGCAAGCCCCGCGACTTCTGGCAGAGCCTCGAATGGGCCGGAGAGACCCTGAGCACGACCGGGTACGGCGCCGACGCCCGGTGGAGCCATCCCGTGATGGTTCTGCTGGTGGTGGCGGTCCAGTTCGCCGGCGTCTTCATCGTCTTCCTCATTTTCCCCATCTACCTCATCCCCTTCCTGGAGGAGCGGTTCCAGACCCGGCTCCCGCAGATGGCGGAGAAGGGGCTCGCCGGCACGTGGTGATCTACCGCTACGGGCCGGCGGTCGAGACGCTGCTCGAAGAGCTCGACGGGGCGGGCGTGCCCACCCTGGTCCTGGAAGCCAATGAAGACGTAGCCCGTCGCCTTTTCGAAAAAGGCCAGAGGGTGATTCACGGGGCCTTCTCCGAGGGGACGCTCGAAGCCGTCCGGATCGCGGCTGCCCGGGCGGTCATCGCGAACGGCACGGACGACGAGAACGCCGCCTTCATCCTTTCAGCGCGCCAGCTCGGCTACCCGGGGCCCATCCTCGCACTCGTCGAGGAGCCCTACCATCGCCGGCCGATGATGCTCGCGGGCGCCACCGCGGCCTTCACGCCCCGCCACATCCTGGGGGCGGCGCTCGCGGCCCGCGCCTCCAGCCGCATCAGCCCACGGATCGCGGGCGTGCAGCAGCTCGGCCGGAACCTCGAGGTGGCGGAGGTCAAGGTGCAGCCGCAGAGCCCGCTCGCCGGGCAGACCTTGAACGAGAGCGCGATCGGCGCCCGGACCGGGGCCACGGTCATCGGCCAGTGGATCGGCGGCGAGCTGGCCGTGGCCGACGGCTCGGGCCTCGTCCTCGCGCCCGGCGGCATCCTGGTCGTCGTGGGGAGCCACGAGAGCGTCGACCGCCTCCAGGAGCTGGCCGGCGGCGCGGTGAACCTGCGGCGGGATGGGCATTTCGTCGTCGGTGGTGGCGGCGAGGTAGGGAGCAAGGTCGCCGAGCTGCTGCGCGCCGTGGGCGAGGAGGTGCGTCTCGTGGACCGCCGTCCCGGCGAGGGCGTCGACCTCGTGGGGGACATGATGGACCTCCGGATTCTGGAATCGGCCGGCGCCAAGGACGCCCAGGCCGTGATCCTGGCCCTGGACACCGACGCCGCGACCCTCTTCACGACCGTGATCCTGAAGGACCTTGCGCCCGAGGTGCCCGTCATCGCCCGGGTGAATCAGGCGGACAACGTCGAGCGCATCCACCGCGCCGGCGCCGACTTCGCCCTTTCGATCAGCCAGGTCTCCGGCCAGATGCTCGCGAAGAAGCTCCTGGGGGAGGAGTCCTTCGCGATCGACACCCAGCTCAAGGTGCTGAAGGTCCCCACCGACAGCCTCCAAGGGCAGAATCCGGCGGCTCTGGGCATCCGCGAGCGCACCGGCTGCTCGATCGTCGCGGTGGAAAGAGGAAACGACGTCCTGGTCCAGTTCGGAGCGGATTTCCGGTTCCAGCCGGAGGATGCCGTCTACGTCTGCGGCAGCAGCGGGGGGGTGCGGAAGTTCACGGAGGTGTTCGGGCGGGGAGTCGCCTCAAAGTCCGTCTGAACCTTCCAGCGCAGCCTGGATCTTCTCCTTGAGCGAGGGGAGATCGTCTTCCACGACAGCCCACACGATCTCGGTGTCGATCTCGAAGTATTGGTGGATCAAGATGTTTCGCATGCCGACGATCTTGGTCCAGGGGATCTCGGGGAATGCTTCGCGGAAGCTCGCGTCCAGGGCTCGGGTCGCTTCACCGATGATCTGGAGATGGTGGAGGATCCAGACTTGAACCAGCTCATCCCGCAGAAAGGCCTCCTTCCCCTGGGACGCGTATTTCTCCGCCCGCTCGATCGCCTCCAGAATGTCGAGCAACCGTTCCCGGTCGTCTCTCACAGCGGTATCGCTTCGCGCAGGACTCGTTCGCGGATTCGCGACTTCAAGCCTCTCTCCGTGACCACATCGACTCGCTTCCCGAGCAATTCCTCCAGGTCCATCAGGAAACCGCCGAGATCGAGAAGGCTCCGGCCTCTCTCCATCTCGACCAGGAAATCGACATCGCTCCGCTCGTCGGATTCACCCCGCGCCACGGAGCCGAAAACGCGCACGTTCAAAGCCCCGTGACGGGATGCCATGCCGAGAATCTGGTCGCGCTGGCGTCTTAGCTCTTCGATTCCCATCTCCGGCTCTCCTACGCCCGCCTATTTCCGCAGCTCTGCGATCTTCCGGTCCCGCTCGTCTTCGATCCTCCGCCGCTCGCGGACGTACTCCTCTTCCTCCTCCTTCCGCTGGGTGGGGTCCGCCATCGTCTTCAAGCGGTCCTTGTGGAGGATCTCGAGCTCGGCGAGCCGGGCTTCGGACTTCCTCCGGGCCTCGGCCATCTTCTCGCGGGCCTCGCCGGTCAGGCTCTCCTCGCGGGGACGGTCGATGCCCTGCTTCTCCAGACGCTCGAGCGCGAGCTCGTACGCCGACTTCATGCCGGTTGCCTTGTCCTTGTCTGCCATGGAGAGAGGATAGCATCGGGACGGTTTGTGCCAAAGTGGCACGGCCGAGAGGGCTCCCGCGCGGTTCTCCCCCTCTTCCCCCGCGGCATCCGTTTTGCTAAAACCCGCTAGCCGAGTCCCTGATCCGATCCAGCTCTCCTTCAGAAGGGAATGCTTTCATGATCGAAGCGCAGAACCTGAGCCGCCGCTACGGCGATTTCACCGCGGTCGACGGAATCTCCTTTTCCGTGGGCGAGGGGGAGATCGTCGGCATGCTCGGACCCAATGGGGCGGGCAAGACCACCACGATCCGCATGATCACGGGCTTTCTGCCCCCCACGGGCGGCCGGGTGACCGTGGCGGGCAAGGATCTCGTCGACGCCCCCCGCGAGGCGCGCCGCGAGCTCGGGTATCTCCCGGAAAACGTCGCCCTCTACACCGAGATGCGCGTCACCGAGTACCTCGCCTACCGCGCCCGCCTCGAAGGGCTCTCCCGGGCCGAGGCACGCGGGGCGATCGGCTCGGCGCTCGACCGCTGCCTGCTCTCGGACGTCAAAAACCAGATCATCGGCACCCTTTCGAAGGGCTACCGCCAGCGGGTGGGGCTCGCCACCGCCATCCTCCACAAGCCGAAGGTCCTGGTGCTGGACGAGCCGACCGTGGGCCTCGATCCCAAGCAGATCATTGCCATCCGCGAGCTCATCCGCCAGCTCGGCCGGGAGCGGACGCTGCTGCTCTCGACCCACATCCTCCCCGAGGTCGAGCTGCTGTGCGACCGGGTCATCATCATCGACCAGGGGAAGATCGTGGCCGAGGGGACGCCTCAAGCCCTTCGCGAGAGCTGGATGGGCAACCCCGGCGTGCGGGTGACGCTCAAGGAGGTTGCGGACGGCGCGGCCGAGGCGTTCTCCCGCATCCCCGGCGTCCTGGGCTTGAAGCGCGCGGACGGCGGGACGTTCATTCTCGACTGCGAGCGCGGCACCGATCCCCGGGAAGAGGTCTTCCGCGCCGCGGTCGAGCACGGCTGGGTGATCCTGGAGCTCGCCCGCGAGCGGGGCGCCACCCTGGAAGACCTGTTCGTCCGCCTTACCACACACGATACGGCGGTTGCGGCGGTCTCCGAAACGGTGTCCGAGCCCGCTCCCCCAGAGGAGGTGGTGCAATGAGGGCCGTCCTCGCGACCTACGGCCGCGAGCTGCGCGCGTATTTCTTCTCGCCGCTCGCCTACGTGGTGCTGTTTTTCTTTCTGGCCATCAACGGCCTCATCTTCTACGGGCTGGTCGGCCAGCTCAGCCAGCCGAGCGCGCCGGCCGTGCCGCCGATGAGCTATTTCTTCACCGGCACCGGCCTCATGCTCCTGATCCTCGGCGTGGTGCTCACCATGCGATTGATCAGCGAGGAATTGAAAAGCGGGTCGATCGAGGTCCTGATGACGGCCCCGGTGACCGAGGGGCAGGTGGTCGCCGGCAAATACCTCGCCGCGCTCACCTTCTTTGTCTTCCTGTGGCTCCCCACCGTGGCCTATCCGGCCGTGATCGCCTACCACGAGTCCGTGGACTGGGGGCCGGTCGCCTCCGGGTACCTGGGCATCCTGCTGATCGGTGCCCTGTTCCTCGCCGTCGGCACGTTCGTATCGGCGACCACCCGGAGCCAGCTCGTGGCCGCCATGGTCACCTCGGTCCTCCTCTTCCTCTTCTTCCTCCTCGCGTGGTTCGGGGAGCTGATCAACACCGACCTCGCCCGCCAGGTGTCCGGATACCTGGACCTAGGGGCTCACATGGACGAATTCAGCCGTGGGATCGTCGACACCCGCCGGCTGGTCTACTACCTTTCGGCGATCCTGTTCTTCCTGTTCCTGGCCAGCCGGGCGCTCGAAGACAAGAAGTGGAGATGACGCCATGGCCTCGGTGAACCGCCGCCAGCTCGTGAGGACGGGGACGCTGTCGGCCGGCGTGCTCCTGGTCGCCGCCCTCGCCGTCTTCGTCAACTACTTCGGCTGGAAGTACAACCAGCGCTTCGACTGGACGGGCAGCCAGCTCTACAGCCTGTCGGAGAAGACGCAGAACGTCCTGCGGGAGCTCAAGCAGGACGTCCAGTTCGTCGTCTTCCTCACGCCCCAGCAGGCGGACCTCTACGAGCCCACGAAGGAGCTCCTCGCCCGCTACGACGCCGCCTCGCCGCGGGTCTCCGTCCGTTTCGTGGACGCCGAGCGGAACCCGGTGGAGGCTCAGCAGCTCATCCAGCAGTACGGAGTCACCAGCACGGGCGTGGTCGTGGTGAGCGGGGAGGACCGCCGGATGATCGACAGCGGCGAACTCGCCGAGCTGGACTTCTCCAGCATGCAGATGACCGGGCAGCCCGAGATGACCGGCTTCAAGGGCGAGCAGCTCTTCACGAGCTCCCTCCTGCAGCTCTCCGAGGGACGCAAGCCCAGGATCCTCTTCACCACCGGCCACGGTGAGCGGTCGCTCGACGACCAGGGTCCCCGGGGCCTCGCCCAGGCGCAGCAGATCCTGGGCACGGACAACTTCGAGATCGAGGAGTGGGCCTCGCTCGGCAAGCCGGCGGTGCCCGAAGGCACGGA
>DATHUD010000639.1:0-3333 GCA_035462575.1 Thermoanaerobaculia bacterium | reverse complement strand
CAAGAAGGTCGGGGTGGTGGGCCTGGGCGGCCTGGGCCACATGGGGGTCAAGCTCGCTCACGCCCTGGGCGCGCACGTGGTGCTGTTCACCACCTCGCCGGGCAAGGCCGACGACGCCCGCCGGCTCGGCGCCGACGAGGTCGTGATCTCCCGGAACGCCGAGGAGATGGCGAAGCACGCCGGGAGCTTCCACCTCATCCTCAACACCGTGGCCGCGCCGCACAACCTGGACGCGTTTCTCGTGCTCTTGAAAAGGGATGGCGCCATGGTCCTCGTCGGCGCGCCGGGCGAGCCGCACCCTTCCCCCACCGTCTTCAACCTGATCATGGGCCGGCGCTCGCTCGCGGGCTCGCTGATCGGCGGCATCGAGGAGACGCAGGAGATGCTCGACTTCTGCGCCGAGCGTGGAATCGTCTCGGACATCGAGATCATCCCCATCCAGAAGATCAACGAGGCTTACGAGCGGATGCTCCGAGGGGACGTGAAGTACCGCTTCGTGATCGACATGGCCTCGCTCCGGAACGAGAAGCCTCTGTAGGAAGGACGCGCGGGCAGACCGAGGGGCCGCCCGCGCCTCTTCTTGACTTCCCCGCCCCTCACTTCCAGACTACGGGCGTCTTCCGATCGATCATGCCCGAGGAAAACGCTCACCTCCCGCTCACGATCACTCCGGAGGAGCTCGAGAAGGCCGAGATCGCGGTCCTCCTCGACTTCCTGCGGGAGAACGCCGCGCGCCACCACGTTTCCGAGCTCCGGGAGCAGGCCCTCGCCGTGGGCTACAGGGCCTCGGTGGTGGATCGGGCCGTCGCGGATTTCGATGAGGAGCTCCAGTCCTTTCTGGAAACCGGGCTGGAGCCGGCTCCGGAGCCTCCCCCGGTACGTGTCGAGGAGAGGCCACGCCCGGCGGTCTCCCCCGTCCCGGCTCCGCCGCCTCCCAAGGTCCCGGCCTTCCTCGAAAGGCTTGCAGAAGCGGAACAGGCGGCCAAGGTAGAGCTGTCCCGCTCCCGGCGACGCACCGTCTCCGCGGGGATCACCCTGCTGGTCGTCGCCGTCAACGCCGCCATCCTCTCCCTGGCCTTCACCGGGAAAGCAGACCTGGCGATTCTGACCTACTCCGCGGAGATTGCCTTGGCCCTGCTGCTCGCCAGGCTCCAGAAGACCCTCTACTGGCAACCCGCCGAAGAGCTGCAGGCCGAGGGGGTCGCGTCCTCCGTCCCCCTCGCTTCTCCCGTCCGCTCGGAGCCGGGCCGGACGCCGGTCCCGGCCATTGCGCACGAGGTTCGAACGGAAACTCCGCCCGCCCAGAACGTCCCGCAAAGGATGCCATCACATCACTGACAGAAACAGGGAGGCGAAGCCGGCGGCTCGGGAGAGGATCAGTTACGAACAGGGATCGCCGGTGAGCGGCCGCGAGCTTTGCGACTAGAATGGCCGCCATGCCTTCCTCCAACACCCGAGCTGGTGTCCAGGCCATGCGCCGCACCCGAGGCGACCTGTATGAGCTGCGGGAGCCGCCGTCCGATCCACGCCTGTGGAACACGGACCTGGCGCCCACCCGCGTCGAGCAGCGGACGTGGACGACCTACCACATGGCGTCGCTCTGGATCGGGCTTGCGGTCTGCGTCCCCACCTACATGATGGCGGCCGGGCTCGTCGGGGGAGGGATGAGCTGGTGGCAGGCGATGCTCACCATCCTGCTCGGCAACCTGATCGTGCTCGTCCCGATGATCCTGATCGCGCATCCCGGGACACGCTTCGGCATCCCCTTCCCGGTGCTCGCCCGCGCCTCCTTCGGCACCTCGGGCGCGCACGTGCCCGCGATCCTTCGCGCCCTGGTCGCCTGCGGGTGGTTCGGCATCCAGACCTGGATCGGCGGCCAGGCGATCCACACCATGCTGGCGACCGTATTTCCCGCCTGGCGGGAGGTGCCGGGTGCGGCGTGGATCGCGTTCGCCGCCTTCTGGGTGATGAACATGTGGATCGTGGTGCGGGGAAGCGACGCCATCAAGCATCTGGAGGCGTGGGCCGCTCCCTTCCTTCTCGTCGCCGGCCTCGCCCTTCTCGCCTGGGCGACTGTGCGGGCCGGCGGGCTGGGGCCGATCCTGGCGCGGCCGAGCCAGTTCCAGACGACCGGGAGCTTCCTCGCCGTCTTCATCCCCTCGCTCACCGCCATGGTGGGCTTCTGGGCCACGCTCGCCTTGAACATCCCGGACCTTTCCCGCTACGCCCGGGACCAGAGAGCCCAGATCCGTGGGCAGTTCCTGGGCCTTCCCACGACGATGACCCTCTTCTCCTTCGTCGGCGTGGCGGTGACCTCGGCCTCGGTCCTCCTCTTCGGCGAGGCGATCTGGGATCCGGTGGCACTCCTCTCCCGGCTCGGGAGCCCCCTCGTCATCCTGATCTCTCTTTTCGCTCTCGTGATCGCGACCCTCACCACCAACGTCGCCGCCAACGTGGTCGCGCCGGCCAACGGCTTCGCCAATCTCTGGCCGTCGCGGATCACCTTCGCGATCGGCGGCGTGATCACCGGAGTCCTTGGCATCGCCATCATGCCGTGGCGGCTGCTTTCGAATTACGAGGCCTACATCTTCGGCTGGCTGGTGGGCTACTCGGGATTCCTGGGCCCGATCGCGGGGATCTTCATCGCGGATTACTGGGTGATCCGCAAGGCGCGGCTCTCGTTGGCCGACCTCTACACGCCGGACGGCATCTACGGCCGGTGGAACTGGAATGCGATGATTTCGCTCGCCGCGGGCGTGGGAGCCGCCCTGATCGGTCTGGTGGTTCCGGCTCTGCGCGTCCTTTACGACTACGCCTGGTTCGTGGGCTTCGGGGTGGCGTTCGTGCTGTACGTGGTGTTGATGCGCGGAACGCCGGTGGTGGACCTGGATGAGGTCGTCTAGACTGGCGGCCGGTCACTCAGGCACGATATCCACGCCCCCAGATCCGCAGGAGATCCCGACAGCCATCGGCAAAGTCCTGCTGGAAGTCCACCCACTGGAAGTTGGGTAGCGTCCAGGAGAGCTTCTTGTGCTCCGCGGGTTGATAGTCGACGATGACGATATGATCCTCGTAGGGCTTCTCCCGGAGGGCATAGAGCAACTCATGCTTGACCCATTTGGAAGCGACCGCAGCCGGAGAAAGGACGAGCAGGAACCAGTCACATCTGGCAAGGGCTTTCCCAACTTCGTCGTGCCACTGCTGGGCACCTAAAATGTCTCGCTTGCTATACCAATAGGGAATTCCATGCCCCTCCAGGAGATCTCCCAGAGTCGAGGCAAACTGGCGGTCTTCTGAGGAGTGAGAAAGAAAAATCTCAGTGGGCGTCGGCAT
>DATHUD010000638.1:0-2908 GCA_035462575.1 Thermoanaerobaculia bacterium | reverse complement strand
CTGCTGGCGGAGGATTAGGGAGAGTCCTTCGCCCGGAGTGAAAGAAACGCCGGGCTCGTGCGTTTCCTGAAGAAGCGTTCTTTTTCAGAAAGGAGACGCCATGACCCATGCTACCGGCAGCCGCGTCGTCCGTTGGTCCCTTCTCACCATGACGGGCCTCGCCGCGGGCGTCCTGATGGCGCTCGTGCTGGGCGAGCCCATTGAAGCGGTCGTGGGGATGATCCTGGTCACCCCGGCGCTCACGCTCCTCGTCGGGGCGGTCCTCGGGACCAGCCAGTGGCTGGATGTGAGGCACCGGGTGGCCCGGTCCCGCTCCTGGATCCCCGCGACGTGCCTGGGTCTGGGAGCCGGGCTCGCCCTGGGCGCCGTGATCGTCGAGGTCACCGGCGGTCTCATCACGGGCGAGCAGTTGAGCATCATGCGGCTCGGCACAGGGACACGGGCCCTCTCCCTCCTGGTGCTGGGCCTTACGGCCGGCCTGTGCATGGGGGCGGCGCAGTGGCTCGCGGTGCTCCGCCGCCACGGATCTCCGGCGTCGCGCTGGATCGGGATCTCCTCCCTGGCCCTGGGGCTCTCCTTCTCCGCGAGCTCGCTCCTCGTCGACGCCCTGCTGGGAGGGCTCGCGTCGCCCGTGGGGGTCGTCTCCCTGCTCCTGCTGACCGGCCTCTTCTTCGGCGCGGGGACGGCCCGGGCCCTCCCGAAGGCGGCCTGACCTACTTCAGGTGCTCGCGCAGAAACGCGATCGTCCGCGGCCAGGCCTCTTGGGCCGCCTTGAGGTTCGCGCCCTCGCGGCCGTCCTGCTGCCGCAGGAACCCGTGGCCCGCGCCCTTGTAGATGTGGGGCTCGTAGGTCTTCCCGAGCTTCTTCATCTCGGCTTCCGCGGGCGGGATCGTGGCGTTCACGCGCGCGTCGTCTTCGCCGTAGAGGCCGAGAACGGGGGCTTTGATCTTCGCGAGCTCCGCGGCTTCGGGGGAGGTGCCGTAGTAGACGACCGCGGCGTCCAGGTCCGGCTCTGTGGCCGCGAAGGAGAAGCTCCGCGCGCCTCCCCAGCAGAAGCCGATCGTGGCGGTCTTGCCGTTCCCGGCGGGGATCTTGGCCGCATAGTCGTGGACGGCGTTCAGGCGGGCGGTCGCCTCCTCGGGGGTGAGGGCGCGCACGAGCTTCACCACCTCGTCGCGGCTCGCCACGGAGTCGGTGCCGCCGCCGTTGGGGCCCATCCCCGAGATCAGGTCGGGAGCGACGGCGATGAATCCGTCCCGGGCGAGCTGGTCGGCGACGCCGCGGAGCCAGTCCGAAAGGCCGTAGATCTCCTGGATGACGATGACGACACCCGCCTTCTCCTTGCGCTCGGGGTAGACGACCCAGGT
This sequence comes from Thermoanaerobaculia bacterium, assembly GCA_035462575.1. GTDB lineage: Bacteria > Acidobacteriota > Thermoanaerobaculia > Multivoradales > UBA5704 > DATARR01. Next base: position 1,541 of record DATHUD010000638.1, on the reverse strand, counting down.
GCGGATCGGCGTGCCGCCTCCGGGGAGCTTGATGTCCACCCACTCGCCGTGGCGGGGGGATTTCTCCAGGGCGGCCTTGGCTTGCGCGTCGGACGGAGGGAGGTTTTCGTCCCGCGCGGCGGGTGCGGTGGCCGGCGCGGAAGGCGTTGGCTTCGGGGCTTCGGCATGATCGTGGGCCGGAGCGGCCGGGGTCTGAGAGGAAACCAGGAGAGCGGCGGCGAACAGAAGATCCAGCATGGTCAAAGCCTCCTTCCGGAAAGAGCCCGCGCCATTCTAGCGGATGGGAGAGCGGCCCCGGTCCCGCAGAGGTAGGAATAGGAAAGCCCCAGCCCCAGCAGGAGGACGCCCCAGCCCACGAAGACCGGCAGGAGGTGGAAAAGGCTCATATAACCCACGGTGTAGTGAATGCCGAGCGCCGCCGCGTAGGCGGAGGAGCCGGCCAGGAGCGTCGTCCACCACAGCCAGGCCGAGCCGTTGCGGAAGCCCCACAGCGCGGGCAGCAGGAACACCCAGCCGCTCGCGAGGAGCATGCCGCCCAGGGTGGCGCGGTCGTGGGCGACGAGCGGCACGAGGTAGGGATTGGCCGCTTCCAGCGCCTCGGCGGTCGTGCGCATGAACTCCAGGTCCTGGGGGACGAAGACGTGGGTCACGCCGATCGCCGAGATCGTCGCTCCGGCGCCGAGCAGGCCGCACCCGTGGAGGATCAGGAGCAACTGCCCCCAGAGGCTCCGCTTCCAGGCCCGGTCGCCCCGGAGCGGGGGCGCCACGTCCGGCGTGTAGGTGCCGAGCCGGGAGTGGATTCCGAGCAGCAGGAGCTGCAGGAGGACCGCGGTCACGAACGCGTGGAACGTGTCGAGATAGCCGAACCCCAGGAAGAGGAAGAAGCTCGCGAAGCCGGTGGCGGCGGAGATGAAGACGGACTGTTGCGCCCAGTGCAGGCCGCGGCGGACCCCGCAGAGCGAGAGGCCGAGGTACATCGCGCCGATGGCGACCATGGTGCCGGCCAGGCTCACCCGGTCGTGAGCCATGAAGTCGAGCAGGCGAGGGTTGACCGCCGAGAGCTCGTGCCGGTGCATGCCCACGAACGCCTCGTCGTAGGGCAGCACGACGCGGGTGAGAGCGATCCCCAGGGCGAGGAGGCTTCCGAACAGCATGCCGGCGCCCAGGAGGGCGGTCCAGAACCAGGTCCGCTCCGGGGCCCGCTCCGGCGGGGCGGGAGCGCCCGCGGCCTGGGTCGCCTGGAACAGCAGTGCATCGTTGATCCGCTTGGGGAGCCCCGGGCCGGTGTAGACGAGCCCGGTGTCGACCTCCACGAGGTCCGCCCCCGCGGCGCGGAGCGCCAGCGCATCCTCCGGCTCGTGAACGCCTCCGGAGGCGATCAGGAAAGGGTCCGGCCCGAACCGGCTGCGGATCTCGCGCACCCGCTCGAGGGCGGCCTCGCGGGCCGGCCTTCCGGTCAGCCGCCCGTCCGGCCCGGCCCGCACGCTGCCGTCCACGATCAGCCCGGCGGCCCCCGCTTCGGCCGCGGCTTCGATCCGGGG
>DATHUD010000637.1:0-8414 GCA_035462575.1 Thermoanaerobaculia bacterium | reverse complement strand
GCCATCTCCGGGGCGTGCCGGAAGGTGCTGGAGACGCTCCGGGAGGAGCGGGCGAAGACTCCCGGACGGGCGGAGGCCGCTATTCTTTCCCGCTTTTCCGAGACCCCGCGCCGCGCCTCCGCGCCAGCTCCTCGTTCAGCGTCTCGTTGACCAGGCCGTCGATCTCCGTCCGGGTGAGGGGCCGGGGCGTAGGAGGACGGCCGGCGAGATACTCCTCTTCCTCGAGATCCTCGAGTTGCTCCAGGAGCTCCGTGGAATCGTCCGGCGGGAAATCCGACTCGTCGGTCATCGGCTCGCATTCTACGGCAAGGCGGCCCTCTGCGGCCTCACCCGGAGCCCCAGGCGGGCCAGGGCCGGAGCCCCCACCGTGACCAGCCCCTCGGCGGTCTTCCCCACCTCGTAGGTCTCCCCGAGCAGGTTCTCGGCTCCCAGGAACACCTCCCACCCCGGCCGGATCTCCCGCGAAACGGAAAGATCCAGCACGAAGAAGCTCGCGAGCCTGAGGGTGTTCAGGTCGTCCTCGAACTGGCTCCCGACATAGCGGCCCTGGAGGCCGGCGCCGATCCGCCCGGGGCGGTCGTAGCCGATCTCCAGGACGGCCTGGTTCTCCGGGACCTGAGCGAGCCGCCGGTCTCGGATCCGGGCGTCGCTCCACAGATAGCTCGCCGTGACCTCCCAGAACGGGCGCGGCCGGTGGCGCGCCTCGACCTCGACGCCGCGCACCCGCGAGGCACCCAGGTTCCGGCGCTGCCGGCAGACGCCGCCCGCGGGCACGAAGCCGCAGGGGGAGACGGTCCCCGGGCCCTCCCCCACCGTGACGTTGGCGATCGAATCCTCGACCCGGTTCCAGAAGCCGGTGATCCCGAACGAAGAGGAGCCGCCCCGGAGGTCGAGCCCGGCCTCGCCTCCCAGGAGCCTCTCGGGCCGCAGGGCCGCGTTGGCCTCGGTGATGTCGTTCCTCACCCGGAAGGGGCGGAGCTGCTCGTTCAGCGTCGGAGCCCGGAAGGCGCGGTAGACAGAGCCCCGGACGGAAAGGCGGCCGCTCGCGAGGTAGAGCACCCCGAGCCGGGGGTGAAAGGCCAGGGACTCGCGGTCGGCAAAGGTCTCCTCCCGCAGCGGCGCGCCGGTTTCGAGGCTCCGCTCGCGGCGGAAGCTCCCGAAGCTCTGCCAGAGGTCGAGCCGGCCCCCGGCGGTCACCTGCCAGGCCGGGGAGGGAGCAAAGATCTCCTGGAGCCAGAGGCCGGAGAGCCGCTGCTCCCCGCCCGCCGCGCGGCGGGACGTGAAACGGCCTTCGACGAAGCGGAAGTCCTCCCGATTCTCCCCTTGGACCTGACGGACGTCGGCGCCGGCCGTCCGGAGGTGACGCTCCGAAACCTTTTGCGACCACTGGACCCCGGCCCCGGTCTCGTCCGCCGACACGTCGTACTGGTCGAGCGACGGCAGCTCGGAGGAGCGGTCCGGCGCCTGGGCGGAAAAAGTGCTGCGGAAGGTCTGGCGGCGGGAGAAGGCCGAGACCTGCCAGTCTCCGATTCCGGTCTGGAACGCCGCGCTCGCCGCCACGGACCCCGCGTCCGTCCCGTTCTCCGTCAGGGGCGTGTCGTTCCCCCGCTCCTCGGTGAAGAGGCCGGCGCTCAACGTGAAGAGCGAACGCGCGCCCGGGACCTCCAGCTTGCCTGAAAGGACGCGGTTTTCTGAAGAAGCGGGGATGTCGATCTCCCCCCGCTGATCGCGGCGGACGACCTCGTAGCCGTCCGTATCGAAGGCCGAGGCGGAGACGGAGACGCCGACCCGGTCCGTCCTGTGGCCGGCGACGACCGCGCCCGACATCGTGCCCCGGTTGCCCGCCTCGGCCATCGCCCGGAGCCCCCGCTCCTCCGGGCTCGCGGTGAGCACCTGGATGACGCCGCCCAACGCCGAGCTTCCCCAGAGGTTCGCCCCGCCCCCGCGCACCACCTCCACCCGGTCCACACTCGCGAGCGGCACCCGGCTCCAGGCCACCCAGCCGCCAAAGGGGTCGTTCAACGGGACGCCGTCCACGAGGACGAGCGTGCGGCTGCCGCCGCTCGGGCCGATCCCCCGCAGCGACACGCCCTGCGTGGTGGGATGGGCCACGACGCTCCCCGACCGCCGGAAGAGGCTGAAGCCCGGCACCTGCCGCAGCAGGTCGTCGAGCGTGCGCGCCGGGGAGCGCTCGACGTCTTCCCGGTCGAGGACGGTGACGTGGGCCGGGACCTCCCCCACCCGCTGCTCCACCCGCGAGGCCGTCACCACGATCTCCTCTCCGAAGGCGGGCCGGGTCAGCCCTTGCTCGGAGAGGTGCGCGAGAAGCAGGAGGATGGCGCCGGAAGGATCCATGATGCCCTCAGGGATTTCGTGTCAGGAGCGCCACCGGGAACCGGGCGAGGAGGTCCGCGAGGCGCGTCTCACCGCCCTTGATCTCCTCACTGGTCAGCTCGTTGCGCCACGGGCCGGCCGGGAGGTCGAGCACCGTGTCACCCCAATCTCCACCAAGCCCGATCACCAGCCGGGGCGCCACGGCGATCGCGCCGTCTCCGCGCTGAAACGCCACGGCGTGCCCCGCCTTCGAGCCCCGGGCCGCGAGCGGCCTGTAATCCCCTCGAGGATCGAACAGCTCAGGCCGCCGCCGCAGGTGGAGAGCCTGGCGGATCACCCAGAGCTTGGGAAGCCCCTCGTCCATCCGCGCGAGGATCTCCTCGGGCGTCATCCCCTTTTCGAGGTCCGCGAGGAGCCGGCGCCGCAGATCGTAATCCACCGGCCGGCGGTTGTCCGGATCCACCAGAGAAAGATCCCACAGCTCCGTGCCCTGGTAGGTGTCGGGCACGCCGGGAGCGGTGAGCTTCAAGAGCGTCTGGGCAAGCGAGGTGATCCTCCCCGGCTCGATCAGAGGTGCGAGGAATTCCTCCAGTTCGGCCACGAAGCCCTGATCGTCCAGGACCGCGGTCACAAAACCTTTCAAAGCCTCCTCGTACTCCGGGTTCGGGCGCGTCCACGCGGTGTGAGCCTTGGCCTCTTTCGCAGCCTTCTCCATGTAGGCGGCCGCCCTTTCGGGAGAGAGGGGCCAGGCACCGACAAGGGTCTGATAAAAAAGATATTCGGCGTTGCGATCCGGCATCCCGCCCTGCTTGTGCTTCTCGTTCGCCGCCATCCACCGCCGCGCGGCCTCCCCCCAGCGCTCGGGGATCTCGGAGAGGAGACTGATCCGCGCCCGCACGTCCTCGCTCCGCTTGGTGTCGTGCGTCGAAGAGGCAAGTTGGGCATGGGGCCAGCGCGCCTGGGCCTCGGCATTGTCGCGGTGGAAGTCCTCGACCGAGATGCCGAAACAGCCCGGGCTCCCGCCGACTTCGTTCAACGAAACCAGCCGGTGGAAGTTGTAGAACGACGTGTCCTCCACCCCCTTGGCCATGGCCGGGCCGGTGAGCTGTTGGAAGCGCATCACAAGCTCGCTCTCCGCCTCGCCCCGGACTTCGAGGAGGAGGATCGAGCGGAAGAAGCCGAAGAGGTCCGGCGGGAGATCCGGCCGGTGCTCCTTGGCCTTCTCCATGGCCTCGGTGACCTCCCGCACGTCCAGCTCCGAAACCTCCCCGGACTCGGCGCGCACGTAGGTGCGGTAGACCGGAAACACGGCCACCACTTCGCGGATCGCCTGCCGCAGCTCGAAGCGGGTGTAGTCGCGGAAGCGGCGGTGGCGCTCGCAGACCCGAAGGAAGACCTCGGCCAGACGGTTCACGTCGCTCGCCAGAAGCTCCGAGAGGACGAGGAGCTTCTTCTCGTGGACCATCGCCTCCCAGTCTGTCGTCTCCCCCGTCAGCTCCGCGTAGAGCCGGGTGAGCGGCTCCTCGCCCGCCGGGTCCACGAACAGGCCGCCCACGCGGTTCAGGAAGTCGTAGCCCGTGGTGCCGTGGACCGGCCAGTCGCCGGGCAGCGGCTCGCCGGGCTCCAGGATCTTCTCGACCACCACCCAGGCGCGCGAAGACGCGGCCCGGAGCCGCTCGAAGTACTGCTTGGGATCGCGCAGACCGTCGGGGTGGTCGATCCGCAGGCCGTCCAGCACGCCCCGGGCGAGCCAGTCGAGCACCCGGGCATGGGTATCGGCGAAGGCCCCGTCGTCCTCCATGCGCAGGCCCACGAGGGTGTGGACGTCGAAGAACCGCCGGTAGTCCAGCTCATGCCCGGCGGTCCGCCAGAAGGCGATCCGGTAGTTCTGCCCCTGGAGCAACTCGTCCAGCCGGTCGGGATCGTTATTGATCTCCTCCACCACGGCGTCCACGGCTCCGGCGATCCCCGAGTTTTCCTCGCAGAGCCGGGCGAGCTGCCCCGAAAGCACCTCCTTGTCCCGATGGCGGCGCGCCACGCTCTCGCGGTCGGTGGCGGTCGCGAGGGGGAGGTTCCCATAAGCGTCGGCGATGAACGCCAGGTCCGGCGAGCCGCAGCGCCGGGCAGCCTCGCTGAGCGGAGCATCGAGCGACCGCGGGGCCACAGGCATCCGGTGGTCGAAGTAGTGGATCTCGAACCGCCCCCCCCGCCGCACGAGGCGGATCTCTCCCGCCTCCACCACGCGGCCGTAGTGATCGCCCAGGATCGGCAGCAGCACCGTGTTGCGCATCCGCTCCTGCGGCCCCTCCCAATCCACGTCGAAATACGAAGCGAACCGGCTGGCCGGGCCGTTCTCCAGCACGTCCCACCACCACACGTTTCTCCGCTCGGTGATCGACATGTGGTTGGGCACGATGTCGAGCACCTGCCCGAGGCCGTTCTCCCCGAGCACCTTGCAGAACCGCGCGTGAGCCTCCTCCCCGCCCAGATCCTCGTTGACCCGGGTGGGATCGACCACGTCATACCCGTGCGTGCTCCCCCGCGCCGCCTGGAGGTACGGGGAGCTGTAGAGGTGCGAGATGCCGAGGGCGGCGAGGTAGTCGGCAACCCCTGCGGCGTCGTCGAAGCCGAATTCAGGGCGGAGCTGGACGCGGTAGGTGGAGAGCGGGTATCGAGGCACGGCGGGTTGGAAGCTGCAAGCGGTGGGCCACCTACTCCAACCGCACGAACAGCTTCTCCCCCAGCGGCTTGAACAGCTCCACCCACTCCGCCGCCTTCCTGTCCCCCTTCTCCGCCTCCTCCTTGAGGCGCGGGTAGACGGTCTGGCGCAGCTCGTACCAGCGGTTCTGGGCGCGCCAGAGGTCCACCTTGAAGGGGGTCGAGCGGGTGAGGCTCACGATGGCGTCCATGCGGCGCAGGAGGTCGGGATCTTCGGGGCGCTGGTGGAGGGTCTCGACGAGATCCTTCAAGGCCGTTCCCAGGGCGAAGGAGAGCCCTTCCGTTTCCAGGTCCACCTTGAGCGATTGCCTCTCGTCCAGAAGGCGGCGGACCTCCTCGGGATCGGCCGCGCCGTTGCTCAGGGCCCGCTTCAGGTCCACGTTCAGGATGAGCTCGGCCGCGGCCCGGAACGCCTTCGGGAGCGGCGTCCCCAGGCTGTTCAGGAAACGGATGAGCGGGGCGTGGTGCTGGAAGATGTCGCGGAACTCGTCCTCCACCTCGTCCAGGGTCGAGGCGAGGATGAGATCGAGGATGCGGCGCTGCTCGTCCCGGAAGAGGGATTTGAGCGAATAGGGGACGTCCAGGAAGTAGCGGTCGAGCAGGCGGACGACGTGGGCGAGGTCGCCCTGCTCGAAGGCGCTCCCGGCCTCGGCGAGGAACTGGCGGTAGGGCTCCGCGTCCTCGAAACGGCTCACGCCGGCGTTCAGGTTGTGGTCGCCGAAGTGGAGGACTCCGAAGGCGTACTGCCCGGTCTTGCCGGTCAGCTCCGAGGTGACCCGCGCCCGGCCGATCGTCAGCCGGGTGCGGCCGGCGCGGAAGACGCGGCCGTTCTCCCTCTCGACCGAGTAGCAGTAGACGGGTGCCGGGTTCGGGAAGTCCTCGAAGAGGGAGGCCACGGCGTAGTGCGCGGCCACCTGCGGGAGGTCCACGATCGACGGGCGCACGTGCCGGTCGTACAGGTCGCGCCCGGTGCCCGCCGCAGGGTCGTTGCTCTTCGCCTGTTCGAGAAGGCGGAGGAACCGGGGCTCGACCTCGTCGTCAAAAAGCTGTCCGGCGAGCTGCACCACGCGGCCGGCGTAGCGAAGGATCTGGAGGGTCTCGATCCCTGAGAGATCGTTGAAGAACCAGCCGCAGCTCGTGTACATGAGCATGGCCTGGCGCTGAAGCTCCAGGAGCTTCAGGGCCCGGACCCGGTCCTCACCTTGCGGCGAGCTCCCCGCGAAGAAGGCTTCGATGCTCGCGGGCGAGCGGTCGAGGACCACGGAGATGTAGCGGTCCCGGGCCTCCCAGGGATCGGGGAAGAAGGCTTTGGCCGCCTTCTCGTAGCGCGGGGCGAGCTCGTCCCGCAGCCAGTCGAGAGCCTGGCGCAGCGGCGCCCGCCACGACTGGTTCCAGGAGGAGTCGCCGCCGGTGTGGCAGCCGCAGTCCTCGCGCCAGCGGTCCACGCCGTGGACGCAGCTCCAGGAGGTGTTCTCGACGATCTCCACCTCATGCTCGGGGGGATGGGTTTCCAGGTACTCGCCGTAGTTGGTGAGGACGGCCCAGCCGTTCGACTCGATGCGGTGGAGCGCGTAGGAGAGGGCCATCTCGCCATAGCGGTGGTGGTGGCCGTAGGTCTCGCCGTCCGTCGCGATGTTGATCAGCCGGTCGCGGTCCGGGTTGGCGGGCACGGGGGAGAGCAGGCGGTCCGAGAAGCGCTCGCCCGAGGAGAGGAGCCCCTCGAAGGCCACGGCCCGGGAGATCCCGCCGTCGTAGAAGAAGAGGGCGATCCGGCGGCCGGAGGGGAGCGCGGCCTCGTAGGCGCAGGTGGTGTCGATCCGCCCGCCGGAGACGTCGCGCCAGTCGTCCTTCTTCTTCCCCCCCTTGGGCCGCACCCGCCGCGCCTGGTGGGGCTCGAGGATCGTGAAGCGGATCCCCGCCTCCGCCAGGAGGTCGAGCGTTTCCAGATCCACCGCCGCCTCGGGGAGCCAGGCGCCCTCGGGCCGCCGGCCGAAGCGGCGCTCGAAGTCGGCCAAGCCCCAGAGGATCTGGGTCTTCTTGTCCCGCCGGTTGGCGAGAGGCAGGATGATGTGGTTGTACGGCTGGGCCAGGGCCGATCCGTGACCGGAAAAGCGCTCCGCGCTCTCCCGGTCCGCTTCGAGCACGCGGCTGTAAGCCCGCGGGGCCTTCGTCTCCATCCAGGCGAGGAGCGTGGGGCCGAAGTTGAAGCTGATCCGCGCGTAGTTGTTGACGATCCGCTCGATCCGCCCGTCGCCGTCCAGGATGCGGGACGCGGTGTTCGGCGCGTAGCACTCGGCCGTGATCCGCTCGTTCCAGTCGTGGTAGGGGTAGGCCGAGTCCTGCAGCTCGACCGCCTCGAGCCACGGGTTTTCCCGCGGCGGCTGATAGAAATGGCCGTGAATACAGAGATAGCGTTGCATTGGGCGGGGGGATCGTATCAGACCCCGAACACCACCACCGCCCGCCCCCCGATCCGTCCCTCCCCCGTCTCCCCCGGCCCGCCCCAGCCCTCTCCGGAGGAGTCGAGGAGCTTCCGCCAGTCCCCCTCGGGGAGCGGCAGAGTTTTCTCCTCCTCGGCGAAGTTGAAGGCGAGGAGGACGTCCTCCTCTCCGCTCCGGCGCCGGACGAGAATCACGCGGTCCGCCTCGACCGGGGTGACCTCGACGTCCTCCTTGGTCGTGCGGGCGAGGGCGGGGACGGTCTTCCGGAGCCGGATCAGCTCCTTGTAGAAGGCGTGGAGCGCCGCGTGCCGGCCCTGCTCCCGGAGCGTGGGATCGATCCGGGAGCGCTCGAAGGTTTCGGGGGACTGCGGGTCCGGCGGCTCTTCGGTCCAGCCGAAGGCCGTGAACTCCTCCTTCCTCCCCTCGCGGACAGCGCGGATCAGGTCCTCGTCCGAGTGGCTCACGAAGTAGAGGAAGGGGGCGGTCTCGCCGTACTCCTCGCCCATGAAGAGGAGCGGGAGGAAGGGCGAGAGGAGCACGGCGCCAGCCGCGAGCTTCAGGCTCTCGAAATCGGTGAGCGAGGCGAGTCGCTCGCCGTTCATCCGGTTGCCTGTCTGGTCGTGGTTCTGGCTGCAGACGACGTGGCGCTCCCCGCTCATCTCGCCGGCCGGCACGCCATGGCGCCGCCTCCGGTAGGGGGAGTACTGGCCGGTGTAGACAAAGCCGCCCGCCATCGCCGCCGCCATCTGGTCGAGCGATCCGAAGTCCTGGTAGTAGCCGCTGCGCTCTCCGGTCAGGAGGGTATGGAGCGAGTGGTGGAAGTCGTCCGTCCACTGCGCGTCGAAGCCGCAGCCGCCGCGCTCCGGCCGGCGCAGGTAGAACAGGGTGTTCCTGTCGCTCTCGGGGAACACGTGCACCCGG
>DATHUD010000636.1:0-14496 GCA_035462575.1 Thermoanaerobaculia bacterium | reverse complement strand
CGATTGTTGCTCACACTCTCACTGGGTCTTCAGCGAAGCCATGTCGATGCAGAAGCGGTACTTGACGTCGGACTTCAAGAGGCGCTCGTAGGCCTCGTTGATCTTCTGGATGGGGATCAGCTCGATGTCGGAGACGATGCCGTGCTCGGCGCAGAAGTCGAGCATCTCCTGGGTCTCCGGGATGCCCCCGATCAGCGAGCCGGCCAGGGTGCGGCGGGCCATGATCAGGTTGAAGACGGTCGGCGACGGGTGCGGCTCGCCCGGCGCTCCGACCAGGACCATCGCGCCGTCCCGCTTCAGGAGCACCAGGAAGGCGTCCAGGTTGTGCGGCGCGGCCACGGTGTTGAGGATGAGGTGGAAGCTCCCCGTGTACTTTGCCATCTCCTCGGGATTTTTCGAGACCACGACCTCGTCGGCTCCGAGACGGCGCGCGTCTTCCGCCTTGCCCGGCGAGGTGGTGAACAGGACCACGCGAGCGCCCAGGGCGTGGGCGAGCTTGACTCCCATGTGGCCAAGCCCGCCGAGGCCCACCACGCCGACCTTGCTCCCCGGGCCGACCCTCCAGTGGCGCAGCGGCGACCACGTCGTGATGCCGGCGCAGAGAAGGGGAGCCGCGGCCGCCGGATCCAGCTTGTCGGAAAGGCGCAGGACGAAATGCTCGTTGACGACGATCCCTTCCGAGTAGCCGCCTTTGGTGGGCTGGCCGGTCTCCTTCTCGACGCCGCCGTAGGTGCCGGTGAAGCCGTTCTCGCAATACTGCTCGAGGCCTTCGGCGCAGCCCGCGCAATGCCGGCACGAGTCCACCAGGCAGCCGACGGCCGCGAAGTCGCCCTCCTTGAATTTCGAGACCTTCCCGCCGACCTTGACCACCCGGCCCACGATCTCGTGGCCCGGCACCATCGGGTAGACGGTCCCTTCCCATTCGCTGCGGACGGTGTGCAGGTCGGAATGGCAGACACCGCAGTAGAGGATTTCGATCTGAACGTCCTCCGGACCCGGATCGCGGCGCTCGAAGCTCCACGGAGCGAGCGGGGTCGTGGCGGACTGAGCGGCATATCCTTGTGTTTTGATCATGTGAGGCCCTCCCTTCCCGGGGTTGAAGCGTTGCCCGATACGTATAGCACAGAGGGGAGCTCGCTCAGGTTCTCCGGCTCTACCCCGCCGCCACGGCCGTGAGCCGGGGCGCGGGAGCGGCGGGCCGGCGCTCGCCGATCTGCTGGCGCCACATGGCGTAGTAGAGGCCCTTCTGCTCCAGAAGCTCCGCGTGGCGGCCGGACTCGACGATCCGGCCGCGCTCGAGCACGTGGATGTGGTCGGCGTGGAGCACGGTCGACAGCCGGTGCGCGATGAGGATGGTGATGCCCTCCTGGCTCGCTGCCACCTCGCGGATCGTGCCGGTGATCTCCTCTTCGGTGAGCGAATCGAGGGACGACGTCGCCTCGTCGAACACCAGCAGGCGCGGCCGGCGCAACAGCGCCCGCGCGATCGACAGCCGCTGCTTCTCGCCGCCCGAGACCTTGACGCCCCCTTCTCCGAGCACCGTGTCGAGGCCGCGGTCGGCGCGCGCGAGCAGGCTGTCGCAGGCGGCCTTGCGGAGCGCCTCCAGGCACTCGGCGTCGGTGGCCGCCGGGTTCACGAACAGCAGGTTCTCGCGGATCGAGCCCGAGAAGAGCTGGGTGTCCTGCGTCACGAAGCCGAGCTGGGCGCGGAGCTCGTCCAGATCCAGGTCCGTGCCCGGCTTGCCGTTGTAGAGCACGCGCCCGCTCTGCGGGGGGTAGAGGCCCACGAGCAGCTTGACGAGCGTCGTCTTGCCGGAGCCCGACGGGCCCACGAAGGCGATCGTCTCGCCGCGCCCGGCCGCGAAGGAGACGCCGGTCAGCGCCGGGGCCGCGGCGGTCTGGTGCGTGAAGCTCACGTCCTCGAACGACACCGAGTCGAGCTTCCCCAGGGGGATCGGGTGGGCCGGCTTCTTCTCCGGAGGGATTGCCAGAATGGCCTGGAAGTTGTCGAGCGACGCCTCGGTCTCGCGGTAAGTGTTGATCACCGTCCCCAGCTCCTGGAGCGGCCCGAAGATGAAAAACGAATAGATGAACAGCGAGAAGAACTGCCCGACCGTGATCTGCTGAGAAAAGATCAGATACAGCATCAGGAACAGGATGGACGTGCGCAGGGCGTTGACCAGCGTGCCCTGGATGAAGGCAAGGAGCCGCAGCGACCGCACCTTGCGCAGCTCCAGGCCCAGGATCTTCTCGGTGATCGAATTGAGCCGGCCGATCTCCTGGCGCGCGAGCCCCAGGCTCTTGACCAGCTCGATGTTGCGCAGCGATTCGGTCGTGGAGCCCGCGAGCGCCGTGGTCTCGGAGACGATCACTTTCTGGATCTTCTTGATCCGCTTCGACAGCACGGAGCTCAGGAGCCCGAGGAGCGGTACGGTCAAGAGGAAGACCGGCGCGATGAGCCAGTGCACGGTGAAGGCGTAGATCATCACGAAGATCACCCCGACGAGCGTCGTGAACAGCGTGTTGACCGCGATGGCGATCAGCTTCTCGACATCGGCGCGGACCTTCTGCAGCCTGCCGAGCGTCTCGCCGCTCCTCTGGTCCTCGAACAGGGCGTAGGGGAGCTCGAGCGAGTGGCGGACGCCGTCCGAGTAGAGGTCCGCCCCCAGCCGCTGGGTGATGACGTTGACGAAATAATCCTGGAAGTTCTTGGCCACCCGCGACACGAACGCCACGCCCACCGCCGCGGCGAGCAGCAGGCTCACGCCGCTGAAGAACTCGCGGGTGGTGTACTCGCGGTACCGGGTCGCGTACTCGTCGATGACGTGGCGGAAGATGAGCGGGTCCAAGAGGGAGAAGACCTGGTTCACCGCCGCGAGCCCGAGGGCCAGGAACACGAGCTTCCAGTAGCGGCGCAGGTAGGAGTAGAGGAGTTGCATGGGGCCTATCCTACCGCGGCCCGCGAAGGATTCCGGGCCGCTCCGCATCCAAGAGAGCAGGGAGGGCATCCCCCGATGCCTTCCGGAACGCCCAAACCGAGGAAAGGAGCTTCCCATGAAGACGTTGGCCCTCGCTCTCGCGCTTCTCGCCATGACCCCGTTCGCTCCGGCGACCGCCCAGGAGTTCACCACCGACTTCGACGTCGAGCGCTGTACGTTCGTCTCGCACGGCCGTCAGAATCCGTACTTCAGTCTGCAACCAGGCGACCAGGTGACGCTCGAAGGCGAAGACGACGGCGAGGAGATCGAAGTCCAGATCACCGTCAAGAGAGGGACCCGGAAGATCACCTTCACGACACCCGAGGGAACGAGGAAGACAGTGCGCGCGCGGGTCGTCGAGGAGAAAGAGTGGAAGGACGGCGAGCTCGCCGAGATCTCGCGCAACTGGTTCGCCCGCTGCATCGAGACCAACGACGTCTTCTATTTCGGAGAGTCGGTCGACTTCTACGAGGACGGCCGGATCGTGGGCCATGAAGGCTCCTGGCAGGCCGGGGTGGACGGCGCGCAGCCCGGCATCATCATCCCCGCCCGCTTCCTCCTGGGGGCGCGCTACTTCCAGGAGATCGCTCCCGAAGCCATGGACCGCGCCGAGAACGTCGAGATGGGGCTCACCGTGACGGCTGCCGGCGAGACCTTCGAGGACTGCGTCAAGGTCCGGGAGACGTCGCCGCTCGAGCCGGACGACGAGAGCGTCAAGGTGTACTGCCCCGGCGTCGGGATGGTGCAGGACGGAGAGATCGAGCTCACCGATTGCCGGCGGGACTAAAAGTCGTCTTTGGCAGTAACATGGCGCGCGGCGGCCGTCATCGATGACGAAACATGTCGAGGATCTGAAGCTTGTCGAGCGCATGCTCGCGGGAGAGGAGGAAGCCTTCGAGACCTTTGGAGAGCGCTGCTTCAAGGCGACCTACCGGTTCACCCTCGCTCGTCTGCACGGCGACCGCGACCTGACCCTGGAGATCGTTCAGACGGCGACCGTCAAGGCGCTCTCCAGGCTCGAAACCTACCGCGGCGAAGCGTCGCTTCCGACCTGGCTGTGCTCCTGCTGCCGCAACGAGATCCTGATGCACTGGCGGCGCCGGAAGACCGCGCCGGCCGAAGTGGAGCTCGACGAAGAGAGGGAGACGGCTCCCGGCGACGCCCTGGCCGCGCTCTCGCGACAGGAAGAGATCGACCGGGTGCACCTGGCGCTCGAGCTGATCCCCGGGCACTACGCCCGGGCGCTCGAGTGGAAGTACATCGAGCGTGTTCCGGTCGACGAGATCGCCGCGCGGATGGGGGTGCAGCCCAAGGCCGCGGAGTCGCTCCTCACCCGGGCGCGGCACGCTTTTAGGACAAGCTTCGAAAACCTTTAGGATGGAACGTGGACGAAGAACAGGACCCCAGAGCTGAAGAGGAGGCCGTGCGCCGCCTGCTCGAGAAGGCCGGCCCCCGGCCGCCGATCCCGGAGGAGGATCTCGCCGCGATCTCCGCCGTTGCGCGGTCCGCCTGGCAGAGCGAGGTCCGGCGGCGCTCCCGGGCCTCGGCGCGGCGGCCGGTCTGGGCCCTCGCGGCAAGCCTGGCCGCGGCCCTCGCACTTGCCCTCGGTATCGCGTGGTGGCGGGCTTCGCAGAGCGACCTCCTTCCTCCCACGGTCTTCGTCCAGGTCGAAGCGGTCACAGGCTCGGTCGACCTCGAAGCGGAGGCGCCGCGCCGGATCGCGGAGGGCGATACGATTCCGATCGGTGCGGCGCTGCGCAGCGGCGACGGCAGGGCCTCGCTCCGGCTGCCGGACGGAACCGTCGTGCGGCTCGATGAGGACACGCGGGTGCGTCTGGTTTCGGCCGTCGCCCTGGAGCTCGAGCGCGGGGCGATCTATGCGGACACGGAGTCCGGCACCCTCGAAGTCCGGACGCCGTTGGGGACGGTGAGGGACATCGGCACCCGGTTCGCCGTGCGGCTCGCGGAGCCTGCTCTGCGCGTTCAGGTCCGTCACGGCGCGGTCGCCGTGGAGCGTAGCGGCCAGACCTTCGTCACACCCGCGGGGCAGGAGCTGGTCCTCCGCTCGGACGGGACCTCGGAAAAGCGAGCCCTCGCGGGCTACGGCCCCGAGTGGGAGTGGGTCCTCGAAGCCGCCGCCGGTTTCGACGTCGAAGGCCGCACTCTCGAGGAATTCCTCGACTGGGTCGCCCGCGAGACCGGCTGGGAGGTCCGCTTCGCGGACGAGGAGCTGTCCGCTTCGGCGAAGCCCATCGTCCTCCACGGCGGCTTGGGCGGGCTGCGGCCGGATCAGGCGCCGTTCGCCGTGCTCCCCGGCGCCGGCCTCGAAGGGGACCTTGAGGGAGGCACCCTCGTCGTCCGGCGTCTCAAAGCTCCCAGGTGATGCCGAGCGAAGGGAAGAGGCCCGGCCAGCGCTCCTCTTCGAGCTCGACGACCCCCGCGTCCTCGTCGAGCGTGACGTCGAACCCCGCGAGGTTGCGGCGGTTGTAGACGTTCTGGACGTCGACGAAGAAGGTCAACCGGCCGGACCGCAAGTCCCAGCGGCGGCTGGCCCGCAGATCCAGGCGGTGATAGGCGGGGAGGCGCTCGCTGTTCAGACGCCCGAAGACCGCCACGAGCTCGGGTTCCTCCTCCGGCTCTTCCGGATCGATCACAAATCCGGCCTCGACCGGAGTCGTCGGCCAGCCGGTGTGATACCTCCAGGCGAGGTTCAGATTCCATTGCCGGGGGAGCCGGAAGTTGAGGCCCAGGGCCACCGTGTCCGGCTGGTCGAGAGAGCGCGGCACCCTATCGCCTGACAGCCGGTCCTCGGCCCGGGCGTGGGAACAGGCGAGCGACCAGTCGAAGCGGGCGCCCCGGCGGCCCCGCAGAAGGATTTCGATCCCCCGCGCCGTGCTCCGCTCGGGAGCGATGCGGACGCGGTCGGGCTCGATCTCGGGAAAGAAGTTCACGGGCTCGAGAAGGCTTTCGTAGCGGGCCCGCGGGTCCTCGATCTCGCGGTCGAAGAGCTCGACGCGCAGGGCCTCGACGCCCAGCCGGCCGGACTGCCAAAACCTTTCGTATCCCAGGACCCGGTGCTCCGACCGCTCCGCCCGCCAGAGGACGGACTCTCCGTCCTCCACCTGCAGCTCATAGGGGCGCTGGCTCTGATAGAACCGCCCCCAGGCCGCGCGGACGACGCTGCGCTCGCCCAGACGCCACCCGAGGCTCACCCGGGGGGAGAGGAGCGTGTCGTCCGTCGCGGTGTGGCGGTCGTAGCGGGCGCCCACCTCGGCCGTCAGCCGGTCGAGCCACGAGACGCGGTCGCTGACCCAGGCCCCGAGGTGCTCGCCGCGGAGCGAGCCGAGGAACCGGTGCTCCGTCCGCCGCGGCGGGGAGAAAGGCGCGACGACGACCACCTCGGGATCCAGATCCTTGGCGTAGTCGAAAAAGGCATCGTACCGGCGCGCTTCGAAACCCCACCGGGGCAGGTGCCGGGGCCCGAGCTCCAGGCTCCACGTCTGGGAGAGGGACGCGACGTCTAAATCGCGCCGGTCGTGCAACTCGTACCCGGCCTCCTCGTCGCTCGCCGAGCTCCCGCGGTCCGTCTCGATCCGCGCCCACGATCCGATCGTCTCGACCAGCAGGCTGTCGCCCCGCGTGGCCTGGTGCGTGAGCCACCCGTAGGTGCTCCGGTACTCGTTGTCCAGCCGCTCGAACTCCTCGCTCCCTTCCTTGTCGACGCCGAGCGAGTCGCCCGCCGCGAGGACATGAGCAGTGAGGAGGCCGAGGCCGGTCGCGAGCTCCACCTTGCCGAGAGCGTCCCAGAACCGCGGGTCCTCGTCGCCGATCACGTCGCTCGCGAGGTCGATCGAGCCGCGGCGGCCGGTTGCGAGCCACGCTCCCCGGCCTTCCGAAAACCGGCCGGAGCTCGACGCCAGAATGTCGAGCACGGAGACGCCCAGGACGAGGTGCCGTCCGTCCGGCGGGTCCACGGTCCGCAGGTCCAGCACCCCGCTCATGCGGTCGCCCTGGCTCGCCGGATAGGCCCCCGTGGTCAGGCTGGCTCCGGCCAGAATGCGGGCGGGCACCAGGCTCAGCGCGTTGTCATAGTCCTTGAGATGGAAGGCGCCGTAGAGCTCCTGCCCGTCGAGGACGATCTTCACCTCGTCGCGCCGCCCGCCGTGGATGCTGAACTGGGCCGTGACGTCGTTGGCGGTGACGCCAGGCAGCAGCGAGGTGGCGCGGAAGATGTCCCCTCCCAGGTGGGGAAGGCTTTCGATCTCCTCGCGGCCGAGGGAGAAGGAGGATTTCAGCGGCTCGTCCAGGAGCGACAGGCGGCTCGCCCGCACGACGATCTCATCCTCGATGTAGGGCTGCGGGTGCAGGCGGAAGACGACGGGGCGGGAAGAGCCCGCGCCGGCCGCCACGCCGCCGACCTGCTGGTCGAGATATCCCGGCGCGGCCGCCTCCAGCGTGTAGTCCCCGGGTTCGAGCGCGGTGAGGGAAAAGCTTCCGTCTTCCCGAACCCGCGTCTCGAGGCCGCGCTCGATCACCCGGACGACCGCGTCCCCCAATCCCCGGCCGCTGCCGCGTGCGAGGACCGCCCCTTCGATCGATGCCTCCCGAGGGCTCTCCCCCGGCGCCGCGACGATCACGAGGACACCTCCAATCCCTTCCTCCGCCCGCAGTCCATGCGGCGCCAGGATCTCGTCCAGAACCCGCCGCGGCTCGCGGGCGGCCGGCTCGCTCAGGACCTTCATCTCCGGGCGGACGAGCTCGCTCGTGAACACGATGGCGAGCCCTTCTTTCTGGAGCGAAAGGAGAGCCTCGGCCAGAGGCCGGCCTTCGTAGACCGCGCCGAAGGCGGGTTCGGCAAAGCCCAGGAGCGCCGCCAGCAGCAGCCCACAGCCGATGCGTCTCCACGACCGTCGCACGATCCATATACTAGTCCCGAACGAGCGCACAGCCCGAAGGAAGCCTGGAAGGAGGAGGAGAGCCTTGTCCCGATCCGCAACCGACTCGACTGCCCCCGAGCGCAACCTCCGCGAGATCCGTCTGGGGCTCGTCTGCTACGGCGGGGTGTCGCTCGCCATCTACATGCACGGCATGACCAAGGAGCTGCAGAAGCTGGTCGTGGCGTCGCGCGCCCTGGAGGACGATCCGCAGAAGAACCCGTTCCCGCCAGAGTCCTCCGAGCACGCCTACTGGCAGGCGCTTGCGGCCGCTCGGGAGCGCTCGGCGGACCGGGCCCTGCCGCGCGTCGTCATCGACGTGGTGGCCGGCACCTCGGCGGGCGGGATCAACGGCATCTTCCTCGGCAAGGCGCTGGCGCACAACCTCTCGCAGGACTCCCTGCGCGACCTCTGGCTCGAAAAGGGGGACATCAAAGAGCTCCTGGGCGGCTCGGTGGTCCA
Organism: Thermoanaerobaculia bacterium; assembly: GCA_035462575.1. Lineage (GTDB taxonomy): Bacteria > Acidobacteriota > Thermoanaerobaculia > Multivoradales > UBA5704 > DATARR01. The sequence continues at coordinate 6,123 of DATHUD010000636.1, read as the reverse complement.
GGAGGGATTGCACGTCAGCCGCTTCGTGACCCAACTGTTGCTCGGCAAGGCCGAGGGGTTGCTCGACGGCGAAGCCATGCTGGGCTGGCTGCTCGACGCGCTCAAGGACATGGACGGCACGCGGTCGGCCTACCAGCCGCCGGAGGGCCGCCCGAGCTCGCTGATGCCCGAAGGCCACCCGCTCCAGCTCTTCGTGACCACCACGGACTACTACGGCTACCGCCAGCCGATGACGATCACCGATCCGCCGACCGTCAACGAACGGCGCAACCGCCACGTCCTGAGCTTCACCTACAAGCGCAGGGCGGGCGAGGAGAGCACTCAGCTCGACAGCCGGTACAATGGCGCCCTGGCCTTCTCGGCGCGCGCCACGTCGTCTTTCCCGGGCGCCTTTCCGCCCCTTCACATCGCCGATGCCAAGGAGCTTCCGAAAGGTTTTGAGGACGAGCTCTTCCGCGCCTACGAGCTCTCGGGCGCCAAAGCCTCCGACACCTGGTTCATCGACGGCGGCGTGCTCAACAACTATCCCTTCCGGCCGGCGATCGACGCCATCGTCAGGATGCGCTCCGAGCGCGAGGTGACCCGCTATCTTCTCTATCTCCAGCCGGACCCCGGCGAGGAGGTGCAGAACCCCGGCGGCGAGCCTCCCAATTACTTCGGCGTCGTCTGGGCCGGCCTGTCGAGAGCCTCGCAGCCGATCCTCGAAGAGCTGCTCCATGCCCGCGACTTCAACGAGCGGGTGCGCCGCGTGGACGAGCTGGTCGCAGGCACCCGGCCCGCCATCGCGAAGATCCTGGCCGCCGAGCTCCCTCACGCGCTGGGCGACCAGCTCCCCGAAGCCGACGCCGCGCGCTTCCGGCAACTGCGCCTCCATCTGGACGCCCAGGCCGAGCGGAACGCGGGATATCTCTTCAGCCCCTACCTCCTGCTCCGCGCCCACTCCGTCTTCGAGCAACTCGCCCGCGGCATCTGCCAGGTCTGCAACTACAAGGAAGAGCAGGCGAACGTCGCCTTCCTCGTCCGCCTGATCGTGGACGACTGGGCCCGCGGCAAGAAGCTGGTGAGCGAAGACACGAGCGACGCCGAGCGGCGCCAGTTGCTCGATCGATTCGACCTCGCCTACACGCGCCGCCGCTTCGCCTTCGTCCTTCAGGGAATCGATCAGCTTTATGGGGACGCGCAGAAAGGAGCGCTCAGCCGCCAGGACCTCGACCGGGCCAAGAAGGCGCTCTACGACCGGATCGATCAGTTGAAAGCGGTGTTTCAAGCCGCCCGCGAGAGCCTGAACGCCACCGTGGGCTCCCAGATCCGCGAGCTGTTCTCCCCCGATCGGCTGGCCCAAGCGATCTCGACCGGCAAGGACCTCCAGGCCTTCGCCCGCGGCTTCGTCCGACAGAACGGCGCCGCCCTGGACGCCATCGCCGTTGAGCTCGGCGATTTCATCCGCAGCGAAAAGGACGGGCTCCATGCCCGGCTGTACGATGAATTCCGCGAAATCACCGCGGATTGGACGCCCGACCAGCGCGAAGAGGTGATGCTGCGCTTCCTGGGCTTCCCCTTCTGGGACGCCATGATCTATCCCGTCACCGCCCTTTCAGAAGCCGGCGAGCTGCGGCCCCTCCAGATCGTCCGCATGAGCCCGCTCGACTCCACCCGGCTGGGCCTGAGCACCGCGAAGGACAAGCTCAAGGGAGTCCAGTACGCGCACTTCGGAGCCTTCCTCCACCGGGAATGGCGAGAGAACGACTACCTCTGGGGCCGCCTCGACGCCGCCGAGCGCCTGCTCGGCCTGATCCTGCGGCCGGACCAGGGCTGCCGCGCGGAGGACTGGGAAGTCAAGCCGGCGTTGGCGGCGATCCTTGCGGAGGAGAGGGGGGCGTTGACTTTGGTTCAGCCGCTGATCGAGCAGCTTGAGAAGAAAGTTGAGAGTTTGCCGGACGGACCCCCCGCTTTTCCCCGCCCCTGATGCACCTTAGAACGGGAGGCGGCCCCCTCCGTTCCATGCCGGGATGGCTGTGGAGGCTGCCCCGAGGAGCGAATCATGACCCGCTCATCGTGCTTCCGTTCGTGCGCCCTCCTGCTCGTGCTCTCCCTGTTGGCCTCGCCCGCGTTTGCGGCCCCGCGAGGGCCGGGAGCGGAGCGCTCCGGCGTGCTGGCCGCCCTCTGGCAGGCGCTCGGCCAGTTTCTGACTCCCTTCTCCAAGCTGGGGCCGGAAATGGACCCGGCTGGAACGCCCCGTCCGCAGGCGCCTTCTGACAACGGGGAAACGACCGACCTGGGGCCGACGATGGACCCTGGTGGGACGCCGCGCCCGTAGAGGGCCGGTTGCGTCTCGGGGTGCCGCCCGTGTTCTTTTCGGGTGCCGGGCGGCACTCTTTTCTCCGATCTTGTGGTATATACGTCGCCGCCGCGTTATCGAGAGGAGGGTCCTGTGTCCGACATCCACGTCACCCGTGAGCTGCTCCGGGCTGTCTCCCGGGGAGATCTTCCTCCCCGCGCTCTGGCCCGGGTCGGGTGGGAGCATCTGATGAGCCTCTGCCCCTGCTGCCGCGAGGAGTTCTCGGCGTGGCGGCGGGAGCAGGCTACGGCGAGCGCCGGCGGCTACGACTCGGCGTTCCAGATCATCCCTCTCCTGATCGAACGGCAGAGCCGGGATCTGGAGGAGAAGCACGGGGCCGCCACGAAAGACTTCCGCGAGCTTCTGAAGCTTTCCCATAAGGCCCGCCTGGCCAGGATCCAGCGCGCCCTCGACCGGTTCCGCGGCCTGACCCTCGCCCGGATGTTGCTGGACGAGGCCCGGAAGAACCTTCCGGCGAAGCCTCTCGCGGTCCAGGAGCGTGCCGAAACGGCTCACGCCATCCTGCTCCGCACGGCCGAAACGCCGGGAATCAACGATCTGCTGGCCCGGGCTGCGGCCCTGAGAGGGAACGCTCTGCGAGCGATGGGCAAGCTTCGGGACGCCGAAGAGCGCGTGGCCGGCGCCCGCGCCATCATTCGCCAGAGGGGGGTTACGGATCCGTTCGTCTACGCCGAAGTGGATTGGATCGAGGGAATGCTTCGCAAGGACCAGCGCCGGTTCCGCGAGGCCGAAGACCTCCTCACCCGGTCGGCAGCCTTGTTCAATCTGGCCGGGGAAAACACTGAGGCGGCGCGGGCGCTCCTCTCGCTGGGTTCGATGTACCACGACCAGCAAGAGATGCGGAAAGCGGCCGAGGTCACGCGGGCGGCTCTCCAGACCCTTTCTCCGGAAGCGGAGCCTCAGCTCTACCTCTGCGGCCGGCACAATCTCGCTGTCCTCCTCTGCGAGACGGGGGAGTACCTCGCTGCCACGGAGGCGCTCGCCGTGGACGAGGATCTCTACAAGCAGTTCTCCAACGCCTGGACGAAGCTCCGCAAGGTCTGGCTCGAAGGGAAGATCGCGTTCGGCCTCGGGAAAATGGAAGAGGCGGAGCGGTCGTTCCTCGACGCCCGGAAAGGCTTCATCGGCGAAGGGAACGGCTACGACGCGGCCATGGTCTCGCTCGATCTGGCCCTGCTCTACGCGAAGCAGGGGAAGACCGTGCCGCTCCGGCAGCTCGCGGGCGAGATGCACGCGATCTTTGCGGCGGAAGACGTCCACCGCGAAGCCCTGGCCGCGCTCCGCTTCTTCGAGGAGGCCGTCCGCCAGGACCGGGCCACGGTCGAAGTCATCGAGGATCTGGCGGCGTATCTCAAGCGAGCCCGGTCCAATCCCTCGCTCCGTTTCCGGCAGCCCTGATCCATGATTTGTCCTTCCGTGAAGGACAAATCTGGTCTAATCTGTCCCTCATGGAAGGACAAGAGGGACTGGGTGAGCTCATCGACGCTCTGATCGCGGATTTCCAGGAGCGGGAGCTGCCGCGGGTGACGCCGCGCGCCCTGGCTCTCCCGGGGCTGCCCGGCAAGGCGGACGTGGTGGTGGGGATGCGCCGATCGGGCAAGACGTATTTCCTCTATCAGCAGATCCAGGAGCGGCTGGCCGGCGGGATCGATCGCGGCCGGATCCTCTACCTCAACTTCGAGGACGAGAGGCTCCTCCCGCTCGCGGCGGCCGATCTGTCGCGCATCCCCGAGGCGTTCTATCGCCGGTTTCCCTCCAGCCGGGAGCAGCTCTGCTGGTTCTTCTTCGACGAGATCCAGAACGTGCCGGGGTGGGAGACTTTCGTCCGCCGGCTCATCGACACGGAGAAGGCCGCACTGGTCCTGACCGGTTCCTCCGCCCGGCTTCTCAGCCGCGAGATCGCCTCCAGCCTGCGCGGGCGGAGCCTGTCCACGGAGCTCCTGCCTTTCAGCTTCGCGGAGTCGCTGCGCCATACAGGGGTGCAAGTGCCCGAGAGCTGGCCTCCCGGGGCCAAAGCGCGCTCGCTCCTGGAGCACCGGCTGGAACGGTATCTCGAGACCGGGGGCTTTCCCGAAGTCCAGTCCATTCCCAAGGAGCTGCGGATCCGTGTGCTGCAGGAATACATCGATGTCGTGATCTTTCGGGATGTCGTCGAGCGCCACGGAGTGGACAACCTGCCGGCTCTGCGCTATCTCGAGAAGAGACTGCTGGCGAGCCCGGCGGGCCGATTCAGCGTCAGCAAGCTGTTCAACGATCTCAAGTCCCAAGGCATGCGCGTGGGCAAGGACACTCTGTACGAATACCTCGCTCACCTGGAGGACAGCTTCCTTCTCTTTACGATGCCCGTTGCCTCTTCCTCGGCCCGGGTCCGGCAGGTCAATCCACGCAAGTGTTATCCGGTCGACCCCGCTCTTTCGTCGGCGGTCTCCTTTCGCGCCTCCGGGGATCTCGGTCATCTGCTGGAGACCGTGGTCTATCTGGAGCTGAGGCGCCGGGGCCGCAGGCTGGCTTATGTCACAACCCGCTCTGGCTATGAAGTGGACTTCCTGGCGGAGGATCTCGGAGGCTCCCGGGAGCTGGTTCAGGTCTGTGCCGATCTGGAGGGCTCGGCGACGCGTGAGCGGGAGCTTCGCGCTCTCGAGGAAGGAATCGAAGAGACCTCCTGCGATCGGGCCACGGTGGTTACACTGCGGGAAGAAGAGACTCTCCAGATGGGCGGCCGGCCCATCCGGATCATCCCGGCGTGGCGCTGGTTGCTGGAGCCTGAGGGAGCCTGAGAGGTCTGTTCCTACCAAGACTTCATTTTAAAAAGGCGGCCCTGATCGCTCTCGTCATGCAAGGTCAGCACGATTTCACCCTCGTCAAACACCGGGCCTCCTTCGCTGCGTGCCGGTAGGTCGGAGTCGATGAGGGTGATGACCGGCTGAACGCCGAGATCGGCATACCGGCGAATGACAGCCAGAAGATTCTCTTTCTTGCGGTCATCGAGTGATTCGAGCACGCCGTCGTGAAAAACGAAGCGCGGGAATTTGTCGTCAAGATGTACACGCAGCACAGCCATGTCGAAAGCAATGCACAGCAGCTTGCGGTAAGTATGGCCCAGGTCGGCGCTGGTGGTGTTTCCGGATTCATCGAGAATTTCGGCCCTGAATTCCAAATGCCCCTGCTGGTTCGGGGATACGCTGAGCAGAGCCTTGCGATCAATCACGTCTTCGACAATTTCGTTGAAGAACAGCCGGATTGTCGAAAATCGGCTCGTCTTATCGGAGTTCTGCTGCTCGACGTCGGCTTCGATTTGCGTCTGCAGGTGGCTGCGCTGTTCGGTAAGCGCGCGAATCTCGGTGCGTAATTCTTGAAGGCGATGCAGGAAGCCGCGCTGCCGTTCCAGCGATGTGATGTCGGCGCGCAGCGTGACCATCTCGTCAGAAACCTGCTTGTATTTGTTGAAGACGTCGGTGCCGCTCAGGAAAGATAACGTTTCCGATCGTCTCTTGCCCAACGCGTTGAGCTCGGCATTTACACGTTTCAGCGCCGTCTCTACTTCAACACGTTCCTCTTGAAGGTAGCCGCGGCGCTCGTCCGTGATCGCTCGGTTGAATGCGATCAACTGTTGGAAGTCTCGCTTGACCTGCCCCTCGAACAGTACGCCAGCTTCCTCGAACAGCCGTTGTGCTTCATCCGGGTTGAACAGTATCTGGTCTTCTTCGAGGGAGGTCAAGATTTTCTTCCTGCTTTGGTTGAGCGAATAACGCTCGGCGTTTAGG
>DATHUD010000635.1:0-3473 GCA_035462575.1 Thermoanaerobaculia bacterium | reverse complement strand
CACCGTCCACTGCTATCAGAAGCGCAAGCACGTCATGGCCGAGCCGGCGCTGATCCCCCAGCGCGGAGAGGTCCCCTTCGCCGCCGGCTCGCGCGAGTCGATCCTCGACGGGTGGGCCCGGTTCTCCCAGGAGCGGCGCCTGAACGTCCGCTTCCGCCAGGAGATGACGGGCCTCGAAGCCCGGGACGGCCGGTTCCGGGTGAAGACCGCGACGGACGAATACGACGCCGCGCACGTCATCCTCGCGATCGGGACCCAGGGCAACCCCCGCCGCCTGGGCGCTCCGGGCGAGGACCTCCCCCACGTCAGCACCCGCCTGGTCGACCCGGACGAGATCCGGGACGCGGATGTCCTGGTCGTCGGGGCCGGCGATTCCGCCCTGGAGATCGCGATCGCGCTCGCCCCCCACAACCGGGTGGGCCTCGTGGTGCGCACCCCCGAGATCTTGAAGGCCAAGGAGAGCCTGGAGCGGGAGGTGCTCGGCCTCGCGGCCCGCGGCCAGATGAAGATCCATTTCGGCACCACGGTCCAGAAGGTCGAGCCGTCCTTCGCGGAGCTCAAGACGCCCGACGGGATCGCCCGGGTTCCCGCGGACCACATCATTCTCAAGCTCGGCGCCACTCCGCCGCGGGGGCTCCTCGAAGGGATCGGCGTCCGCTTCGCCGGCTCCGGCCGCGAGTCGAAGCCCGTGCTCTCTTCGTCCTACGAGTCGAGCGTCCCCGGCCTCTACCTGATCGGCGCGGTCACCGGCCGCGACCTGATCCGGCTGGGGATCAACCAGGGATGGGAGGTCGTGGAGCACATCCTGGGGCGCGCGGTCGAGCCGGCGGACGAGGGGGTGCTCAAATCCCGCCTCCCCTTCTGGCCCGGCACGGTGCGCGAGCGGATCGCCGCGCTCCGCGCCCGGATTCCCCTCTTCGCGGCGGCCGACGAGGAGCTGCTGCGCGAGATGTTCCTCTCGGCCGAGGTGCGCGAGGTGCGGGACGGCGAGGTCGTCATCCGCCAGAACGACTACAGCGACAGCTTCCTTCTCGTCGCCTCCGGCGAGGTGGAGATCACCGCCCGGCCCGAGGGGAGCCCGCGGGAGAGGAAGGTCGCGGTCCTCGAAGCCGGGAGCTTCTTCGGCGAGATGGGCCTCCTCTCCGGAAGGCGGCGCAACGCGACCGCCACCGCCCGGGGCGGGGCGCGGCTGATCGAGGTGCCGCGCAAGGCCATGCTCAAGCTGATGGCGACCGACGCCGCGGTCAAAAGCCTCGTCGACCAGGCTTTCCTGATCCGCGCCTTCCAGGGCTACCTCTTCCCCGAGCTCCCCGAGGATCTCCTCTGGCAGCTCGTGGGCCAGGCCACCCTGGAGCGGCTCGACGCCGGCCAGGTCGTGTTCCGCGAGGGGGACCCGGGCGAGGCCTTCTACCTGATCCGCAACGGCCAGGTGAAGATCTCGAAGAGCTCCGGCGGCAAGGACCTCGTCCTCTCCTACCTCGTCGCCGGGAACTTCTTCGGCGAGACCGCTCTCCTGCCCGACACCCCGCGCACGGCGACCGTGACGACTATCTTCCCCACGGACCTGATCCGCCTGGGGCGGGATGACTTCGACCGCTTCCTCGAAGCTCACCCCGACCTGCGGGAGGGGATCGTCGGCAAGCTCGAAGAGCGGCGGATCGCCTCGCTCGTGGCCGAAGCGGCGCCGCTCACCGGCAGCGTCCTTTCCGACCTCATCCGCGAAGAGGTCGTGATGGGGACGCAGGCGCTCTTCATCGACGACCACAAGTGCATCCGCTGCGGCAACTGCATCTCGGCCTGCGAGGGGGTCCACGAGGACGGCCAGGCGCGGCTGTCGCTCACCGGCATCAAGTTCTACAACCTGCTCGCCCCCAACTCCTGCTGGCAGTGCGAGAACCCGCTCTGCATGCTCGACTGCCCGCCGGACGCGATCGCCCGCGACCCCCACGGCGAGGTCTACATCAAGAGCAACTGCATCGGCTGCGGCAACTGCGAGAAGAACTGCCCCTACGGCAACATCTTCATGGTCCACCCCAAGCCGGAGCGGACGCTCTTCGACTGGGTCCGCTCGCTCCTCCACCTGGGCTCCGCGCCGGAAGAGAACGCCGACTCCGGGCGGACGGTCGCCGTCAAGTGCGACCTCTGCCGGGAGATCCACGGCGGCCCGGCCTGCGTGCGGAGCTGCCCGACCGGGGCCGCGATCCGCCTGGAGCCCGAGCAGTACCAGGAGCGGCTGGACGCGCTGGTCGCCCGGAGCGGGAGGCTCTGATGCTGCTCAAGACCGAGGCGAGCGTCCGCTGGAGACGGCGAGCCTTCGCCGTCTTCCTCCTGCTCTGCGCCTCCTATGGCTGGTACGCCTGGAAGACCCCGTTCCTGCACGGCGGCTCGCCCGAGGGGGTGGCCTACGGCGTCCTGGGGACGCTCTCGATCCTCGTCCTCCTCTACTTCGGCGTGCGCAAGCGCGCCTACCGCAGCCGGTGGGGGACGCTCGAAGGGTGGCTCCAGTGCCACGTCTACCTGGGGCTCCTCGCGGCCGTCCTCGTCCTCGTCCACACCGGATTCCGGTTCGAGGACAAGGTGGCCCTGGCCGCCTTCGGGGTGCTGCTCCTCGTCGCCGCGAGCGGCCTGTGGGGAGCGGTCGCCTACACCGTGCTGCCGCGCCGGCTCACCGAGCTCGAAGGGGATCTCACGCCGGAAAAGATGAGCGAGCAGTTGAACCAGCTCGGCCGCACCATGGCGCGCCTCGCCTCCGGCCGCTCGGCCCCGTTCCAGAAGGTCTGCCAGGGGCTCCTCGCCGAAACGCGCCCCCGCGCCTTCGCCGGCTGGCGCATCCTCCCGGGCGCCTCCGGGAAAGCCGGGAAGCGCGCTCCCTGGGCCGCGGCCCTCTCGCAGGTGCCCTCGGGCGAGCAGGAAGAGCTGCGGCAGCTCCTCGTCCTCTCCCGGCAGAGGAAAGAGCTCGAAATCCGCCTGGTGAGCCAGCAGCGCTACCGCAACCTGCTCGACGTCTGGCTCTACATCCACGTTCCGCTGTCGATCGCCCTGGTGGTCCTCATCGCGGCCCATCTGGTGGCGGTGTTCTTCTACTCCAAGGTGCCGTTGATGCGATGAGCGGCGAGATCCTCTTCCAGATCGGCTTCCGTGTAGCGGAGGGGTACCCTGTGCTCCTTCAGCAACGCGTGGACCTCGAACCGCGTTTCCAGCCCGAGGAGACGCCGGACCTGCGCCTCATTCAAGGCACCAGTCCGGTAGCCCTCGACGGCGATCGTCTCCAGAGCATGGCGGGAAACGTTCTCCCAACGGCTCTCAAGGGACTCGAAAATGTCTTCCGGCAGGGTGATGGTGAGGTCCATGGCGTAAAGCTCTCCGTTCAGCTCGATCTTGGTGTGGAAGACGGTGCCGCCTCGGAGACGCCCCACGGGGCGTCTCTACATTGGGGGTCAGCGGCCGTGATGATCGAGGCGGCGTTCCCTTCC
>DATHUD010000634.1:0-29004 GCA_035462575.1 Thermoanaerobaculia bacterium | reverse complement strand
GAGCCCCTTCTACAACACGCCCCTGGCGCTCGAGCTACTCTGCTCGCTATCGCTCCCCCTCCTCGCGGCGAGCCTCGACCGCAGCGCCGCCCGACACGAGGTGCTGCGGACCACGTATCACCTGGCCGAGGACCGGCCGGTCCAGGTGATCGCGCCGGAGCTCCGGCTCGCTCCGCCCCGGATCGACCTGGACGGGCTGCCGGAGCCCCTGCGGGCCGCGGAGGCTCTCCGCGTGACCCGGCAGGAGGCGGCGCGCCCCTTCGACCTCTCCCGCGGCCCGATCGCCCGGGCGATCGTCCTGCGCCTCGAAGAGGACGTCCACATCGCCCTCTTCAACCAGCACCACATCGTTTCGGACGGCTGGTCGATCGGGGTCCTGATCGACGAGCTGGCCGATCTCTACCGGGCCTTCGCCACGGGCCGGCGCCCCGCTCTGCCGGACCTGCCGATCCAGTACGCGGACTACGCCGTCTGGCAGCGCTCCTGGCTGGACGGCCCCGTCCTGGAGGCCCGCCTCGCCTGGTGGCGGGAGCGGCTGGCCGGCGCGCCCCAGGTGCTCGAGCTGCCCACCGACCGCCCCCGGCCCGCCGTCCAGAGCCTGCGCGGCGCCCACCTGGGGACCGTTCTGCCGGCCGGGCTCTCCGCCGCCCTCTCCTCGCTCTCCCGCGAGCGGGGGGCGACCCTGTTCATGACCCTCTCCTCCCTGTTCTCGGCCCTCCTGTCGCGGCAGAGCGGTGCCACGGACCTCCTTCTCGGCACGCCGATCGCCGGCCGCAACCTGCCCGAGACGGAGCGGCTGCTCGGGCTGTTCGTCAACACGCTGGTGGTGCGGGCCGAGCTGGCGGGAGATCCGTCCTTCCTCGAGATCCTCGGCCGGATGCGCGAGATGACGCTCGGCGCCTACGCCCACCAGGAGCTGCCGTTCGAGAGGCTCGTGGACAGCCTGCAGCCGGAGCGCAGCCTCGCCCACAGCCCGCTCTTCCAGGTCATGCTGGTGCTCCAGAACGCCCCCCAGCACCGGCTCGAGCTGCCGGGCCTCACCCTGTCGCCCTACCCCGTCGAGAGCGGCACGTCGCGGTTCGACCTCCTGCTCAACGTCAACGAGGCGGACGGCGTTCTCCTGGGCGACATGGAGTACAGCCGGGACCTGTTCGATCCGGCGACCATCCTCCGGCTCTTCGGCCACCTGCGCACCCTGGCCGAGGGCGCGGTCTCCTGTCCGGAGGCCAGGCTCTCCGAGCTGCCGCTCCTGTCCGCTCCCGAGATCCACCAGGTCCGGCACGAGTGGAACGACACGGCCGCGGCCGATCCCGTCCTCCCGCTCCTCGCGCTGTTCGCGGCCCAGGTGGAGCATGCCCCGAACCGGCCGGCCGCCGTGCTCGGAAGTGAGCGGTGGTCGTACGCCGAGCTGGGCTCCCGCGCCGCCGCTCTCGCCCGCCGCCTGCGCGGCCTGGGCGCCGGGGTCGACTCGCTGGTCGCCGTCTGCCTCGACCGCTCGCTCGAGATGGCCGCGGCGGTGCTCGGGGTGCTCGAGGCGGGCGCGGCCGTGCTGCCGCTCGACCCCGCCTACCCGCAGCCGCGCCTCGGCTTCATGCTGGAAGACAGCGAAGCCCCGCTCCTCCTCACCCGGCAGAGCCTGCTGCCGGCGCTCCCCGAGCCCCGGGCGCGCGTCCTGTGCCTGGACGAGTGGCCGGAAGAGCCGTCCGGAAGCGTTGGGGCTCTCCCCCAGGCGCCGCCCGAGGCCCTGGCCTACGTCATCTACACCTCGGGCTCGACCGGCCGCCCCAAGGGCACGGGCTTGAGCCGGGGGGCGCTCGCGAACCTGATCCACTGGCAGCTCCGGTCGGCCCCCCTGCCCCCGGGCGCCCGGGTCCTGCAGCTCGCCCCGCTCTCCTTCGACGTGTCGTTCCAGGAGATGTTCTCGACCTGGGCGTCGGGGGGCACCCTGGTGCTCGTCCCCGAGGAGACCCGGCGCGATCCCGGAGCCCTGCTCGACCTGCTCGCCGCGCACCGCGTCCGCCGGCTGTTCCTGCCGTTCGTCGCCCTGCAGCAGCTCAGCGAGGCGGCCGGACGCCGCGAGGTCCCGCGGGACTTGAAGGAGGTCCGCACGGCGGGCGAGCAGCTCCGGATCACCGAGGCCATGGCCGGCTTCTTCTCCCGGCTGGGCCCGGGCGTCCGGCTGGACAACGACTACGGCCCGTCGGAGACCCACGTGGTGACCAGCTTCCGGCTCCCGGGCGCTCCGGCCGGGTGGCCGCTCCTGCCTCCGATCGGCCGTCCCGTCGGCGGCTCCCGGGTCTACGTCCTCGACGGCTCGCTCTGCCCGGTCCCGGCCGGCGTCGCCGGCGAGCTCTACCTGGGAGGGCGGCCGGTCGGACGCGGCTACCACCGCCGCCCGGACCTGACCGCCGAGCGGTTCCTGCCCGATCCCTGGAGCCCCGAGCCGGGCGCCCGCCTCTACCGCACCGGCGACCTCGCGCGCTGGTCTCCGGATGCGCAGCTCGACTTCCTCGGCCGGATCGACGCCCAGGTGAAGGTCCGCGGCTTCCGGATCGAGCCCGGCGAGATCGAGGCGGTCCTCGCCCAACACCCGGCCGTCCAGGAGGCCGCGGTCGTGGTGCGGGCCGGCGGCGACGCGGGCGGCGACGCGAGCGAGCGGCGCCTGGTCGCCTTCTGGACCCCGGCCGGGGAGGCCGAAGCCCCGGCGTCCGAGCTGCGCGCGTTCCTCGCCGAGCGCCTTCCGGAGCACATGGTCCCGTCCGTCCTGCTCCCCCTCTCCGCGTTCCCGCTGACGCCCAGCGGCAAGGTGGACCGCCGGGCGCTCGCCGGGCTCGCCCCCGTGGAGACGGCCGGCGAGAGCGCGGACAGCGCGCCGCGGACCCCCTTGGAGGAGATCGTCACCGGCGTCTGGGCCGCGGTCCTCGGCCTCGACCGCGTCGGCGCCGAGCAGAATTTCTTCGATCTCGGCGGGCACTCGCTCCTCGCCACCCGCGTGATCGCCCGGCTGAGCCAGGCGTGCCAGGTCGACTTCCCGATCCGGGCTCTCTTCGAGCACCCCACGGCGCGCGCTCTGGCCGCGGCCCTCGAGCGGGAGATGAGGAAGGGGGGCGCGCCTCCCGCTCCGCCGATCGTCCGCGCCGGCCGGGACCGGGAGCTCCCCCTCTCCTTCGCCCAGGAGCGGATGTGGTTCCTGGACCTGATCGACATCGACACCTACACCTACAACGTGACGGCGGCGCTGCGGCTCGCGGGCCCCCTGGACGTCCCCCGGCTCGCGGCCAGCTTCCTCGAGATCTTCCGCCGGCACGAGCCGCTGCGGACCACGTTCCTCCTGTCTCCCAGCGGATATCCCGCCCAGGTGATCGGCCCGCCGCCCGAGAGCGTTCTGGCCGTCGTCGATCTGGGCGCGCTCCCGGCCGGGAGGAGGGAGCAGGAGGCCGAGCGCATGGTCGGCCAGGCGGGCATGCGCCCCTTCGACCTGAAGCGCGGCCCCGTGCTCCGCGCCGCCCTCCTCCGCCTCGGCGAGAACGATCACGCGCTCGCGATGGTCGCCCACCACATCTGCGCGGACGAGTGGTCGATCGGCATTTTCGTCAGCGAGGTCTCGGCTCTCTACACGGCCTTCCTGCGCGGAGAGCGCCCGGCGCTCCCCGACTTGCCGCTCCAGTACGCCGACTTCGCCGTCTGGCAGCGGAGCTGGCTCCAGGGGGACGTGATCACGGCGATGGTCGACGCCTGGAAGGCCCGCCTGGCCGGCGCTCCCCCGGCCCTCGACGTGCCGACCGACCGGCCGCGCCCGGCCCTGATGACGTTCAACGGGTTCTACACCCAGGGCTGGATCGGGAGGGAGGCCACGGCCGCCCTCCACGCCCTCGCCCGCCGCGAGGGGGCCACCCTGTTCATGGTCGCGCTCGCCGGGTACCAGACCCTCCTCCACCGCCAGAGCGGGCAGGACGACTTCGTGATCGGCTCCCCCATCGCGGGACGCAACCGCGAAGAGATCGAGCCGATGATCGGCGTCTTCATCAACATGCTCGTCCTGCGGGGAGACCTGTCCGGCCGGCCGTCGCTGCGCGAGCTGGTGGCGCGGGGCCGCGAGGTGGCGCTCGAGGCCTACCGCCTCCAGGACCTCCCGTTCGAGAAACTGGTCGAGGAGCTCAACCCGGAGCGCGACCTCTCCCGGAACCCCATCTTCCAGGTCGTCCTGATGCTGCGCAACACGCCGCGCGGGGAGCTCTCGCTCCCGGGCCTCTCCGCGAGCTCCATGCTCGCCGAGATCGGCACGTCCAAATACGAGCTGTCCCTCTCGCTCTCGGAGCATCTCGGCGGGCTCGGCAGCCACCTCGAGTTCAACATCGACCTGTTCGACCGGAGCACGGCGGCGCGGATGCTCTCCCAGCTCGGCACGCTCCTGGCCGCCGCCGCCCAAGATCCCGACCGGCCCGTCGGCGACATCCCCCTGCTCGGCGCGCCCGAGCGGCACCAGCTCCTGGCCGAGTGGAACGACACGGCCGAGGAGGTGCCGGCCGGCTGGCTCTACCCGCTCTTCGCGGAGCAGGCGGAGAGGACCCCCGAGGCGGTCGCCGTCGTCTCCGGGGAGGAGCGCTGGACCTACCGGGAGCTCCACGACCGCTCGGCGCGGCTCGCCCGGCGCCTCGGCGCGCTGGGCGTGGGCCCCGAAACCCGGGTGGGGGTCTGCCTGGAGCGGTCTCCCGATCTCCTCGCCGCCCTGCTGGGAACGCTCGGGGCCGGCGGCGCCTACGTGCCGCTCGACCCCGCCTACCCGGCCGAGCGGCTGTCCTACATGCTCGAGGACTCGGGGGCCGCCCTCCTGCTCACAGAGGAGTCCCTCCTCCCCCGCGTGGCGGGCTTCGCGCCCCGGGTGCTCACGGTCGACGCCGAGTGGGAGGGGGAGGAAGCTCCGGCTCCGGGCGGGACGGCTTTCGCCGATCCGGGCCAGCTCGCCTACGTCATCTACACCTCCGGATCGACCGGCCGGCCCAAGGGGGTCGGCATCACGAACCGGAGCGCCGTGGCCCTGATCCGCTGGGCCCGGAGGACGTTCCCGGCGCGCGACCTCGAAGGCGTGCTGGCCGCCACCTCGGTCTGCTTCGACCTGTCGGTCTTCGAGATCTTCGTGCCGCTCGCCTCGGGCGGCAAGGTCATCCTGGCCGCCCACGCGCTCGCTCTCCCCGAGCTCCCCGCGGCGGGCGAGGTGACGCTGGTCAACACCGTGCCGTCGGCCATCGCCGAGCTGGCCCGCGCCGGCCGGGTCCCCGCCTCCGTGCGCACCGTGAACCTCGCGGGCGAGCCGCTCAAGGGCTCGCTGGTGCGCGAGGTCTACGCCCGCACCCGGGCCGAGCAGGTGTGGAACCTCTACGGACCGACGGAAGACACCACCTACTCGACCTTCCGCGCCGTCGGCCGCGGGGCCGAGCCGGACATCGGCCGCCCGCTCCCGGGCACCCGGGCCCTCGTGCTCGACTCCGAGCTCCAGCCGCTCCCCCCGGGCGTTCCGGGCGGGCTCTACCTGGGCGGCGCGGGCCTCGCCCGCGGCTACCTGGGCCGGCCCGCCCTCACGGCCGCGAGCTTCCTCCCCGACCCGTGGAGCCCGGAGCCCGGCGCCCGCCTCTACGCGACCGGCGACCTCGCCCGCTGGCGGCCGGACGGCTCGCTCGAGTTCCTCGGCCGCCGCGACCACCAGGTGAAGGTGCGCGGGTTCCGCATCGAGCTGGGGGAGGTCGAGGCCGCCCTGGCCGCGCTCCCCGGCGTGCGCGAGGCGGCCGTGCTGGCCCTGGGCGAGGGGATCGGCCGCCGGCTCGCGGCGTTCGTGGTCCCGGAAGGGGACGGGGCGCCCGCGGCTCCCGAGCTGCGCCGCGCCTTGCGCGAACGCCTGCCCGAGCCCCTGATCCCCGAGTCCTGGAGCTTCCTGCCGGCGCTCCCCCTGACGGCGAACGGCAAGGTGGACCGGCGCGCCCTGGCCCAGAGGGAATCCACCCCGGTCCCGGTCGCAGAGGCCCTCCAGGCCGTGTCCGCCGAGCCGCCGCGCACCCGCATGGAGCGGCTGGTCGCGGCCGCCTGGTGCGAGGTTTTAGGCGTTTCCGGGGTGGGGCGCCACGACAACTTCTTCGACCTGGGCGGGCACTCGCTGCTCCTCGTCCGGCTCCAGGAGAGGCTGCGGGTCACCCTCGAACGGGAGATCTTCCTGCTCGACCTGTTCCGCCATCCGACCGTCGACGCGCTCGCCCGGTTCCTGTCGCCCGGGGAGGAGGCTCCGGCCGCCCCTCTCGCCGCGCCGCGGACCCTCGCGGGCGACTCCCGCATCGCCATCATCGGCATGGCGGGGCGCTTCCCCGGCGCGGACGGCGTCGAAGAGCTCTGGCGCAATCTGTGCGGCGGGGTCGAGGGGATCGTCGAGCTTTCGGAAGAGGAGCTGCTTGAGGCCGGGGTCGACCCCGAGCTCCTCCGGCACCCCAGCTACGTCCGGGCGGCCGCGCCGCTCGCCGACGTCCAGCACTTCGACGCCGAGTTCTTCGGCTACACGCCGCGCGACGCGGAGATCACCGATCCCCAGCGCCGCCTCTTCCTCGAAGCGGCGTGGGAGGCGCTCGAAAACGGCGGCTACGATCCGCGCAGGTTCGGCGGCCGGGTCGGCGTGTACGCCGGCGTGCAGATGAGCTCCTACATCTTCCACCTGCACAGAAACCCCGAGGTGCTCCGCTCGGCCGGCTCCTTCCACGTGGCGATGTCGAACGACAAGGACCACCTGCCGACGACCGTCTCCTACAAGCTGAATCTGCGGGGCCCGAGCCTCGCCGTGCAGACCGCCTGCTCCTCGTCGCTGGTGGCGGCCCACCTCGCCTGCCGCAGCCTGCTCGGCGGGGAGTGCGACATGGCGCTCGCCGGCGGCTCCTCGGTCCTCTGGCCGCAGATCGAGGGCTACCTCCACCAGGAGGGCGGGATCATGTCGCCGGACGGCCACTGCCGCGCCTTCGACGCGCGGGCCGAGGGCACTCTGCGCGGCAGCGGCGTCGGCGTGGTCCTGCTCAAGCGGCTCGCGGACGCTCTGGCCGACGGCGACACGATCCACGCCGTGATCCTGGGGACCGCGATCAACAACGACGGATCGGGCAAGATCGGCTACACCGCCCCGAGCGTCGAGGGACAGGCGCAGGTCATCGCCTCGGCCCTGGCCGAAAGCGGGGTCGACCCGCGGACGATCACCTACGTCGAGGCCCACGGCTCGGGCACGCCGCTGGGCGACCCGATCGAGGTGGCGGCCCTCACGCAGGCCTTCCGCGCCGGAGGTGTGCGCGACACCGGCTTCTGCGCCCTCGGCTCGGTGAAAACCAACCTGGGGCACCTGGACACCGCGGGGGGCGTGACCGGGCTGATCAAGACGACACTCGCGCTCGAGCACGGGAAGCTCCCGCCGAGCCTCCACTTCGAGGAGCCCAACCCGCAGATCGACTTCGCGGCGAGCCCGTTCTTCGTCAACGCGGAGCTCCGGGAGTGGACGAGCGAGGGAGGCCCCCGGCGCGCCGGCGTCAGCTCGTTCGGCCTGGGCGGCACCAACGCCCACGTGGTCCTCGAAGAGGCGCCCCCGGCGGAGCCCTCGGGTGAGTCCCGGCCCTGGCAGCTCCTGCTGCTCTCCGCCCGGACCCCGGCCGCCCTGGAGCGGGCCACGGACAACCTCGCGGCCCACCTCGAGGCGAACCCGGACCAGAGCCTGGCGGACGTGGCCTACACCCTGCGGGCCGGCCGCGGCCTCTTCGCCCACCGCCGCGCCGTCGCGGCGGCCACCGCCCCGGAGGCGGCCGAGGCCCTCCGGTCGCGGGATTCGCGGCGGGTCGCGACCGGCCTCTTCCAGCCCGGACGCCGGTCCGTGGCCTTCCTGCTGCCGGGCGTCGGCGACCAGTACCCGGGCATGGCCCGGGAGCTCTACGACGAGGAGCCCGTGTTCCGGCAGGAGATCGACCTCTGCGCCGAGCTGCTCCGGCCGCACCTCGGGCTCGACCTGCGCGAGGCGCTGTTCGCCGCGGAGGAGGCGAGGGACCTGCGCGCCCTCCTGGGCAGGAGCGGTGGAGAGGACTCCGCCGCGCGCTCCCTTCTGCGGGAGACCCGCGTCGCCCAGCCGGCGATGTTCGCCGTCGGCTACGCGCTCGCGCGGCTGTGGATGTCCTGGGGCGTTACGCCGCAGGCCCTCCTGGGCTACAGCCTGGGAGAGCTCACGGCCGCCTGCCTGGCCGGCGTGATGGAGCTCAAGGACGCCCTGGCGCTCGCGGCCCGGCGGGCCCGTCTCATCAGCGAGCTCGCGCCGGGAGCCATGCTCGCCGTGCCGCTCTCCGAGGAGGAGACGCGGGCGCGGCTCGTCCCGGAGCTCTCGCTCGCCGCGGTCAACGCGCCGGAGGTCTCGGTGGTGGCGGGGCCGCCCGGCGCGGTCGCCGCGTTCGAGAGCCGGCTGGCGGAGGAGGGGCTCCCCGCCCGCCGGCTGCAGACGGACCAGGCCTTCCACTCGTGGATGCTGGAGCCGGCCGCGGGCGAGCTGCTCTCTCTCGTGCGCTCGATCCGCCTCGCGCCGCCGCGGATCCCCTGGCTCTCGAACGTGACCGGGACGTGGATCGAGCCCGGAGAGGCCACGGACCCGGCCTACTGGGCGCGCCACCTCGTCTCGACCGTCCGCTTCGCCGACGCCCTGGCCGAGCTGTGGCGCGAGCCGGGGCGGATCCTGCTCGAGATGGGGCCCGGCCAGACGCTGGGGAGCCTCGCCCTCCAGCAGATCCCCGAAGACGGCGCGGAGGACCGCGCCGTGCTCTCCGCCCTGCGCCACGAGCTCGACCGGCAGCCGGACCAGCGCTTCCTGCTGCAGAGCCTGGGACGCCTCTGGCTGGCCGGCGCGGACGTCGACTGGTCCGCCTTCGACGGCGGCGAGCGCCGTCGCCGGGTGCCTCTGCCGACCTATCCCTTCGAGCGGCAGCGGTTCTGGATCGATCCGGCGGAGATCGCGCCCCCCGCCCGCGAGGCGACCTCCGGGGCCGGACCGGGAGCCTTCGCCAACCGCTGGCTCGTGCTGCTCGACCCGGCCGGCGTGGGCGACCGCCTGGCCCAGGGCCTGGCTGAAGCCGGAGCCGAGGTGGCGACGGCCCGGGTCGGCCCGGCCTTCTCCCGCCTCGCCCCGGGCTCCTACACGCTCGATCCGCACGCCGAGGGCGGCTTCGACGAGCTCTTCGCCGACTGGGGCGCGGTGCCCGGCCACGTCGTCCACCTCTGGAGCCTGGACGCGCCCGAAGAGCCGTCGGACGCCTCCGAGGAGCTGGCGCGCGGCTACCGGACCCTGATCGCCCTCTCCCGGGCCCTGGCGCGGCGGGAGGAGCGGGATCCGGTCGACCTCTGCGTGGTCGCGAGCGGCTTGAACGACTTCGAAGGCGAGGCTCCGCTCCACGCCGAAAAGGCGGCCCTGCTCGGGCCTCTGCGGGGGATCCCCCGGAAGCACCCCGAGGTCTCCTGCCGCCTGATCGACGCCGAAGCGAGCGGGATCGGAACGGAGCTCGAGACGCGGCTCCTGGCCGAGCTCACGGGCCGGACCGCCGGGCCGGCGGCCTCCCGGCCCGGACCGCGCGAGGAGCCCGCGCCCTCCCCGGGCCGGAAAGGCCGGAGGCCGGCCCTGCCGGTGCCCTGGGCCGCCCCGTCGACCGCGACCGAGGCGGCGGTGGCGGCGCTCTGGGAGGATCTCCTGGGCATCGATCCGATCGGGGCCCACGACGACTTCTTTGCGCTCGGCGGTCACTCGCTGCTGGGCCTCCAGCTCGTCTCGCGAATCCAGGCCGGGCTCGGCGTGGAGCTCCCCCTGCAGGCCCTCTTCGAGGCCCCGACCGTGGAGGGCTTCGCCGCCCGGATCGAAGCGGAGCGGGAGGCCGGCGAAGGCCCGCGGATCCCGCCCCTGGTCCCGGTGCCGCGGGAGGGGCCGCTCCCCCTGTCCTTCGCGCAGCAGCGCCTCTGGTTCATCGACCAGTTGGAGCCGGGCACGCCGATCTACAACATGCCGGTGGCGCTCCGCGTCGAAGGTCCGCTCGCCCCCCGGATCCTGGCGCTCTGCCTCGGCGAGATCGTGCGCCGTCACGAGACGCTGCGCACGGCCTTCGCCCCGCGGGACGGCTCGCCGGTGCAGGTGATCCGGGAGGCGGCTCCCTTCCGGCTGCCCGTGGTCGACCTGTCGGGGCTGCCGGAGAGCGAGCGCGAGGCTCTCGCCCTCACCCTGACCGGCGAGGAGGCCCTCCGCCCGTTCGACCTCACGCGCGGCCCGTTGCTGCGCGGCGTGCTGTTGCGGATGGCTCCCCGAGGGGGACAGATGGACCACGTCGCCGCTCTCACCCTGCACCACATCGCGAGCGACGGCTGGTCGATGGGCATCCTGGTCCGCGAAACCGTGGCCCTCTACGAGGCGTTCGCCGCAGGCAAGCCGTCGCCTCTGCCCGAGCTGCCGGTGCAGTACGCGGACTTCTCCGCCTGGCAGCAATCCTGGCTCCACGGCGAGACCCTGGAGGCCGAGATCGCCTTCTGGCGCCGGCAGCTCGCGGGCCTGCCCCCGCTCCTCACGCTCCCCACCGACCGGCCCCGGCCCGCGGTGCAGAGCTTCCGCGGCGCCTACCGGCCCGTGCGGCTGCCGGCCGAGCTCACCCGGCAGCTCCAGCTCCTGAGCCAATCCGAAGGAGCGACTCTCTTCATGGCGCTCCTGGCCGGATTCCAGGCCCTCCTCGCGCGGCACAGCGGGCAGGACGACCTCGCGGTGGGCACTCCGGTCGCCGGGCGAAGGCGCGTGGAGCTCGAGGGGCTGATCGGGTTCTTCGTCAACACGCTGGTGCTGCGCGGCGACCTCGCGGGCGAGCCCTCGTTCCGGGAGCTGCTCGGCCGGGCCCGCGCGGCCTCGCTCGCGGCCCACGCCCACCAGGACGTGCCGTTCGAGAGGCTGGTCCAGGAGCTCTCGCCGGAGAGGAGCCTCGCGCAGACCCCCCTGTTCCAGGCGATGCTGGTCCTGCAGAACACCCCCGTCGAGAGCCTGGAGATCGAAAACCTGCGCTTCCGGCCGGTGAACGGAACCGGAGGCACGTCCAAGTTCGACCTCACCCTCATCCTCGAAGAGCGGGACGGCGAGGTCCACGGCGCGGTCGAGCACGCCGCCGGCCTGTTCGACGCCGCGACCATCGACCGCCTGATCGCGCACTTCGAGCGGCTGCTCACGGCGGCCGCCGCCACGCCGGACGCGCCCGTCTCCGCGATTTCGCTCCTGAGCCCGGCCGAGCGCGGACAGATCCTCGTCGAATGGAACGACACCGGGGCGGCGTCCGGGCCCCCGGCCTGCCTGCACGAGCTGTTCGAGGCGCAGGCCCGCCGGACGCCGGACGCCGTGGCCGTGATCGCCGGCACGCGGGAGGTCCGCTACGCCGAGCTCGACGAGCAGGCCGGCCGGCTCGCCGGGTCTCTGCGCGCAGAAGGCGCCGGGCCGGAGGCCGTGGTCGGCGTCTGCCTGGAGCGCTCCGCGGACATGGTGGCCGCCCTGCTCGCCGTCCTGAAGGCCGGGGCCGCCTATCTGCCGCTCGATCCGCGCCTGCCCCGCCCGCGCCTCGCCGGCCTGCTCGAGAGCGCGCGGGCCTCTCTCGTGGTCAGCGATTCGCGGCTGGCCGACGCGCTCCCCTGGAGCGGACCGCGGGTCCTGGTGGACCGGGAGACGGGCCGCGGCTCCGGCCCGCCAAGCCCCGGAGCCGATCCCGGGAACCTGGCGTACGTGCTCTACACCTCCGGCTCGACGGGAACCCCCAAGGGCGTCGCCGTCACCCACCGGAGCGCCGTGGAGCTGGTGCGCTGGGCCCGCACGGTCTACGCGCCGGAGGAGCTGGCCGGCGTGCTCGCCGCGACCTCGCTCTCCTTCGACCTGTCGGTCTTCGAGCTGTTCGTCCCGCTCTCCTGGGGGGGCACGGTGATCCTGGCGCAGAACGCCCTGGAGCTGCCCGCCCTCCCCGCCGCGGGACGGGTGACCCTGGTCAACACCGTCCCCTCGGCGATGTCCGAGCTGGTGCGCGAGGGGAGCCTCGGGCCGTCCGTCCGCACCGTGAACCTGGCCGGTGAGCCGCTGCCGCGCTCCCTGGCCGACCGGATCCACGCGACGGGGACCGTCGAGCGCCTGTGGAACCTCTACGGCCCTTCCGAGGACACGACCTACTCGACGTTCGCGCGGATCGACCGCGAGAGCTCCGAAGCGCCGGGCATCGGCCGTCCCGTCGCCGCCACCCGGGCCTACGTGCTCGCGGGCGGGATGGAGCCGGTGCCGGTGGGCGTCCCCGGAGAGCTTTGCCTGGCCGGCGCGGGCCTCGCGCGGGGCTATCTCCACCGTCCCGATCTGACGGCCGAGCGCTTCCTCCCGGATCCGTTCGCGGCGGAGCCCGGCGCCCGGACGTACCGCACGGGCGACCTCGTGCGCTGGCGGCCCGGCGGCTCGCTCGACTTCCTGGGCCGCCTGGACCACCAGGTCAAGATCCGGGGCTTCCGCATCGAGCCCGGGGAGATCGAGGCCGCGCTCGCCGCGCTGCCCGGGGTCCGCGAGGCCGTCGTGACCGTGCGCGAGGACACGCCCGGCGAGCGGCGCCTCGTGGCCTACGTCGCCGGAGACGCCACGGCCGACGAGCTGCGCCGGTCGCTGCGCGAAGAGCTCCCGGACTACATGGTGCCGGCCGCGTTCGTGACGCTCGCGGCGCTCCCCCTCACCCCGAACGGCAAGGTGGACCGGAAAGCCTTGCCGGCCCCGGAGCTGCCGGGCCCGGAAGGGAGCTATCTCGCGCCGCGGACGCCGGTCGAGGAGATCCTCGCCGGCCTCTGGGCCGAGATCCTCGGTCTCGAGCGGATCGGAGCGCACGACCGCTTCTTCGACCTGGGCGGCCACTCGCTCCTCGCGACGCGGGTCCTGTCGCGCCTGCAGAGCGCCTTCGACGTCGAGATGCCGCTGCGCGACCTCTTCGAGGCGCCCCGGCTCACCGACTTCGCGGCGCGGGTCGAGGCGGCGCGGCGGGCCGGCACGGGCCGGTTGACGCCTCCCCTGGTCCCGGTGCCCCGGGAGGGGCCGATGCCCCTGTCGTTCGCGCAGCAGCGCCTCTGGTTCCTCCAGCAGATGGACCCGGCGAGCCCGGCCTACAACATGCCGTTCGGCTTCCGGCTGAGCGGCCCGCTCGCCGTGCCCGCCCTGGCCGCCGGCCTGACCGGGGTCGTGCGCCGGCACGAGACGCTGCGCACGGCCCTGATCGTCGTCGACGGCGAGCCGCGGCAGTCGATCGCGCCGGCCGCGCCGCAGCCCCTCCCCCTCGTCGACCTCTCCGCCCTGCCCGCGCAATCGCGCGAGGAGGTGGCTACGGAGCTCGGCCGCGAAGAGGCCGCGCGGCCCTTCGACCTCGCCCGGCTCCCGGTCGTGCGCACCCTCCTGCTGCGCCTGGACGAGCGCGACCACGTCCTCTTCTTCACCATCCACCACGTGACCGGCGACGGCTGGTCGATCGAGGTGCTGTCGCGGGAGCTGGTCGCGCTGTACGGGGCCGCGGCCGCGGGGCTCCCCTCCCGGCTCCCCGAGCTCCCGGTCCAGTACGCCGACTTCGCGGTCTGGCAGCGGAGCTGGCTCAAAGACGAGGTGTTCGCAGAGCAGATCGACTACTGGCGCCACCAGCTCGCCGGGGCCCCCGCCCTGCTGGAGATGCCGCTCGACCGGCCCCGCCCGCCGGTGCAGAGCTTCCGCGGCGGACGCTGCCGGCTCCACGTTCCGGCCGATTCGGCCGCCTCGCTGTTCCGGCTGGGGAGGAGCCGCGAGGCCACCGGGTTCATGACCGTGCTGGCCGGCTTCCAGGCCCTGCTCCACCGCTACAGCGGCCAGGAGTCGGTGGTGGTGGGCACGCCGGTCGCCAACCGCGAGCGGGCCGAGCTCGAAGGGATGATCGGCTTTTTCGCCAACACCCTGGCGATGCGGGCCGATTTCACGGGAGACCCGGGCTTCTCCGGGCTGCTCGCCCGGGTGCGCGAGGCGGCCCTCGGAGCCTACGGGCACCAGGACCTGCCGTTCGAGAAGCTGGTCGACGAGCTCGCGCCGCGCCGCGACCTGAGCTACGCACCGGTGTTCCAGGTGCTGTTCGTCTACCAGAACGCGCCGCTTCAGGCGACGGCGGCGTTGAGCGAGCTGACGCTGCAGCCGTTCGGCGCGGACGAGGGGGTCGCCCGGTTCGACCTGACCCTGGTCTGTACCGAGGTCGCCTCCGGCCTGGGGCTCCACCTCGACTACAACGCCGACCTCTTCGAGGAATCCACGGCCCGCCTCCTGCTCCGCCTGTTCGGCCATTTCCTGGAGCGGGCGGCGGCGGAGCCGGAGCGGCCGGTGAGCGAGCTGCCTCTGCTCGACGAGGAGGAGCTCCGGCAGGCCGTGCTCGCCGGCCACGAAACAGCCCGTCCCCGGGCCGGGGAGGAGCTCGGCCTCTACGGCCTGTTCGCGAGGCAGGCGGCCCTCACGCCCGAGGCTCCCGCGGTGGTCGCGCCGGACGGCGTGGTCCGCTACGGCGAGCTCGCCTTGTGGGCCGGCCGGATCGCGGAGCGCCTGGAGCGTCTGGGCCTGGGCGCCGAGGACCGGGTCGGCGTGTGCCTTGAGCGCTCGGCCGCGGCGCTCGCCGCCCTGCTCGGCGCGCTTCAGGCCGGCGCCGCCTACGTGCCGCTCGACCCGGAGTGGCCGCGCGAGCGGCTGGCCGCGGTGGCGGCCGACGCGGGCCTGGCCGCCGTGCTGACCCGCGCGGGCCTGGGATCGGGCCTGGCGCCTCACGAGGTGCTCGTCCCGGAGCTCCGGCAGGGTCCGCCGGCCGGGCTCCGGCCGGCGCGGCCGGGCTCGCCGGACGCCGCGGCCTACGTCATCTACACCTCGGGCTCGACCGGCGCGGCCAAGGGGGTGATCGCCACCCACCGCGGGGCCGCCAACTTCGTCCTCGGCATCGCCGGCACGCTCGGGCTCGGGGCCGCCGACCGGCTGCTGCTCTTCGCGCCGCTCTCCTTCGACGCCTCGGTGCTGCAGATCTTCCCGCCCCTGGCGAGCGGCGCCTCGCTGGTCGTCCACCCCAACCCGCGCGAGCTCACGGCGGGGGACATCCTCGACCTCTGTGAGCGCCACTCCGTCACCGTGCTCGACCTGCCCGCGGCCCTCTGGAGGCAGTGGGTCGAAGAGGTGGCGGCGGCCCGCCGGCCTCTGCCCGCGGGCCTGCGCGCCTTCCTGACCGGCGGCGAGAGCGTGCCGGTGGCCCGCCTGCGGACCTGGGCCGCGCTCACCTCCCGGCCGGCCGCGTTCCTCTCGTCTTACGGACCGACCGAGGCGACCGTCACGACCACGGTCTGGCAGACCACGAGCGGCGAAGCCGCGGCGCTTCAGGCGGCCCACGTGCCCATCGGCCGGCCGCTGCCCAACGCGCGGGTCTGTGTGCTCGACCGCAAGCTCCAGCCGGTCCCCCGCGGCGTGGCCGGCGAGCTGTTCTTAGGCGGCGCCGGCCTCGCGCGCGGCTATCTCGGCCGGGCCGACCTGACGGCCGAGGCCTTCGTCCCCGATCCGCTCTCCGGCGAGCCGGGCGCGCGCCTGTACCGGACCGGCGACCTCGGCCGCCACCGGCCGGACGGCGACCTGGAGTTCCTGGGCCGCGCCGACCACCAGGTGAAGATCCGCGGATTCCGCATCGAGCCCGGGGAGATCGAGGTCGCGCTGGCCCGCTTCCCGGAGGTCCGGCAGGCGGTCGTGACCGTGCGCGAGGACGTGCCGGGGATCTCGCGCCTCGTGGGCTACGTCCTCCCCAGAGACGGCGGGCCGATCGACCCCGCGAAGCTGCGCGCGTTCCTCGCCGAGCGTCTGCCGGCCTACATGGTCCCGGGGGCCTTCGTCACCCTGGACGAGCTGCCGGTGCTGCCGAGCGGCAAGGTGGACCGCGCGGCCCTGCCCCCGCCGGCGGACGAGCGTTCCGTGAGCTTCGTCGCCCCCCGCGATCCGCTGGAGCAGGTCCTGGCCGAGATCCTGGGCCAGGTGCTCAAGGTGGAGACGGTGGGCGCCTTCGACCATTTCTTCGAGCTGGGCGGCGACTCGCTCACGGCCGCCCAGGCCGTGGCGCGCATCCGCGAGGCTTTCGACATCGATTTCCAGCTTCGCAGCCTGTTCGAGGAGCCCACGGTCGCCGGCCTGGCCTCCGTCCTGCGCCTCTCGGACGACGGTGCCAAGGTGGAAGAGACCGCCGCCCTGCGAGTCGAGCTCGCCGGGCTTTCGGATGAAGAGGTGGAAGCCCGGCTCCTCGCCGAAGCGACCGCCGAGGAAGGATTCCCGTCATGACCAGCGCCCTAGAGCTCTCCGACAAGCGCAAGCTCCTGCTCGAGAAGCTGCTCCGCAAGAAAGGGGTGGAGACCGGCACCCGCCCGGCCATCGCGCGCCGTCCCGGCTCCGGCCCCGCCCCGCTCTCCTTCGGCCAGCAGCGCCTCTGGTTCCTCCACCAGCTCCAACCCGGAGACACGGCCTACAACATCACCGAAGCCGTGCGCCTGCGGGGCGCCCTCTCCGCCGCGTCGCTCGCGCGCGCCCTGACCGAGACCGCGCGCCGCCACAACGTGCTGCGCACGGTCTACGCCATGGTCGACGGCGAGCCCCGGCAGATCGTCCGGCCTCCGGCCGCCGTCCCGCTCCCCGCCGTCCACCTGGCCGGGCTGCCCGCGCCTCGCCGCGAGGCCGAAGCCAGCCGGATCGCCGCGGCCTTGACCGGAGAGCCGTTCGACCTCGCCCGCGGCCCCGTGCTCCGCGCCGTCCTTTTCGAGCTCGACCCCGACGACCACGTGCTCGTCCTCCTCCTCCACCACATCGCGACCGACGGCTGGTCCATGGGCCTCCTGGTGCGCGAGCTGACCCGGCTCTACGCCGCGGGAGACGCCGGCTCTCCTGCGCTCCCCGAGCTCCCTCTGCAGTACTCCGACTTCGCCGCCTGGCAGCGCGGCTGGCTCGAGGGCGAGATTCTGGAGGGCCAGCTCCGCTACTGGCGCGAGCGCCTCGCGGGCGCCCCCACCCGGCTCCCCCTTCCCGTCGACCGCCCCTGGCCCGCCGTCCAGACCTCGCACGGCGGCCGCACGCCGGTCGCCGTCGACAGCGGCACGGCCGCCGCTCTGCGCGAGCTCGCCCGCGAGCAGGAGGCCACGCTGTTCATGGTCCTCGCGGCGGGCTGGGCCGCCTTCCTCGCGCGCCTCACGGGCGAGGACGACCTCCTCCTCGGCACCCCGGCCTCGGGCCGCGTGCGGCCGGAGCTCGAGGGGCTGATCGGCTTTTTCATCAACACCCTGGTGCTGCGCGCCGATCTCGCGGGCGACCCCGAAGTCCCGGCGCTCCTCGCCCGGATGAAGGAGACCGTGCTCGGCGCCGAAGCCCACCAGGACCTCCCTTTCGAGCGGCTGATCGACGCCCTGGAGCTCCCCCGCGACCTGTCGCGCAGCCCCCTGTTCCAGGTGATGCTCGCCTTCCAGAACCTCCCCGCGGTCGAGGAGCGGCCGGGCGCGCTCGCGGCACACCCCTTCCCCTTCGCCGCGCACCGGGCGCAGTTCGAGCTGCACGTCTCTCTGATGGACGGGCCGGGCGGCCTCTTCGGCTCCCTGGACTACCGCACCGAGCTGTTCGACGCCGGCACCGCCCACCGCCTGGCCCGCGGCTTCGAAACCCTTCTCGCGGGGATGGCCCGCGCTCCGCTCCGCTCCGTCTCCGAGCTCCCTCTCCTCTCCCCCGCCGAGGAGCGCCAGCTCCTCCACGCGTGGAACGACACGGCCGTGGCCTACGCCTGGCCGCGGGAGCGCGGCGGCCTCCACCACCTGATCGAGGCGCAGGCGGCGCGCACGCCCGATGCGATCGCCGCGAGCTTCGAGGGCGAGAGCCTGACCTACGCCGGGCTCGACGCCCGGGCCAACCGCCTGGCCCGCCACCTGCGCTCCCTGGGCGCCGGGCCCGAGACCCGGGTGGGCGTCGTCCTGGAGCGCTCGCTGGAGCTGATGGCCGCCCTCCTCGCGGTCTTGAAGAGCGGCGCCGCCTACGTCCCCCTGGACCCCGACTACCCGCAGGAGCGCCTCGCCTTCATGCTGGACGACGCGCGGCCGGCCGTGCTCCTCACCCAGGAGCGGCTGTGGCCGGCCCTGCCGGAGACCGCCGTCCCCGTCCTCTGCCTCCACCCGGACGGCCGCGAGTCCCGCGACTTCGACACCGCCGCCCTGGAGGAGAGCGCGGACGGCCTCCAGCTCGCCTACGTCATCTACACCTCGGGCTCGACCGGCCGCCCCAAGGGCGCCATGGTGCACCACGCCGCCATCCGCAACCGGCTGCTGTGGATGCAGGAGGCCTATGCCCTGAGCCCCGCCGACACGGTGCTGCAGAAGACCCCCTGCAGCTTCGACGTGTCGGTGTGGGAATTCTTCTGGCCGCTCCTCGCCGGGGCCCGGGTGGCCTTCGCGCGGCCGGGCGAGCACCGCGACCCCGCGGCCCTGGCCGCCCGCATCAGGGCCGAGGGGGCGACCGTGCTCCACTTCGTCCCCTCCATGCTCCAGCTCTTCCTGGAGGAGCCGGGGATCGCCGGCTGCACCTCTCTGCGCCGGGTGGTGGCGAGCGGCGAGGCGCTGACGCCCGAGCTGGTGCGCCGCTTCCACGAGCGCCTGCCGGGCGTGGCCCTGGAGAACCTCTACGGGCCCACCGAGGCCGCGGTCGACGTGACCTTCCAGCCCTGCCCGCCGGACGGGGAGGACCGCGCCGTGGCGATCGGACGTCCCATCGCCAACACCCGCATCCACCTCGTGGACCGGGGAGGCCGCCTGGTGCCCGTGGGTGTCGCCGGCGAGCTGTGGATCTCCGGCGCCAACGTCGGCCGCGGCTACCTCGGCCGGCCGGACCTGACGGCCGAGAGGTTCGTCCCCGATCCCTTCGAAGCCCCGGAGGCGGGCTCGCGCGCCTATCGGACAGGAGACCTCGCCCGCCGCCTCGCGGACGGCGCCGTCGAGTACCTGGGGCGGATCGACCACCAGGTGAAGCTCAAGGGCGTGCGCATCGAGCTGGGCGAGATCGAGAGCGCTCTCCTGCGCCACCCGCAGGTCCGCGAGGCCGCCGTGGCCCTGCGCGAGGACCGGGGCGTGCGCCGCCTGGTGGGCTACGTGGCGCCCGCGGCGGCGGCCACGGCCGACGAGCTGCGCCGCTTCCTCCTGGAGCGCCTCCCCGAGGCCATGGTCCCCGCCCGTTTCGTGGGGATGGACGCCCTGCCGCTGTCGCCCAACGGCAAGCTCGACCGCCGGGCCCTCCCCGCCCCGGACCCGGCCTCGCCGGAGACCGCCTACGAGCCTCCGGCCACGGCCCGCGAGGAGATCGTGGCGGGGCTCTGGGCCGAGGTCCTGGGGCTCGACCGGGCCGGCGCGCTCGACAACTTCTTCGCCCTGGGCGGCGACTCGATCCTGAGCCTCCGCCTCCTCGCCCGCCTCCGCGACGCGGGGATGCACCTGACCCTCCAGGACCTCTTCAAGCACCAGACCGTGCGCGACCAGGCGCGCGCCGCGAGCGCCGAGGCCGAGCCGCCGCTGCGCACCGCCCCGTTCGACCTGGTGACGGCGGACGACCGGGCCCGGCTGCCCGAGGACGTCGAGGACGCCTACCCCCTCTCGCGCCTCCAGGCGGGCATGCTCTTCCACAGCGAGCTCACCCCGGAGATCGCCGTCTATCACGACATCTACACCAACCATCTCCGCGCTCCCCATGACGAACGGTCGCTGCGCCGTGCCCTGGAGCACGTCGTGGCCGCGCACCCGATCCTGCGCACCTCGTTCGACATGGTGGCGTTCAGCGAGCCTCTCCAGCTCGTCCACCGCGAGGTGGGGCTCGACCTCGAATTCGGGGACCTCCGCGCCCTCTCCGCCGAGCGGCAGGAGGAGGCCCTGACGGCCTGGACCGAGAAGGAGAAGCGGCGGCCCTTCGACTGGACCCACGCTCCCCTGATGCGCCTGCGCATCGACCGGAGGAGCGGCGAGAGCTTCCAGCTCTCGATGAGCTTCCACCACGCCATCCTCGACGGCTGGAGCCTGGCGACGCTGATGACGGAGCTGTTCCGCACCTACCTCGCCCTCCTCCGGGGGGAGGAGCTCCCCGCGCTGGGGACGGCCGGCTCCTACCGGCAGTTCGTGGCGCTCGAGCGCCAGGCCGAGGCCTCCGAGGACAGCCGCCGGTACTGGCGCGAGCTGCTCGCCGGCGCCACGGCCTCGCCGATCGCCCGCCAGCACCCCCTTCCCGGCCGGCAGGGGGAACGCGGCTCCGGGGTCCTCGAGGTGGCCCTGCCGCCGGCCTTGAGCGAGGATCTGCGGGCCCTCTCCCGCGCCTCCGGCCTGCCCTTGAAGAGCCTGCTCCTCGCCGCCCACTCCCGGGTGCTGTCGGTGCTCTCCGGGTCCCCCGACGTGGTCAGCGGCCTGGTCAGCACCGGCCGGTCCGAGGAGGAGGACGGCGAGCGCGTGATGGGCCTCTTCCTCAACACGCCCCCCGTCCGCCTGCGCCTCCCCGGAGGGAGCTGGCGGGAGCTCGCGCGGCAGGCGTTCGAGGCGGAGAGCGGCATGCTCCCCCACCGGCGCTATCCGATGGTCGAGCTCCAGCGCGAAATGGGCGGACGTCCCCTGTTCGAGGCGGCGTTCGGCTACGTGCACTTCCACGTCTACCAGGGGCTGGAGCAGTTCCAGGAGATCACCACCCTGGGCGGCACGTACTACGAGGAGATCAACTTCACCTACATGGCGAGCTTCAACCTCGATCCGTTCAACTCCCGGCTCCTCCTGCGCCTGCAGTACGACCGGGCCGAGCTCCATCCCGGCCAGATGAGCGCCGCCGTCCGGCGCTACGAGGCGGCGCTCGCGAGCTTCACCGCCGCGCCCGACGGCCGCTACGAGGAGGCCTCGCTGCTCCTGGACGCCGAGCGGCAGGAGCTCCTGGCCGGCGGAGCCCCCTGGGCGGCCGGGGTCCCCGAGCTCCTCCACCGCCGGTTCGAGGCCGCCGCGGCGCGCCGTCCCGACGCCCCCGCGGTCCGCGGCGAGGGGGAGACCCTCACCTACGGCGAGCTCGACCGCCGGGCCAACCGGCTCGCCCGCCTCCTGGTGCGCCTGGGCGTAGGGCCGGAGAGCCGGGTGGCGCTCTGTGTCGACCGCTCCCCGGAGATGGTGGTGGGCCTCCTCGCCATCCTCAAGGCGGGCGGCGCCTACGTCCCCCTGGACCCCGAGTACCCGGCCGAGCGGCTCGCCTTCCTCCTCTCAGACGCCGGGTGCCGCGTGCTGGTGACCGGGCCGGGCGCGCGCGACCGCCTCCCCGCCACCGAAGGCCTCTCCGTGGTGGACCTCGAAGCCGGCCGCGCCGCCGTCGAGGCCGAGAGCGGCGAGCCGCTCGCCTCCGGCCCCGGAGAGCCGGCGGCGGACAACGCCGCCTACGTGATCTACACGTCCGGCTCGACCGGCCGGCCCAAGGGAGTGGTCGTCACCCACGGCAACGCCGCCCGCCTGCTCACCGCGACCGAGCCCTGGTTCGGCTTCGGGGAGGACGACGTCTGGACCCTCTTCCACTCCTACGCCTTCGACTTTTCGGTCTGGGAGATCTGGGGAGCCCTCGCCTACGGCGGCCGGCTGGTGGTCGTGCCGTTCTGGGTGAGCCGGTCGCCGGACGCCTTCCTCGCCCTCCTCGAAGCCGAGCGGGTGACGGTGCTCAACCAGACCCCGTCCGCGTTCCGCCAGCTCGTCCAGGCGGAGCGGGAGCTGCCCCCCAAGGACCTCGCCCTGCGCTGGGTGATCTTCGGCGGCGAGGCCCTGGACCTCCCGTCCCTCGCCCCCTGGTTCGAGCGCCACGGCGACGAGCGCCCCCGCCTGGTCAACATGTACGGCATCACCGAGACCACGGTCCACGTCACCTTCCGGCCGCTCGCCAAGGCAGACCTGGCGGACGCCCCCGGGAGCGTGGTGGGGGTCCCCCTCCCCGACCTCAGGACGTACGTCCTCGACGCGTACGGGCAGCCCGCCCTTGCGTTCGTCCCCGGAGAGATCCACGTGGGCGGACGCGGCCTGTCCCGCGGCTACCTCGGCCGGCCCGGTCTCACGGCGGAGCGGTTCGTCCCCGACCCCTGGAGCCCCGAGCCCGGCGGGCGGCTGTACCGGACGGGCGACCTGGCGCGGACCCTTCCCACCGCCTCCGGGCGGGACCTGGAGCACCTCGGCCGCATCGACCAGCAGGTCAAGGTGCGCGGGTTCCGCATCGAGCCGGGCGAGATCGAAGCCGCCCTCGCCCGCCATCCGGCGGTCGCCGAGGCGCGGGTGATCGCCCGCGAAGGGGGCCTGGTGGCCTATCTGGTGCCGCGGCCGGACCGCGCCCTCCCCGTGCTCCAGCTCCTGCGCCTGAAGCGCGAGGGGAGGACCGGCGGCCACCCGCTCCACGAGCTCCCCAACGGCATGCCCGTCTTCCACCTGAACCGGAGCGAGACCGAGTTCCTCTACCGCGAGATCTTCCTGGAGCAGAGCTACCTGCACCACGGCATCCGGCTCTCGGAAGACGCCTGCATCTTCGACGTGGGGGCCAACATCGGCCTGTTCTCGCTCTGGGCGGCCCGCCACCTGCGCCGGGCTCGCTACTACGCCTTCGAGCCCATCCCCCAGGTCTGCGAGCCGCTGCGCCTGAACACCGAGCTCTACGGGCTGGACGCCCGCGTCTTCGAGTGCGGCCTGGCCGCCGCCCCGGGCCGCGCGGAGCTCGTCTACTACCCGCACGTCTCGGTCATCTCCGGCCGCTTCGCCGACGCCGCCGAAGAGCGGGAGGTGGTCCGTTCCTTCCTCCTGGACGGCGAGGCCCAGGCGGAAGGCGCCGATCTGGAGGAGCTCCTGGACGACCGGCTGACCAGCCAGACCGTGGACTGCGAGCTCAAGACCCTGTCGCAGGTCATCGAAGACGAAGGGATCTCGAGGATCGACCTCTTGAAGATCGACGTCGAGAAGAGCGAGATGGAGGTCCTGGCCGGCCTGGCCGAAGAGCACTGGCCCCGGGTCCGCCAGGTCGCGGTCGAGGTGCACGACAAAGACGGCCGCCTGGCCGAGGTCACCCGCATGCTCGAGGGCCGCGGCTTCAGGGTGGCGGTCGAGCAGGACGCGGCGCTCCAGAGGACCCGCCTCTACAACGTCTACGCCGTGCGGCCCGACGAAGAGGAGACCCCGCCGGAGCCTCCCGGGAACACGGACGAGCGCTTCGCCTGGAGCAGCCTCCGGGGGTTCGTCGAGTCGGTGCGCTCAGAGCTCTCGGAGCGGCTGCCGGACTACATGGTGCCCGGCGCCTTCCTCCCGCTCGACCACATGCCGCTCACCGTCCACGGCAAGCTCGACGTGCGCGCCCTGCCCGCGCCGGACGCGGACCGGCTGGACCTGGAGCGCCCCTTCGTGGCCCCGCGCACCCCCAGCGAGGAGCTCCTCGCCCGGATCTGGGCCGAGGCCCTCCAACTGGAGCGCGTGAGCGTCGACGACGGATTCCTCGACGTGGGGGGCCACTCGCTGCTCGCCATGCAGCTCGTCTCGCGCATCCGCAGCGTCTTCAACGTCGACCTGCCGCTTCGCGCCCTCTACGAAGCGGGGACGGTCGCCCGCCTGGCGGAGAGGATCGAGAGCGCCCAGATCGAGTCGGCGGACGAAAAGCTCCTGGCGAGCCTTCTGGACGAGGTGGAACAGTGAGCGAAACCGCCCGCCGCCTCGCCTCCCTCTCTCCCGATCAGCGGGAGAAGCTCCTCGCCCGCCTGCGCGAACAGAAGACGGCGACGAGCGTCCCCGAGGTGCCCTCGATCGCCACGGGGCCGGTCGACCGCTCGGCCCCCGTGCCGCTCACCGACGCCCAGGAGGCCTTCTGGATCGGCGGCAGCGGCCTCTTCGACCTCGGCGGCAGCGGGGGGAACGTCTATCTCGAGCACGTGGTCGTGACGGACTCCGTCCGGACGTTCCTGGACGACCTGAACGCCGGCTTCGCGCGCATGATCCGGAGGCACGAGATCCTGCGCACCGTCGTTCTGCCCGACGGGACGCAGCGCGCGCTCCCCGAGGTGCCGCCGTTCCAGGTCGAGGTCCGGGACCTGACCGCGTTCCCGGAGGCCGAGGCCGAGCGGCGCCTGAACGAAGCCCGGGACCACATGCGCTACGGCCAGTTCCGCACCGACCGCTGGCCCCTCTTCGAGGTCCTCGTCCACCAGTTCCCGGACGGCTGGCTGCGGCTCCATTCCCGCTTCCACGCCGTGCTCATGGACGGCCCCACCCGCACCGTGCTGGAAGAAGAGCTCGCCCAGCTCGTCCTCCACCCGGACGGCGAGCTGCCGCCCCTGGACATCTCCTTCCTCGATCACGCCAGGGCCCTCGCCGCCTTCCGCGACGGCCCGTCCTACCGCCGTTCCCGCGACTACTGGGCCGAGCGCCTGGAAACGCTCCCGCCGATGCCGCGCCTCCCCCTGGCGCGCGACGTCGGTCCCGCCACGGTCCCCCGCATCGGCAAGGAGATCGTGGAGCTCCTCCCGCCGGAGACCTGGCAGAGCCTTCAGCAGCGGACCCAACGGGAAGGGTTGAACCCGACGGCGCTCCTCGCCGCCGCCTTCGCCGAGACGATCGCCGCCTGGAACGGCGGCCCCCGCCTGACCCTCGGGGTGATGGGCGTCTACCGGCCGGAGGACCACCCCCAGATCCAGCGCGTCATCGGCAACTTCAACACCCTCCACCTGCTGCGGGTGGAAGGGGGAGAGGCCCCGTTCGGCCAGCGGGCGAAGCTCCTCCACCGGCGGCTCCTGGAAGACCTGGACCACCAGCACTACTCGGGACACCAGGTGCTGCGGGACCTGAGGCGCCGTCGCGGAGCCGGCGCCCGCGCCCTCCTGCCCGTCCTCTTCGACAGCGTGATCGAGTACGGCCACGACGCCCCGGCCGAAGAAGAGCTGCCCCCGCCTCCCGGCGCCGGCCACGGGCCCGCCGGGGAGGAGAGCGCGCCCGCCGAGGGGGAAGGCGGGCCCCGGATCGCCCTGACCGACCTCCGGATCTCGATCCCCCAGGTCCTCTTCCTCTGCGTCCTCCTGGAGCGCGACAACGGCGGGCTGGACCTCATCTACCAGGCGGCGGAGGAGATCCTCCCCGAGGGCCTGGTCACGGAGGTCATCGAAACCTACCGCCGCCTGCTGGCACGGCTCGCCACGGAAGAGGCGGCCTGGCTCGACCCCTCGCCCCTCCGCCTCTCCCCCCCGGAGCCCCCCGGCCCCGCTTCCTGGGAGACGTCTCCGGACGACCGCCTCCTCGCCGTCCCGCCGGACCTCGCCCGGGCGCTCGCCGGAAACGGCAAGGCCGTAGTACCCGGTCCGGACGAGCTCGCCGACCCCGAGCGCCTGCTCACCCTCGCGAAGCGGGAGAAGGCCACCGTCTGGGTCTCGCCGCCGGCCGTCCTGGAAGCCGCGCTCGCGGCCGCCGAGCGGACAGGGCGGGGAGAGCTCGCCTCGCTGCAGCGGGTGCTCCTCCATGGCGACCGCATCCCGGTCTCCCTGCCCGCCCGCTTGGCCGCCCTCTGTCCCAAGGCCCGTCTCTACGCCGGCTGGGGAAGCCCCCTGGCCGCCCTGGGCCCCCTGGAGGCGGCGGATTTCGCCGCGCCCGCGGTGGGCCGCCTGCGTGTCACCCCCTTCCCCGGACATCGCCTCCAGGTGCAAAGCGGCTCGGGAAGAGCGCTGCCGTCCTGGGTCGAGGGAGACCTCCACGCCGGCACCGTCCCCCACCTCGCCCCCACCGGCGAGCGCGGGTGCCTCCTGCCGGACGGCCGCATCGAGATCCGCGAGCCCCGGGAAGAGACGCTCCCCGAAAGCCTCGGCGAATCCGTCGACCCGGCCCGCCTCGAGGCCGCTCTCGAACGGCACCCGGGAGTAGGGCGCGCCCTCGTCGCCTGGCAGACCGCCGGCCCGGGGCGGCTCGCCGCCTGGATCGTCCCCCTCGGCGCGGCGCGGCCAGGTGCGGAGGATCTGCGCCGGCACCTGCTCGGCACCCTCCCCGAGCACCTCGTGCCCGAAGCCTTCGCCTTCGTGGAGCGCCCGCCGCTGACGGCGGACGGAAAGATCGACCGGGCGGCTCTCCCGCCCCTCCCCGAGCCGCCCCCCCCTCCTGCCGCCGCGGGCGTCTCCGGGCTCGAAACCGAGCTGGCCGGCCTGTGGGAAGAGGTGCTGGGACACCGGCCCGCCTCCCCGGAGGACGACTTCCGCGAGCTCGGCGGAGACTCGCTCCGCGCCGTGCTCCTGATGGGGCGGGTCGTGGAGCGCTACGGCCTGGAGAGGCCGCTCGCGACCTTCCTGGAACGCCCGACGCTCGGCCGCCTGGCAGAGCTCGTGGACCGGGAGAGGGAGGAGGCCGCCAGGAAAGCCGAGGAAGCGGCCCGGGAGGAGCGCCGCCCGTTCCGGCGCCTGCGCGAATCGCTCGCCGCCCTCGGCAACCGCATCCTGCCTCCCCCCACGAGCCCGGAACGCGGCCTGCGCCTCTACCTGCTGCTCTGGTTCAGCCAGTTCGTCTCCGGCATCGGCACCGGGCTCGGCAGCTTCGCCCTGGGCGTCTGGGTCTACCGCCAGAACGCGTCGGCCACCCAGTACGCCATGATGGCTTTCGTGGCCACCTGCACGGCGCTGCTCGTCACCCCCCTCGCGGGCGTGCTGGCGGACCGCTGGGACAGAAAGCGCCTGATCCTCCTCGGAGACTCGGGCGCAGCCGTGATGACCGGCCTGATGGCGCTGGCGCTTTACACCGACCGGCTGCAGCTCTGGCACGTCTACGTCATCGTGGTCGTCATGGTCGGCTTCAGCGCGCTCCAGGGTCCCGCCCTGGTCG
Source organism: Thermoanaerobaculia bacterium (assembly GCA_035462575.1). GTDB lineage: Bacteria > Acidobacteriota > Thermoanaerobaculia > Multivoradales > UBA5704 > DATARR01. Next base: position 2,073 of record DATHUD010000634.1, on the reverse strand, counting down.
CCTCGACGAGCCAGCTCGTCCCCCGGCGGCAGCTCGCCCGGATGAGCGGCATGGCCCAGGCGGCGGGCATCGCCACCGGCATCATCTCCCCCCCCCTGGCCGCCGCCCTCGTCCCGGTCATCGACTACCACGGCGTGATCATGATCGACATCTCGACCTTCTTCTTCGCCTTCCTGGTCATCCTGTGCATCCGCCTGCCGCGCCCGGCGCCCTCCCCCGCCGGCGCACAGCGCCGCTCCATGTGGGGTGACTTCCGGTTCGGCTGGACCTACATCCGGCAACGGCCGGGGCTGCTCAGCCTGCTGGGCCTCTTCGCGGTGACGAACTTCTCTCTCGCCATCGTCCAGGTGCTGCTCACGCCCCTCATCCTGAGCTTCGGATCGGCGGAAAACCTCGGCGCCGTGAGCGCGGCCTCGGCGGCCGGCGGGCTCCTGGGCAGCGTCGCCCTGAGCGTGTGGGGCGGGCCGCGCAACCGGGTCCTGGGCATCCTGCTCTTCCTCCTGCTCCAGGCTCCCATCCTCCTGCTCGGCGGCCTGCAGCCCAACGTGGCGTTGATCGCTCTCGCGTCCTTCGCCTTCATGGCGCTCAGCCCGTTCGTCGGCGGCTTGAGCCAGGCCATCTGGCAGAGCAAGGTCGCGCACGACATCCAGGGACGGGTGTTCGGAATGCGCGCCCTGATCGCCAGCTCCATGGCGCCCATCGCCTTCCTCCTCGCGGGCCCCCTCTCCGACCGCGTCTTCGAGCCCCTGATGGCACCCGGGGGCGCGCTCGCAGACACCGTCGGCCAGCTCATCGGGGTCGGGAAGGGGCGCGGCGTCGGGCTCCTGTTCATGACCCTGGGCCTCCTCATCATCGTCGTCACCCTTCTCTCCTCCCTGAACCCGCGCCTGAGAAAGGTCGAGACCGAGCTGCCGGACGCCACCTAGAGCCTGTCGCGGAATCTCCCGAAAGTGCCGGACGCGCTCCGGCCCGGGGAGGCAAGAACAAGGCCGCGCGCCCCGCCCGCCGCAAAGCGGGGCGCGGGATGGGAATGGCCTCCCGCCCGGGGTGGCCGCGGCCCCGGCGGGAGGTTACTCGTTTCAGTTGTCAAAGAACCAGGACCACTTCCGCATCTACTCGCGAAGCGTTCGATCCAATCCGAACCTCTTTCCGCGCCCTCAACTATCCAGGTACGCGGCCAGTCCATCCGTCTACGTTCGAGATACCATATTGACACGAAGCCAACCATGATGCAAGATCATCACCCATGAAGTTGCAGCACAGCCTGTTCCGGCCGGGAAGATGCCGGGCAGGCTGCTCCTCCGGCGCCAATCGAGGCTCCGGGGGCTCATCGGGCCCGGAAGGCCCAGAAAAGGAGAAAGACCATGGCGCAGGAAAAGACGGTGAAAGGGAAGATGGGCAGTTTGCAGCGGCTGCTCGCGCGGTTGAACAGCAACCGGGAGGAGCTCCAGCACCTGGAGCCGAGCCGCGTCCGCTTCGAGGCGGTGCTCGTCCGGATCGTCGAGTCCGCCGACCGGCAGGCGCTCCACACGGCGGGCAAGCAGGAGGCCTCCCAGCAGCTCAAGACCTCCCTCCAGGAAGCGGAGCGGCAGGCCACGATCCTGCAGTTGGCGGTCAAGCAGCACTACGGCATCCGGTCGGAAAAGCTGGCCGACTTCGGCCTGAAGCCGTTCCGGGGCCGGTCGCGCAAGGCCCTGCCCGAGCCGAAGCCGCCCGCCCCCACGCCGGCGCCCCCGCAGCCGGCCGCCCCTGAAGCCGACCGCGCGTAGGGCCGGCTTCCATCCACTCTCTTCGGGGGACGTGCACCGCACGTCCCCCTCTTTTTTCCCGCCAAGCTCCAAGGTCGCCAACCCACTGTAGAGACGCCCCGTGGGGCGTCTCCGAGGCGGCGAGATCCTCCCCGGAAGCTAATTCCACTTTGTCAGATTGCGGCCGAGCCCCCTACCGGGCCCTCACCACCCCGGCCCTCCTCTATGAAAATGGGGGCTGCTGTGGCCTGCGACCTCACCCTCCGGCTCCCTCTCCTAAAGGAGAGGGAGAGTAAAGCAAACCCGACAAACCGGAGCCCCTCTC